>JBBRCN010000113.1:0-12782 GCA_038204775.1 Burkholderiales bacterium | reverse complement strand
GATATAACTGCTTCAATCATCCTGCGCAGGCGGTCACTAGCCTGCCGGACGCGTGCTCAGCCGCTGAACAGGAAATTCAGCACGTCGCCGTCCTTGACCACGTACTCCTTGCCTTCGGCGCGCATCTTGCCGGCGTCCTTGGCGCCCTGTTCACCCTTGAACTTGACGAACTCGTCGAAGGCGATGGTCTGGGCGCGGATGAAGCCCTTCTCGAAATCGGTGTGGATCACGCCCGCAGCCTGCGGTGCGGTGTCGCCGATGTGGATGGTCCAGGCGCGCACCTCCTTCACCCCGGCGGTGAAGTAGGTCTGCAGCCCCAGCACTTTGAAGGCGGCGCGGATCAGGCGGTTCAGGCCGGGCTCGGTCTGGCCCATCTCGGCCAGGAACAGCGTGCGGTCCTCGTCCTCCATCTCCGACAGCTCGGCCTCGGTCTTGGCGCAGATGGCCACCACCGGCGCGTTCTGCAGGGCGGCGTACTCCTTCAACCGGTCGAGGAAGGGGTTGTTCTCGAAACCCGTCTCCGACACGTTGCCGACGAACATCGCCGGCTTGGCGGTGATCAGGCACAGCGGCTTGAGGATCACCAGCTCTTCCTTGCTGAACGGGATGCCACGCACCGGCTGCGCCTGGTCCAGCGCGGCCTGGCACTTCTCCAGCACCTTCACCAGCGCCGCTGCTTCCTTGTCGTTGCCCGAACGTGCGGCCTTCACGTAGCGGTGCAGGCTTTTTTCCACCGTTGACAGGTCGGCCAGGCAGAGCTCGGTCTGGATGACTTCGATGTCGGAAATGGGGTCGATCTTGTTGGCCACGTGGATGACGTTTTCATCCTCGAAACAGCGCACCACGTTGACGATGGCATCGGTCTCGCGGATGTGGCTCAGGAACTGGTTGCCCAGGCCTTCGCCCTTGCTGGCACCGGCCACGAGACCGGCGATGTCGACAAACTCCACGATCGCCGGCACCACCCGTTCGGGCTTGACGATGTCGCTGAGCTTGTTCAAACGAGGATCGGGCAACTCGACGATACCGACGTTGGGCTCGATGGTGCAGAAAGGGTAGTTCTCGGCGGCGATGCCGGCCTTGGTCAGGGCATTGAAGAGCGTGGACTTGCCCACGTTGGGCAGGCCGACGATGCCGCACTTGAGACTCATGGTGGTTTTCTGTTGGGTGACCGGTTAACCGGTGATTTTCCTACACTGGGGCGATGAACACACCCTCGACGACGATCCGGCCCCACATGAAGGACCTGGGCGGCGGTTTCGCGGTGCGCCGCCTGCTGCCCGCGGCCGAGCGGCAGGCCGTGGGCCCGTTTCTGTTCTTCGACCACTTCGGCCCCGTGACCGCAGGGCCGAATGACAACCACGACGTGCGCCCGCACCCGCACATCGGCCTGGCCACATCCAGCTCGACACCGGTGACGCCTTCCCTTGCCACCGGCTGCCGAGCGTGCGCTCTATGTTGTGGACGGCCCGGTGCAGTTGGACGGCGTGACGGTGCCGCCCTTCACGATGGTGGTGCTGGCCGCTGACGACGAGCCCATGATTGCGGCCACGGGCGCCGCACGCGCCGTGCTGATCGGCGGCGAAGCGCTGGGCCACCGCCACCTGTACTGGAACTTCGTGTCCTCGCGCAAGGAACGCATCGTGCAGGCTGCGAACGACTGGGCGGCGGGGCGGTTTGATCAGGTGCCGGGCGAGACCGAGTTCATCCCGCTGCCCGACAAGCGGCCCTGACCGGACCCGATGACGCCGTCGCTGGCGCCTAGAAGTCCCAGTTCAGCTCGGCCTTCTGTCCGACACGCAGCATCCGTTCGATGCCTTCCACGACGACGGCATTCATGCCGAAGGTGACGCCGCCCTTCATGCGCGGGTCTGACCGGAATCCGGCCATCGTGTCGCCCGGCTCATGTGAAGTGGCAGCGGTGAGCGGGTCCACATTGGGGATGTTGCAGCGAACGCAGGGCTTGACAAGGCGCAAGCGCACGGGCCCTTCGGCCGTGGAGATGACGATCTCGTTCACGTGGTCTTCGTCCCAGGGCTGCAGGCCGCTGAGCACCAGGTTGGGCCTGAAGCGCTGCATCGTCACCGGTGCCACACCACGTGCAGCAAGCCGGGTGTTCAGGTCGTCCAGCGACGCGGTGTTGGCCACCAGTACCGGAAAGCCGTCGGAAAAGGCGTTTTCTGCGGCGATCTCACCCGCCCAGGTGGGATCGGACAGGCGCTTTTCTTCGGGGTCGAAGCGGGCCAGCCGCAGCCGGCCCTTGAAGCCGGTACCCAGGAAATCAGTGAACCATTGCGAGGCCAGCGCACCCATGTCGTAGGCCTTGACCACGTCGTCCCACACGCGCACGCGTGTGGCGGCTTCCACCGTGTCCAGCCGCAGGTGCAGCGCCAGCATGCCGGGCGCACGCAGCATCAGTTCGCTGCCCTTGAAGGTGGGCTGCACCAGCGCCATGCGCGGCAGCTCACGCTGAGTCAGCATCTCGCCGTGTTCGTCAACCACCATCCAGGCGCGGTCGAATTCAAGGCCTGTTTCCACCAGCAGGCCTTCGGTCAGCACCACTCCACCACAGGATTTGATGGGGTAGACGTGCAAAGCCGACAGCTCGCAGGCCGATTCGTTCACGGCAGGGTTCACGCAGGCTCCAAAGGAGGGGCTCGATAAAGCCCGGGCGGCGATTGTGCATGGGGTCGCTCCCTACAATCGACCGATGACTGCACATGACGTCCTCGTTCGCGGCTCAGGCGCGGTCGGCCTGGCCGCTGCGCTGGCGCTGGGCCGACAGGGCTTGCGTGTGGCCTTGCTGGGCGACGCGCCGGCGCCTGCCACGCGTGAGGACGTGCGGGCCTACGCGCTGAACGCCGCCTCGGTGCAACTGCTCTCGCACCTGAAGGTCTGGGACGCACTGCCGGCCGATGCGCGCACGCCGGTGCATGACATGCACATCGAAGGTGACGCACCCGGCGCGGCGCTGGACTTTTCAGCCTGGAGCCAGGGCCTGGCCGAATTGGCCTGGATCGTGGATGCGGCCGAACTCGAACGCGCGCTGCACGCGGCGGTCAACTTTGCGCCGCATGTGCAGCGTGTGGCGGCCGATGTGCCTGCGGCCCTGCTGGTGCTGGCCGAAGGCAAGGATTCGGCCACCCGCAGCCGCCTTGGCGCGCAGATGCCTCGCCAGGCCTACGGGCACCGGGCCATCGCCGCACGCCTGCTCAGCGATCAGGCCCATGCCGGCCTGGCGCGCCAATGGTTCCGCAGCCCCGATGTGCTAGCCCTGCTGCCGCTGGACCGTCCGCAAGCCGGCCACGGCTACGGCCTGGTCTGGTCGGTGCCCGACGCACAGGCTGACGCGCTGATGGCCCTGTCCGACGCGGCTTTTGAATCGGCGCTGGCCGATGCCACGGGTGGTGCAGCCGGCACCTTGCGCCTGGGCAGTGCACGGGCGCAGTGGCCGCTGTCGATGGCCCAGGCCGATGCCGTGCACGGCCCGGGGTGGGTGCTGGTGGGCGATGCGGCGCACGTGGTGCACCCGCTGGCCGGCCAGGGTTTGAACCTGGGGCTGGCCGATGTGGCGGTGCTGGCCGACGTGCTGGCCACACGCGAAGCCTGGCGAACGCCGGCCGACCCCCGCATCGGCGAACGTTACGCAAGGCGCCGGCGACTGCCGGTGCAGGCCATGGCGCAGGTCACCGACGCGCTGTGGCAACTTTTTGCCCACCCGGCACCGCTGGCGCGCGAACTGCGCAACCGCGGGCTGACGCTGGTCAACCACCTGCCGCCGCTGAAGCGGCTGCTCACCGGCCGCGCCCTGGGCGGCTGAACATGACAAGGACACCGGCCATGCCGCACCTCAAAAAATCCCTGACCGCCCTGGCGATGGCCGCTGTACTCAGCGCGCTGGGCACGGGCACGGTCCTGGCGCAAGAGGCACAGATCCGCAAGGTGCTGGCCGAACGCCTGCCCAAGCTGCCCAAGATCGACGAAGTCACACGCACGCCCATCGCCGGCCTGTGGGAGGTGCGCTACAACGGCACCGAGCTGCTGTACGCCGACGAAAAGGGCGACTTCATCCTGGTGGGCGGTGCCATGTACGACACCAAGACCCAGACCGACCTGACCGAAGCGCGCATCGACAAGCTGATGGCGCTGGACTTCAGCAAGCTGCCGGTGAAGGACGCCATCGTCTTCAAGCAGGGCAGTGGCGCACGCAAGATGGCGGTCTTCGTGGACCCCAACTGCGGCTACTGCAAACGTTTCGAACGTGACGTCACCCTGGTCAAGGACGTGACGATCTACACCTACCTGCTGCCCATCCTGGGCCCGGATTCGGTGCTCAAGTCCAAAGACATCTGGTGCAGCAAAGACCCGGGCAAGGCCTGGCGCGCCTGGATGCTGGACGGTGTGGCCGCGCCCAAGGCCGCCGCCAGTTGCAGCACGGCGGCCGTGGACCGCAACGTGGCCTTTGCGCGCACCCACCGCATCAACGGAACGCCGGCCGTGTTTTTCGAAGACGGCACACGCAAGCCGGGCGCCATTCCGCTGGACCAGGTGGAAAAGCTGCTGACGGCCGCCACCGACAAGAAATAGCCTGCGCGCACAGGTCCGGCCTCAGCGGCGGACAATGCAGGCATGCACCGCACCGTGGCCGCATCGGTCCCTTCTGAAACAAGCACCGCTGCACCTGCTGCCCCGAACGCTGCACCCCTGACGCCCACTGTGTTGGCGGTGCGCCTGGGGCATGCGGGTCTGCTGCCCTTTGTGGCCGGCGCGGTGCTGGTGTGGCTGGTGCGGGACGACGTGCAGGCCTACGCCGCGCTGGCCCTGTCGGCCTATGCCGCGCTGATCCTCAGTTTCCTGGGCGGCATGCATTGGGGGCTGGCGATGCGGCAGCCGCAGCCGGCGGCATCGGCCCTGGTCTGGGGCGTGGTGCCCTCGCTGGTGGCCTGGCCTGCGGCCGTGATGCCACCGGATGCGGGTCTGGTGATCCACGGCCTGATGTTCATCGTGTGCTACGCGGTGGACCGGCGCCTGTACCCGGCCCATGGCGTGGCCGCGTGGCTGACGCTGCGCTTCAGGCTCAGCGTGGTGGCGGCGCTGGCCTGCTTCCTTGGTGCAGCTGGCAGCTGAGGGCGCGCCCGGTTCAGGGCCCGAGCCTTTGCGCCTGGCTTTGCGTGGATGGCACGCCGGCCGGCGTGCGCAGTTGCTGGCCCTGGCGCTGCTGGTGCTGGTCGTGCACCTGTGGCTGGCCCATCGTCACTGGCCCGACCGGCTGGGGGATCGCAGCACAGACCACGACACACGGCCCAGCCGCATCGAAGTCAGCTTCGTTCGTGAACTGAAGCCTGCTGCGCCGGCCGCGGTGCTGCGGGCGAGCACACCGGCCGTCAAGCGCCTGCCGACCCTCCCTGCGGCGGCTTCCGCTTCGGCTGCAGCAGCAGCCTCGCTGGACTTGATGCGCAGCGATGGCGGGCTGGCGCCCGAGCCGCTGCTCGAACCGACACCGCCATTGCCGACCCTGGCTGAACTGCGCGCAGCGCCGGTGCCCGCAGTCGCAGAAGCCGTCCAAGCCGCCCAAGCTGCCCAAGCCGCCGAAGCCGCATCCTCGCCACAAGCCCCGTCCGCCTTCGACTGGCCGCCGTCCACGCGCCTGAGCTACACGCTCACCGGCAACTACCGCGGTGCGGTGCAAGGCCAGGCGCAGGTGGAATGGTTGCGCTCGGGCAGTCGCTACCAGGTGCACCTGGACGTGTCGGTGGGCCCGCACTTTGCGCCACTGCTGAGCCGCCGCATCACCAGCGAAGGCGAGATCACGCGGCAGGGACTGCGGCCGCGCCGTTACGACGAAGAAACGCGCATGGCTCTGCGTGAACCGCGCCGCCTGACCATCTGGTTGGACGACGATGCCGTGAGGCTGCCCACAGGGGCGCAACTGGTGCGGCCCCAGGGTGTGCAAGACAGCGCCAGCCAGTTTGTGCAGATGACCTGGCTCTTCACGACCCAGCCGCAATTGCTGCAGGCTGGGCAATCCATCGAGTTGCCTTTGGCGCTGCCACGACGTGTCGGTTCCTGGACCTACGATGTCCTGCAGATGGAAACGCTGCAGACGGCGGCTGGTGCCGTAGACGCGGTGCATGTGAAGCCGCGGCGCGAGCAGGATCCCAGTGCGCTGGGCAGCGCGGGCGGTGAACTGGCGGCGGAGTTCTGGGTTGCGCCGTCGCTGCAGTACCTGCCGGTGCGCATCCTCATCCGACAAGACGCGCAGACCTATGTCGACTTGCTCATCGAACGCCTGCCGCAGCAGGCGCAGCCCGGACGCTGACCGGGTGCGGACTGATCAGCTGGCCGGGAACCGTGCCGCGTAGGCTTCGGCCGCCGCCTGGCCGCGTGCTGCGCCTATCAGCTTGGAAGCCTGGCCCATCAGGGCTTGCAGTTCTTCCAGGTTGCGGGCTCGTTCCATGCGGATGGCCAGTGAGGCCGCGCTGGGGCCCAGCGATTCGTTGAGTGCGCGCACCGACGTGCGGCGCAGGTTCTCGAAGTCTGGTCCGGGTTTGGCGGATGCTGCCGCCGGGCGCGCTGCGGCAGCGGGGGGCGCAGGTGCGGGTGTGGGTGCAGGCGCAGGTGCAGACGCAGGTGCAGACGCCGGACTGCGCACGGTTTCACCCACGGCTTCGATGAAACCCTGCTCGGCCAGCGACTGCAAGGTCTCTTCGACCTGCTGGGTGATCAGGGCCTTCAGGTCGTCTGCGTCGCGCTTGCCGTCCACCAGGATCAGCGTGTTGCGCATGCGTGGCGTCAAGCGGTGCGCCCGGGTTCCGATCTCGGCCACGCCCTTGGCGGTTTTGCGAAAGATGATGGGCATGCTCGAAGTGTGGCCGGTTGGCGACAGGGGCGCTGCGGGAAGTCCCCAAGCGGTCCAGTTTGGGGGCGTCAGCTTAACTTGTACTGAAGTCGCGAATCCCCGAAAGTAACCCAGGGAACGGCCCCTTATAGTGCCAATGAATACCGGAGGAACCCATGACAGAAGCCCTGATCCTGAGCGAAACACGAGGCCAGACCGAGCGCCGTGTGGGCCTGATCACCTTGAACCGGCCCAAGCAGCTGAACGCGCTGAACGACGCCTTGATGGACCAGTTGGGTGACGCGCTGCTGGCCTTCGACCGCGACGACGGCATCGGCTGCATCGTCGTCACGGGCAGCGAGAGGGCCTTTGCTGCCGGGGCCGACATTTCGGCCATGGCCACCAAAACATTCATGCAGGCCTACGGCGGCGGCTTCATCACCCGCAACTGGGAAACGATGCGCCAGGTGCGCAAGCCCGTCATCGCCGCCGTGGCCGGTTTTGCCCTTGGCGGAGGCTGCGAACTGGCCATGATGTGCGACTTCATCATCGCCGCGGACAGCGCGAAGTTCGGTCAGCCGGAAATCAAGATCGGCATCATTCCGGGCGCCGGCGGCACGCAGCGCCTGCCCCGCGCGGTGGGCAAGGGCAAGGCCATGGACATGGTGCTGACCGGCCGCATGATGGACGCTGCCGAAGCCGAACGTGCCGGCCTGGTGTCACGTGTGGTGCCGGCCGACAAGCTGATGGCCGAAGCACTGGCCGCCGCCGAACTGATCTGCACCCTGGGCGGGCCCAGCGTGATGATGGCCAAGGAATGTGTGAACCGCGCCTTCGAGTCGGGCCTGTCGGACGGCGTGGACTTCGAGCGCCGTGTTTTCCATTCGCTGTTTGGCACCGCCGATCAAAAAGAAGGCATGGACGCCTTCCTGAACAAACGCAAGGCGGTGTTCACCCACGGGTGAATCGACACTCACCCACGGGTGAATCGACACTCACCCATGGGTGAATCGACACTCACCTGCGGCTGAACCGACACGCACCCAAGGGTGAGCTGAGGCCATTTCAAGCTCCATCTTTGTTCCTGAAACCGGAACGATCCGTTCCTACCCAGCTGCTTTTTCGTTCCTGGGGTGAACCCTAGAGTTCACGCCATGGACGACGCCGGGCAAGCATCCACCGACGGGTCCAACCCAACCGGATGCCTTGAAGGAAATTTCATGAACACGATCCAACGCCTTGCCTACCCCTTGATCGCCGTGCTGTCGCTGGGCGCCGCTTTTGCAGCCCATGCCGAGAGCCCGACGCCTGACGACAGCGCCACCCAGGTGTGGTCGCAGACCAAGAGCCGCGCCCAGGTGCAGGCCGAGCTGTTTGCTGCGCGCGCCGACGGCAGCACCCGTGTCTACTCGATCAGCTACAACCCGCTGATGGTGGCCAAGAGCATCGCCACCCGTGAAGAAGTGCGGGCCCAGGTGCGTGTGGACCGTGCGCTGAGCCCGGCTGCGCAGATGCAGGGTGAAGACAGCGGTTCTTTCTATCTGGCGCAACTGCCGCTGGCGCGCGACGCCGGCCGCAACCTGGCCCAGACCTCACGCTGATCAGGGCGTGAGCCAGGTCGCGCCACTGGCGTCGAAGCGCGCACGCCGGTGACCGCTGGGGTGCAACTCCAGCCAGTCGAGCGACAGCACCCGGGCCGCGAGCACTGCAAAGTGGTCGCGGCTTTGCCGTTCTGGCGCGGGTGCGTCCAAGGCGGTTCCTGGGGGCAGCGGTGACAGGTAGTCCTGCGCCGCCGGCGTGAGCTTCAGTTGCGCCCAGCGCGACGAAACCCGCAGGCCCGACGTTTCCAGCGACAGCGCCACACGCAGGCGCAATTGCCAGCCCAGCGCCGCGCTCCACAGCACCAGCGTGCCGTGCGGATGTGCCGCCAGCTGATGCGCTTTGGGACTGCGCGCATCGGTGTACATCAGCAGCGTGCGCTCGGCCGCATCCAGGTCGCGCAGCACGATGCTGCGTGCATCGGCCGCGTCGCCGTCCACGGTGGCCAGCACGGCCACCCGCCAGCCGTGGCCGCGCACCCGCACGGCGGCACCGAGTTCGCGCCAGACCGCCGCTTCGATTTCAGTCAGCGACAGCAGGCGCGTGGCATCCATGTGTCAACTCTCGCGGCGCAGGGCCGGGAACAGGATCACGTCACGGATGCTCGGGCTGTCGGTGATCAGCATCATCAAGCGGTCGATGCCGATGCCGCAGCCGCCGGCCGGCGGCATGCCGTATTCCAGCGCGCGGATGAAGTCGGCGTCGTAGTACATCGCTTCTTCGTCCCCGGCTTCCTTGTTGGCCGCTTGCGCCTGGAACCGTGCGGCCTGGTCTTCGGCATCGTTCAGTTCGGAAAAGCCATTGGCGTATTCGCGCCCCGTGATGAAGAGCTCGAAGCGTTCGGTGATGGCCGGGTTGCTGTCGGACGCACGCGCCAGCGGACTCACTTCAACGGGGTAGTCGATGATGAAGGTGGGCTGCCACAACTTGGACTCCACTTCAGCCTCGAAGAGGCCGAACTGCAGCTCGGGCAGCTTCCAGTGTGCAGGCGCTTCATGGCCAGCGGCCAACAGACGCGCACGCAGCAGACCGATGTCCTGCGTCTGCTCTTGTGTCAGGCCGGCATGCACGACCAGTGACTCGCACACGCTCAGGCGCGTGAAGGGCTGGTCCAGGTGCACCGGCTGGCCGGCGTAGGTGAGGGCGGCTGAACCCGTGGCCGCACGTGCGGCGTGGCGCAGCACGGCTTCGGTGAAGTCCATCAGATCATGGTGCGTCCAGTAGGCCGCATAGAACTCCATCATCGTGAATTCGGGGTTGTGGCGGACGCTGATGCCTTCGTTGCGGAAGTTGCGGTTGATCTCGAACACCCGCTCGAAGCCGCCCACCAGCAGGCGCTTCAGGTAGAGCTCGGGCGCGATGCGCAAGAACATCTCCTGGTCCAGCGCGTTGTGGTGGGTGACAAAGGGCTTGGCGTTGGCGCCGCCCGGAATGGGGTGCAGCATGGGCGTTTCCACTTCCAGGAAGCCGTGTTCGACCATGAAGCTGCGGATCGAGCTGACCGCCTTGCTGCGCGCCACGAAGCGGGCACGTGCGGTTTCGTCGGTGATCAGGTCGACGTAACGCTGGCGGTACTTCTGTTCCTGGTCGCTCATGCCGTGGAACTTGTCGGGCAAAGGGCGCAGGCTTTTGGTCAGCAGCCGGACCTTGGTCGCCTTGACCGACAGCTCACCGGTCTTGGTGCGAAAGAGCGTGCCTTCGCAGCCCAGGATGTCGCCCAGGTCGCCGTGCTTGAAGGCGGCCAGCGCTTCGGGGCCCACCGCGTCTTGTGTGATGTAGAGCTGGATGCGGCCGTGTTTGTCACCAAACGAGCCGTCCTGCAGCGTGCCGAAGCAGGCTTTGCCCATCACGCGCTTGAGCATCAGCCGGCCGGCCACGCTGACGGCGATGGCTTGCGGCTCCAGCGTTTCGTTGTCGACCGGGCCGTACTTCAGGTGCAGGTCGGCCGCGTGGTGTCTGGGCTTGAAGTCGTTGGGGAAGGCGACACCTTGGGCGCGCAGCAGTTGCAGCTTTTCGCGCCGCTCGGTGATCAACTGGTTCTCGGGGTTCGGGGCGACGTTCGGGGCGGCGTTCGGGGCGGTGCTCGGCGTGGTGTTGGGCGTGTCACTCATCTTCAACTCGTTGTTTCTGCTTCAATTTTAGGCGCAGCCGTAGAATTCTCGGCTGCATGAAGCCCACAGTGCCCCGGCAAGAGCCCATCCTTGATCGACCGATCCGCTTTGCCCTGGTGGGCTGCGGTCGCATTTCGGCCAATCACTTCGAAGCCTTGAAGCAGCACCAGGGGCGGGCCGAACTGGTGGCTGTGTGCGACAACCGCCCGCAGGCGTTGCAAGCGGCCGTGGACAAAACCGGCGCTGCCGGATTCGCTTCGCTTGACGCGCTGCTGGACGTTTGCGACGCTGACATCGTGACCCTGGCCACGCCCAGCGGCCTGCACCCGCGCCAGGCCATGCAGGTGGCCGCTGCCGGCCGCCACGTGCTGAGCGAAAAGCCAATGGCCACCAAGTGGGACGACGGCATGGCCATGGTGCGCGCCTGCCGCGACGCCGGCGTCAAGCTCTTTGTCGTCAAGCAAAACCGCCTGAACCCGACCATGCAGCTGTTGAAGGCGGCGGTGGACGGCGGCCGGTTTGGCCGTGTTCACATGGTCAACGTCAACGTCTTCTGGACGCGCCCGCAAAGCTACTACGACGACGCACCGTGGCGCGGGCGCTGGGACATGGACGGCGGCGCCTTCCTGAACCAGGCCAGCCACTACGTCGATATGGTCGATTGGCTCGTCGGCCCCGTGGACAGCGTGCACGCCTACACCGCCACGCTGGCCAGGGCCATCGAAGCCGAAGACACCGGCGTGATGAGCCTGCGCCTGCGCAGCGGCGGCCTGGCCAGCATCAACGTCACGATGCTCACGCACGGCAAGAACTTCGAAGGCAGCATCACGATCTTGGGTGAACGTGGCACCGTGCGCATCGGCGGGGTGGCGGTGAACCGCATCGACCACTGGGAATTCGACGAAGTGCGCGCCGAAGACGCAGCCATCAAGGACGCCAGCTACGCCGCGCCTTCGGTATATGGCCCGGGCCACCCGCTGTACTACGACAACGTCATCGCCACGCTGCGCGGCGAAAAACACGCCGAAGTGGACGGCTACGAAGGCCTGCGTTCGCTGGAAGTCATCATCGCGGCCTACCGCAGCGCACGCGACGGCACACGCGTCGGCTTGCCGCTGGTCTTCTAGATGGCGGTCGTTGTTCATCCCAGCGCCATCGTCGATGAAGGCGCACAGCTTGGCGACGGCACGCATGTGTGGCACTTCGTGCATGTCAGCGCCGGTGCACGCATCGGCGCACGGTGCTCGCTGGGGCAGGGTGTGTTTGTCGCCAACGACGTGCACATCGGCCACGACGTGAAGATCCAGAACAACGTGTCGGTCTATGACGCGGTGACGCTGGAGGACGACGTGTTCTGCGGCCCCAGCATGGTGTTTACCAATGTGCACAACCCGCGCTCGGCGGTGGTGCGCAAGGGCGAGTACCGGCGCACGCTGGTCCGGCGCGGTGCCACGCTGGGCGCCAACTGCACCCTCGTCTGCGGCTGCACCGTGGGTGAATACGCCTTTGTGGCCGCCGGCGCCGTGGTCAGCCGCGACGTGCCGGCCTTTGCGTTGGTGGCCGGTGTGCCGGCCCGCCGCATCGGCTGGATGAGCCGCCACGGTGAGCGCCTGGACCTGCCGCTGCAGGGCCAAGCCGACGCCACCTGCCCCGCCACCGGCGAGCGCTACCAATTGGCCGGCGCTGTGCTGCGCCTGCTGGACTGACGCCTTCACTTCACAAGCTGCCCCATGCAATTCACCGACCTCAAGACCCAGTACGCGGCGCTCAAGACCGAGATCGACGCCGGCATCCAGCGGGTGCTGGACCACGGCCAGTACATCATGGGCCCCGAGGTCAAGGCGCTGGAATCCGCCCTGGAGGCCTATACCGGCGCGCCGCACTGCGTGGCCGTGGCCAGCGGCACCGAGGCGCTGCTGATCGCGCTGATGGCCATCGGCCTGCAGCCTGGCGACGAGGTCATCACCACGCCCTTCACTTTTGCCGCCACGGCCGAGATGATCGTGCTGCTGGGCGGCGTGCCGGTCTACGTGGATATCGAGCCGGACACCTGCAACATCGACGCCAGCTTGATCGAGGCCCGAATCACGCCACGCACCCGCGCCATCATGCCGGTCAGCCTGTACGGTCAGGTGGCCGACATGGACGCGATCCATGAGATTGCCCAGCGCCACGGCCTGGTGGTGATCGAGGACGCGGCGCAGAGTTTTGGCGCCAGCTACCGCGGCCAAGGC
>JBBRCN010000112.1:0-13309 GCA_038204775.1 Burkholderiales bacterium | reverse complement strand
GGATTGCCGCCGACCCCTTCGACCTTCGGCAGGTCGAGCTTGCGCGGCGCGATCGTCTTTTGCGCGCGCAGATAGCGCGCCATCAGGTCCCAGATCGGCTCGCCGCCGGCGCTCTTCGCGTCTTCGGACACCGGCGCCCAGCCTGCGACCTTGTATTTCTTCGCAGCGTCGATCGGCTTGCCCCCGAGCGACATCGCGGTGATCCGCTGGCCCGCCGAAGCGTTCGGCGCGATCGCGTACTGCATGCCGCCCACGCGCACCATGTCGCCGCCCTGCTGGTAGTAGGGATCGGGATTGAACAGGTTGTCGGCGACGTCCTCGAGTATCGTCTTGATCGTCTCGCCGGTGAGCTCGTTCAACGTGACGTAGGGGTAGGTGATCGCCGTCTGGTCGAGCAGGTGCTCGTAGGTGATCGCCTGCCCTGGCAGCAGCGTGGTGCCCCAGCGGAAGCCGGGCGAGAACGCGATCTCGGCGTTCTTTTCCGCCATCAGCCCGTCGAGGATCAGCTGGTCGGCGGTGCCGTTGAAGTTGCCGCGGCGATAGAGCAGGCCCTCGGTGGTCGCGAGCTTTTCGCCAAGCTTCGCCGCATAGGGCGCGCGCGATTTTTCGATCAGGGTGGCCATCGCCGGGTCGGCCGGCAGCAGGTTGGAGAACACCGGCAGCAGCTTGTAGCGCAAGTCGGCGACCTTGCCGCCCTTGACGTCGAGGTCGAGCACGGCGAGGAATTTGCCGTTGCTGCCGGCGTTGGTGACCAGCGTCGTGCCGCCGGCGTTTTGCACCGGCACAGCCACCGGCACGCCGTCGTGGGTGTGGCCACCGAAGATGGCATCGATGCCGCGCACCCGGCCGGCCAGCTTCAGGTCCACGTCCATGCCGTTGTGCGACAGCAGCACTACCACCTGGGCGCCCTGCGCACGCGCCTCGTCCACCACCTTTTGCATGTTGGCGTCCTGGAT
Organism: Burkholderiales bacterium; assembly: GCA_038204775.1. GTDB lineage: Bacteria > Pseudomonadota > Gammaproteobacteria > Burkholderiales > Burkholderiaceae_C > Rubrivivax. Next base: position 12,353 of record JBBRCN010000112.1, on the reverse strand, counting down.
GCCGAATTCCCAGTCGGCCACCAGGTAGCGCGGGTTGGCGATCGGGGTGTAGGGAAAGGCCTGGCCGACGATGGCCACCTTCACGCCGTTCATGTCCTTCATCACGTAGGGCTTGAACACCGGGTCGCCGAAGTCGTTGGTCTTGATGTTCTGGGCAACGAAGTCGACGCGGCCGGCGAAGTCCTTCTCGACGATCTCTTTCACGCGCTGCATGCCGTAGGTGAACTCCCAGTGGCCCGTCATCACGTCCACGCCCAACAGCTTGCAGGCGTCCACCATGTCCTGCGCGTTGGTCCACAGGCTGGTGGCGCTGCCCTGCCAGGTGTCGCCACCGTCGAGCAGCAGCGCGCCAGGGCGGCTGGCCTTCAGGCGCTTGACCAGCGTGGTCAGGTGCGCAAAGCCGCCCACCTTGCCGTAACGGCGCGCGGCGCGTTCGAAGTCGATGAAGGTGAAGGCGTGGGCCATCGCGCTGCCAGGGCGCAGACCGGACCGCTTCAACAGGTGTTCGCCCACCAGGTGCGGCAGCTGGCCCTTCATGCCGGCCAAGCCCAGGTTGACGCTGGGCTCGCGGAAGTAAATGGGCAGCAACTGCGCATGGCAGTCCGTCATGTGCAGGAAGCTCACAAAGCCAGGGCCGCTGCCCAGCGGGGGCAGGTCATACAACCCCTGCTCTGCCGTGGCCGCGTCGGCGTCTTCATAGCGTGTCAGGCCCATGCCAGCCACCGAAGCTGCGGTCAGCACCTGCAGGAAGTCGCGCTTGCTCAGACTCATAGACTCAAACTCATAATAAGTGACTGCTTATGTTTGCGTGCAGAAAAAGCCCGACAGGCGATACGCCATGACGGGCTGTGTGGGGCGGCGGGCCTTGCAGCGCCTACTGGTTGACCGGGGACTTGGGGTCCAGCAGCAGCGACATCACGTGCGCGATCTGCTTGTCATCCAGCACTTTGGCATGACCGAAGCGGGGCATGTTGGAGCACGCCGCGTAGCTTTTGCTGTTGTAGATCTTGGTCCAGGTGTATTCGATGATGGGCTGCGCGGTGGGCGCCATCACATCGCTCACGCCGCGGTTCTTGCCGTAGTTGTAAAGGCTGGGGCCGATGGTGCCGAAGCTGACTTCGGCCTTGCTCAGCTGGTGGCAGTTGTAGCAGCTGCCGCCGTTGGCGCTGGTGGCGGTGGAGCTGTCGGTCCAGGTCATGCCGCGGCCGTTCTGCGCGATCTTTTCGCCTTCGCGCCAGTCGCCCAGGTACTGGCCACCGGCCGGCCATTTCACGCCGGCCTTGGCCTGCGCCATGATCTGCTCGGCCACAGCGTCAGCAGGGGGCGTTTCGCTGGAACAGGCCGACTGGCCCAGGTCCTGCTCGATGCGGTCGAGTTTTGCGATGCCCTGGTCGCGGAAACCAGCCTTCATCAGGGCTTTGGTCTCGGCATCCAGTGCCTGCGGCGACGGCAACGACGTGCAGCCGACCAACACCAACGCCACGGCGCTGGTCACAAGGGTGAGGTTTTTCTTCATGGGTGCGGGGCTCCGTGGCTTCAGCGCTTGATGGCCGGCGCAATGGATTGCGCGCCCTTGGCGTTGACACCCATGTAGGTGCCCAGCGCCACGGTGACTTCGGAGGCGAAGCCCGGGAACGGGAAGCGCTGCTGGCGGTAGCAGTCGTTCAGGCGCAGCTGCATGCTCCACATCTGGCCGTTGCTCACGCGGTAGGCCGGCCAGGCCGCAAAGCCGACGCCGTCACCGGGGTTGATGGTCAGGTTGGGCAGGTCTTGCAATCGAATGCGCTGGCCGTCCACGCTGTGACAGGAGGCGCAGGAAAAATCCATCGGCCCGCCACGGTAGAAGAACACCCGCTTGCCGATCTCGTAGCTCTTCTGTTCTTCGGCGTGTCCCTGCGGCAGGTTGAAACGCAGGCCACGCGATTCTGCGGCGACCCATGTCGCCAGCGCCGTGACGTTGGCCATCTCGCCGCGCCCGAAAGCGGTCTTGCCGATCTCTTCAGCGTTGAAGCCCTGCAGCGTTTCCATGCAGGTCACCAGGCGCGATTCCAGATCCTGCATCTTGCCGGTGTCGGCAAAGTAACGCGGCAGTTCGACAAACGTGCCCTTGACCACGCCAGCGCCCTTGCCCAGATTGCACTGTTCAAGGGTGGCGTTTTTCGGGCCGCGCTTCTGCTTCCAGAGCGCTTCGCCCTTGGCTTCGAACAGATCGGCCGGGTTGCCGTCTTCCAGCATCTTGCGGTACTCGGCGATGCCTTCGGCGGCAGACTTGGCCTGTGCCCAGGCCGTGCCAGTCAGCACCATGGTGCCGGCCAGGACCGCCAGAGTCGCCAGGTTCAGGGTCGTGGTCTTCATTGTTCTCGGGTCTCCTCGCACAGCGATGGTTGGGTTGTCAGGACACGGTGGCTTCGTCGGTGCGCTTGTCGCCCTTGTTGTCGAGCCAGCTCACGGTGATCTTGTCGCCAGCCTTCGCGCCCTTGACCGTGAACTGCAGGAACGGGTTCTTGGCCACCGAGGGGCCCCACTGTGCGCTGAGTACCGGCTTGCCATTGTGGGTGGCGGTGACTTCCTGGATGAACCAGGCCGGAATGGTCTTGCCAGCCGAATCCTTGCGCAGGCCAGTTTCCATCTCGTGGCTCATGAGCACACGGACGGTGGCCTTGTCACCAGCGGCTTGGGCGCGGATGCGCATCGGGTCTGCCATGTCATTTCTCCTTCAAACGGTGTTCATCGATTCAAGCGCCCGCCGCGGAACCGGCTCTGGCGGGCCGACAGCCGCGCCCCCTTGACGGGGAGCGCCGAAGGCGCTTCGGGGGTGGGCCTCTTTATCCGCCGCAACCGCCCAGGGTCACTTTGATCTCTTTGACCGCGTACAAAACTTTGCCGTCGGCCATGAAGGCCACGGCAAAGACGTTGGACGACTGGCCCATCTTCACGCGGGTGTTGAAATTGGCTTCCACGGCATCGTTGACGTCGAATACCGCGGCCAGCGCGCTGGGGTTCTTTTCCACCATCAGCGCCAGGCGCTTGACGCCCGGCAGCGCGGTGCTGCAGCCCACTGGCACCACGGCGCCGTTTTCGGCGATGTCGGGGCCGGTGATGGTGACGTCCTTGCTTTCAACCGGGGCGCCACCGCCCAGGGCCTTGGCCGCTTCAGCCAAGGTCTTGGCATCAAAGGCGGCTTGAGTCCAGGCGGCCTGGGCCACGCTGGGCAGCAGGCCGGCAGTAGCCAGCAGGCCGGCCAGCTGGGCGCTGGTGGCCAGCACTTCGCGACGGGTTTGCATGCGTTCTTCTCCTTCGGGGTCTGTCGGGTCGGGTCAGATGAAGCGTCTATCGGTGATCTGTCTGGACAACTATCGCTTCATTCCGTCGGCCAACCATTGTGCGATGGCCTTGGCATCGTCAGCAGAGAGGGTTTGTACGGGCATGGGTATTGGGCCCCACACGCCGCTGCTGCCAGCCTGGATCTTCTGCGCTAGGTAGGCCACCGCGTCGCTGCGGCCGGCGTACTTCGTCGCCACTTCCTTGAGCCCAGGGCCGACGACCTTGCTGTCCATGCCGTGGCAGGTGAGGCAATTGTGCTTGCGCGCAAGGGCTTGTGCCGCAGTTGCAGCGCTGGCCTTGCTGTCTGCCATGGGCGGCGCGGCAGCAGCCGCGGCCGCGGGCGCAGCGCCTGGGGGGCGCGTGGTGTCGGCGCCGTGTTGCGCGCCGACCAGGCGGTTCTGCTCGGCCAGGTTTCCGTGGGCATTGCGCGCAAAGTCGGGCAGGAACGAGGCCACCGTAGGCTCGGTGGCGCAGTCCTTCATGCAGGCGGTGGCCTTCACGTCGGGCTTGCCCCCGTTGCCAATGCTGCGGCCTGGCCACAGGTCGTGGTCGGTGCGCATGCCATTGCGGTTGGGCAGCAGGGCCTGTGTCTGCACCATGTTGCGGTCGCTGAGCGTGTAGTCGTCCGGCACCACGCCGCCCAGGTTCAGCATGAAGGCGGTGACCGCATACACCTCATCGGGCTGCAGCGACTTGGGCGCGTTCCAGGGCATGGCACGGTAGATGTAGTCCCACAGGGTGCTGAGCGTCGGCACCTTCATCAGCGTGGTGCGGCCCGGGAAGGCCGGGTCGGTGAGCCGGGCCACGCGGCCGGTTTTCACGTCGTCCTTGGTCGTGCCGCCCACCAGCGGCGAGAAGACCTCGTTGCTTTCGCCGAAGATGCCGTGGCAAGACGCGCACTTGGCTTCCCACACCTCCTGGCCGCGCGCGACGCTGCCGCTGCCCTTGGGCAAGCCCTTGAAGTCGGGCCGCACATCGATGTCCCAGGCCTGCACTTCCTTGGGCGTGGCGGCCCGGCCCAGCCCGGGATAGGCCGTGGCTTGCGCCGACGCCGCGGCGCTGGCCAGCAAGCCCAGCACCAGGGTTGCTGCGGCGATCGACGCCCTACGACAGCTGGACATTCTTCACCTCGCCGCTGTCTTGCACGAGCCAGGTCTGGATCGAATGGTTGTGATAAATCGACCGTGTGCCGCGCACGGCGCGCAGCTGTCGATAGGTGGGCTGCACGTAGCCGGTGTCGTCCACCGCACGGCTTTGCAGCAGCGCCGGTTTGCCGTCCCAGACCCAGGGCAGCGAGAACCGCGTCAGGCACTTGTCCATCACCGGGCCCTGCAGCTGCGCGGGCTTCCAGCTGCGGCCGCCATCGGCCGACACGTCGACGCGCTTGACCTTGCCGCGGCCACTCCAGGCCAGGCCGGTGACTTGATAGAAGCCCTTGTCCAGCAGCACCTGCCCACCCGACGGCGTGGTGATCACACTCTTGCATTCCTGGATGCTGCTGTACTGCCGGTGGCGGCCATCGGGCATGAGGTCGATGTAGTGGATCGCCTCATCCTTGGTCGCCCAGGGCATGTCGCCGACTTCGATGCGGCGCAGGTACTTGACCCAGCTCACACCCTGCACACCCGGCACGACCAGGCGCAGCGGGTAGCCGTTTTCAGGACGCAGCATCTCGCCGTTCTGGCCATACGCCACCAACACCTCGCCGGACTCCACCATCTCCATGGGAATCGTGCGTGTCATGCTGGAACCGTCGGCGCCTTCGGCCAGCACGAAGCGGCCGCGCTTGAGGTCCACGCCCGCCATGTCCAGCAGCAGCTTCAGCGGCACCCCGGTGAATTCGCTGCAGCTGAGCATGCCGTGGCTGTACTGGCAGGTGGGCACGGCCACGTTGCCCCATTCCATGCCGGTGTTGGCACCGCACTCGATGAAGTGGAAACGGCTCACCGACGGCATGCGCATCAGTTCGTCCATCGTGAAGACCATGGGGCGCTTCACCATCTGCTCGTCGCTGCCGTTGATCATCAGGCGGTGCTTGGACGGGTCGATGTCCCACCAGCCCTGGTGGTGGCGTTCGAAGTGCAGGCCGTTGGGCGTGACGATGCCGAACAGGCTTTGCAGCGGCGCAAAGCTCACGCTGGATTGCGTGGTCTGCGTCAGGCCCGGGCTCTGGCGGCGCTGCACGTTCTTCTCAAACTTGCTGGGTGCACCGTAACCATCGGTGGCCACACCCTGGCCCAGGCCGGTGGTGTGCGCGGGCAGGTTCAAGATGTGCGGGTCGCCACCTTCTGCAGGCACGGGGTTGGCCTGCGACAAAGCAGCCGTTGACGCCGTGCCGGCCACCGCGGCGGCAAAAGCGCTGCGCATGAAGTCGCGGCGCCCGGCCTTGGCCTGACTGAACACGGTGCGCACGCCATCACGGCTGATGAAGTTCTCGGGCGCCTTGAGCAGGCGACCCGGCGGGCTGGGCGAGGCGGGGAAGGTCACTGTCTCTTCCTAAATGCAGATATAAGCATTTACGAATATATTGATCCCAGCAAAGACTGCAACTAGGGTTAACGCCGACTGCGGGGACGTTCAGCCGCCCGCCAACGCCATCAGGACTGCCCGACGATGGAAGCCGTGGCCATCAGCTCCTGGAACAGCGCCATCGACACCTGCCCCGACACCACAAAGGGGTCCAGCGTGGGCCGCTCGGAGTACTTCAGCAGCAGCGCCGGGTTCAGGCGTGCCATGTTGACCTGGCCCATGCTCCAGCCGGCGAAGTGGCGTTCACCGATCTCTTCGTAGCACAGCAGTTCCACGTCGGCGTGACGGGGGTCGGTGGCGATGCGGTTGTAGAGCTTGTTGACCGCACTCCGGCCCCCTTCCAGCACCTGCAGGAAGATGCCCTCGCTGAAGCACAGCACGCCGGTCACGCCCTGTGCCGGGTTGTTGGTCTTGCTCTGGCGCACGATGGCGTACAGGGCATCCTGGTCGATGGCCGGCACGGCGCGGCTGGCATACAGAAGTCGGACGAGCATGGTGGTGTTCTCAGGTGTTCTCAGGTGTTCGCTGGTGTTTTGCTGGTGTTTTGCTGGAGCAGGGCGCTCAGCTCTGTTTGCGCGGCAGCAGCGACAGGAATTCGCGGCGCAGGTTGGCGTCTTTCAGAAAGGCGCCACGCATCACGCTGTTGACCATGGCCGTCTCCGTGTCCTTCACGCCGCGCCAGTGCATGCAGAAGTGATCGGCCTCCATCACGATGGCCAGGCCGTCCGGGCGCACCCGCTGCTGCAGTTCGTTGGCCAGCATGGTCACGGCTTCTTCCTGGATCTGCGGCCGGCTCATCACCCAGTCGGCGATGCGGGCGTACTTGCTCAGGCCGATGAGGTTGCTGTGTTCGTTGGGCAGGATGCCGACCCAGACCTTGCCGAAGATCGGGCACATGTGGTGGCTGCAGGCGCTGCGGATGGTGATGGGGCCGACGATCATCAGCTCGTTCAGGCGCTCGGCATTGGGAAACTCGGTCACCGCGGGCATGGGCACGTAGCGGCCGCGGAAGACCTCTTCGATGTACATCTTGGCCACGCGCTTGGCCGTTTCGTTGGTGTTGTGGTCGCTGTCGGTGTCGATCACCAGCGCCCGCAGCACCTCTTGCAGCTTGGCCTGCACCTCGGCTTTCAGCTCGACCAGTTCACCTTCGCGAACATAGGCCGAGATGTTGTCGTTGGCGTGGTAACGCCGGCCGGCGTTGACGACGCGGTAGCGGATGCGTTCGGATGCCGGCAACTGCGCCAGTTCTTCTTCGCTGCGAAAAATGCGCGGTGCGCCGTCGGTGAGTGATGAAGCGGAGCGGGACATGCGGTGCAGCCGGTTGTACGGATGAGAGATCGCGGATTGTGCGCCGCCCGGGCTCTTGGGGCCGCGGGCGCCGACTAGACTGGCGCCATGACTGGGGTCATTGCCAACCACACCACGTCGCTGCCGCTGTCGAGATTGCTGGAGCACACCGCTGACGCCGTGCAGGCGGTGCGCGGCGGGCGCTCGCTCACCGACATCCTGGCGCGTGTGCCGGCCGACCTGCGCCCGGGCGTGCAGTCGCTCAGCTTCCACACCCTGCGCTGGTTGGGCAGCGCCTGCGAACTGCGCGCGCTGCTGGCGCCCAAGACGCCGCCACCCAACGTCGATGCGCTGCTCGTCGTCGCGCTGGCCCTGCTATGGCCCGAGGCTTCGCGTGATGAACCCCTGCCCTACCCTGAACACACGCTGGTGGATCAGGCCGTGCACGCGGCTCGCCAGCGCACACCGGCCGCAGCCAACTTCGTCAACGCCGTCTTGCGCCGCTTCCTGCGCGAAAAGGACACCTTGGTGCCGGCCGTGCGCCATTCGCCCGTGGGCGCCTACAACCACCCGCTGTGGTGGATCGAGCGGGTCAAGCGTGACTGGCCACAAGACTGGCAGGCCCTGCTGGCCAGCGCCAACCAGCGCCCGCCGATGACGCTGCGTGTCAACGCCCGCCGTGGCACCGGCACGGCCTATGTGCAGCGGCTGGCCGCGCTGGGCCGCGCCGCCACGCTCATCGACGACCCGGCCCTGGGCGGCCAGGCCGTGGTGCTGGCCCAGGCCTGCCCGGTGCAGCAGTTGCACGGCTTTGCCGAAGGCGAGGTGTCGGTGCAGGACGCCGCCGCACAGCGCGCAGCACACCTGCTGCTGCAAGGCGGCCTGCGGCCCGGCGCGCGGGTGCTGGACGCCTGCGCCGCACCGGGTGGCAAAACCGCGCACCTGCTCGAACTGGTCGACCTGGACCTGCTGGCGCTGGACAGCGACCCGCTGCGCCTGGCCCGCGTGCAGGACACGCTGAACCGCCTGCAGCTGAAGGCCGAACTCAAAGCCGGCGACGCCCGCCAGCCCCAGGGCTGGTGGGACGGCCGGCCCTTCGACGCCATCTTGCTGGACGCGCCCTGCACGGCCAGCGGCATCGTGCGGCGCCACCCCGACGTACGCTGGCTGCGCCGTGCCGACGACATCAACTCGCTGGCGCGCATCCAGGCGCAGATGCTGGACGCGCTGTGGCCGCTGCTGGCGCCGGGGGGCCGCTTGCTGTACGCCACCTGCTCGATCTTTCAGGCCGAAGGCAGGCACCAGATCGACGCATTTATGCAACGTCTGGGTGCTGGGGCGTCCACACCGGACCCGGGTTCTCCCGGACACCTGCTGCCCAGCCGTGACAATGGCCTGCCCGGAGAAACAGGCCGCAGCACGGCGCTGCAGGACGGGTTTTTCTACGCACTGATACACAAGACCTAGACAAGCCGCCGCCCCATGCACGTGCCAACGGTCCGCCAACTCATCAAGCAGGGCCTGACGGCGCTGCTGCTGGTGCTGGCCGTGCTGCTGATCGCGCCCGCGGTGCGTGCCCAGGGCGTTGAGTTGGTGACGCTGGAAACCAGCAGGAACGAAGGCACCATCAGCCTGGACTTCGTGGCCCGCGTCACCTTGCCCAAGGCCGTGGAAGATGCACTGCAGCGCGGCGTGCCGGTGTACTTTGTGGCCGAAGCGCAGATGTTCCGCAACCGCTGGTACTGGCGCGATGAACGGGTGGCGCGGGTGTCGCGCTCGTGGCGGCTGGCCTACCGGCCGCTGACCAGCGACTGGCGTGTCAGCCTGGGCGGTCTGAGCCAGACCTATCCCAGCATGGCCGAGGCGCTGTCCACTGTGTCGCGCAGCGGCAACTGGAAGCTGGTGGACGTGGCGCAACTGGACACCGACAAGAGCTTCTACGTCGAGTTCAGCTACCGGCTGGACACCAGCCAGCTGCCCGGCCCGATGCAGTTTGGACTGGGCGGGCAAAGCGACTGGGCGCTGGGCGCCAGCCGCACGCTCAAGGTCGAACCCTGACCCTGCGCCTGATGGCCATGTCCTTTTCCATGTCCGCCTCTGCCCGCTGGGCCTGGATCATCTCTACCGTCGCCGCCACGGGCGCCACGCTGGTGCTGGCCTTCGTGCTGAGCTTTTCGAACCCCGACGGCAGCTTTTACGAACGCAACTTCGTCTGGTTGTTCTGGATCAACGTGGCGGTGGCGCTGCTGCTGGGCCTGGTCGTGCTGCTGGTGGCGCTGCGCCTGGCCATCCGGCTGCAGCGTGGCAAGTTCGGCAGCCGGCTGCTCATCAAACTGGCCGGCATCTTTGCCTTGGTGGGGCTGCTGCCGGGGCTGGTGATCTACACCGTGAGCTACCAGTTCGTGAGCCGCAGCATCGAAGCCTGGTTCGACGTGCGGATGGCCGGTGCGCTGGACGCCGGCCTGGCGCTGGGCAAAGGCACGCTGGACGCACTGGCGGCCGACCTCGTGGACAAGGTGCGTGTGGGCGCCGAACGGCTGGCCGACAGTGGCCCCAGCGGCGTGCCGCTGACACTGGAACGGCTGCGCGAACAGATCGGCGCCAGCGAAGTGAGCCTGGTCAACGCCGCAGGCCAGGTGCTGCTGACGGCCGGCGGCGCCGCCGCAGCCGGCCCGCCCGAGCGCCCCAGCGCCACGCTGCTGCGTACCGCGCGCAGCGGCGGCACCGGCAGCCAGGTGGAAGGGCTGGACGACGAGTCACTGGGGCCAGGCACGCCGGGGCCGCGCCTGCGCGCCTTGGCCCGCGTGCCACGCAGCCAGGTCACGTTGGTCGGTGGCGAAGACCGCTTCTTGATGGTGGCGCAGCCGCTGTCGCGCAACCTGGCCGTCAATGCGCTGGCGGTGCAGTCGGCGTACAGCGAGTACCAGCAGCGAGCGCTGTCGCGCGACAGCCTGCGCCGCATGTACATCGGCACGCTGACCCTGACGCTGGTGCTGGCGGTGTTTGCCGCCGTGCTGCTGGCCATCGTGCTGGGCAACCAGCTGGCCCGGCCACTGCTGCTGCTGGCCGACGGGGTGCGCCAGGTGGCGGCCGGCGACTTGACCGCCAAGCCCGTCTTTTCCAGCGGCGACGAACTGGGCGGCCTGACACGCAGCTTTGCCGACATGACGGCCCAGGTGGCCGATGCGCGCACGCAGGTGCAACGTGGCATGGGCCAGCTGGAAGCCGCACGCACCCGGCTGCAGACCATCCTGGACACCTTGACCGCCGGTGTCATCGTGTTCGACCGCGAAGGCCGCATCGACACCGTGAACCCCGGCGCCACCCGCATCCTTCAGCGGCCGCTGTCGGCCTGGCGCGGCCAGCACCTGAGCGACCTGCCCGACCTGCAGGAGTTCTCCAACAGCGTGGAACAGCGCTTCGAACTGCTGGCCACCAGCCCCGAGGCCGGCGAGCGCGACCAATGGCAAGACAGCTTCGAGCTCAAGCGCGGTGACGGCACCACGCTGACGCTGCTGGTGCGCGGCGCCACGCTGCAAGGCGATGCACGCTTGATGGTCTTCGACGACATCACCGAGGTCGTCTCGGCCCAGCGCAGCGCCGCCTGGGCCGAAGTGGCGCGCCGCCTGGCACACGAGATCAAGAACCCGCTCACACCCATCCAGCTTTCGGCCGAACGCCTGCAGCACCGCCTGGGCCACAAGCTGGCAGGCACCGACCAGGCGCTGCTGGCGCGCAGCGTGAACACCATCGTCACCCAGGTGCAGGCCATGCAGACGCTGGTCAACGAGTTCCGCGACTACGCACGCCTGCCGGCCGCGCAGATGGCGCCGCTGGACCTGAACGCGCTGGCCGCTGAAGTGATGGCGCTTTACGGCCAGGCGCAGGACAACGGCATTCTGGTGCACCGGTTTGAAACTGGCCTGCCGCACATCCTGGGCGACGCCACGCAGCTGCGGCAGGTGGTCCACAACCTGGTGCAAAACGCCCTGGACGCCGTGAGTGACAGGCCCGACGGCCAGGTCGAGTTGATCAGCACTGCCGCACGGGGCGAACACGGCGAGTTGCGCGCGGTGCGCCTGACCGTCATCGACAACGGCCCGGGTTTTGCCGACAAGGTGCTCAAACGCGCCTTCGAACCCTATGTCACCACCAAGACCAAAGGCACCGGCCTGGGCCTGGCGGTGGTGAAAAAGATCGCCGATGAACACGGTGCGCGACTGCGTGCCGCCAACCTGCACGCAGGCGACGAACCCGACGGCCCGATCACCGGGGCACGGGTTTCGTTATCATTTTCCAACTTTGCCGTCACGCCAACCGGGGACGCGCCCAGCATCCAAGCTGCGGCCGCCACCCTGGCCACCCCCCCGGCGACCACCCGCGACACAACGCAGTAAGCTCAAGGCGCATGGCAACTATTCTGGTCGTGGACGATGAGCTGGGCATACGGGCCCTGCTGTCGGAGATCCTCACCGACGAAGGACACACCGTCGAACTCGCCGAGAACGCGGCGCAGGCACGCCAGGTGCGTGAATCGCTGCGCCCGGACCTCGTGCTGCTGGACATCTGGATGCCCGACGTCGACGGCGTGACGCTGCTCAAGGAATGGTCGGCCGGCGGGCAGCTGTCGATGCCGGTGATCATGATGAGCGGCCACGGCACCATCGACACCGCCGTCGAAGCCACCAAGGTGGGCGCCAGCGCCTTCCTGGAAAAACCCATCACGCTGCAGAAACTGCTGCGCGCGGTGGAGCAGGCACTGGTCAAGCCCAGCCAGCGCAGCGCACCGACACCGAAGAGCAACCGCACTGACCTGGTAGGTGGCAACGACAGCCTGCCGCTGCTGACCACTGGCAGCCCGATCCACGGCAGCAGCGCCGTCGAAGGACCGCGCTCGGAACAGAGCTTCGATCTGGACCGCCCACTGCGCGAAGCCCGCGACGCCTTCGAAAAAAGCTACTTCGAGTTCCACCTGGTCAAAGAAGGCGGCAGCATGACCCGCGTGGCCGAAAAAACCGGTCTGGAACGCACCCACCTGTACCGCAAGCTCAAGCAGCTGGGCGTGGACCTGTCGCGCAACAAGCGCAACGGGGGCTGAAGGCATTGACAAGCTGCAGCCGGCCTATGCATGACGCGGCTGGCTATAATCTCGGGCTCTGCACGGCCTGGTAGCTCAGTTGGTAGAGCAGCGGATTGAAAATCCGCGTGTC
>JBBRCN010000111.1:0-13441 GCA_038204775.1 Burkholderiales bacterium | reverse complement strand
CGAGTGGGCCGTTGCGGGCGCGTCTGGGTAGGCGCGACAACGCAGCAGGCTACTGCCTGCAAGGCGAAGCAACGCCCCCAGGCGTGGCCGCGGCGGCTCAATCGGGTGCGTAGCGCTGTCACCCAAAAGGTGAACGCGGTCGGGGCCCAGATAGTCAGTGTTCATGCGGCCTTGCCCGCGGATGCAAGCGGTCAACTGCGGTTTCTAGGTTCAACGACATGCGCTGCTGTTCTTTTGAGGACAACGCATCTTCGGCCCGGGCGTTGCAACCGCCGTTGATGCAGGTCAAGTAGTTAAAGACCATCGCGGCTACCTTGTCGACCGTGTTCATCGCTCTCGACAACCCTGCAGCCCAGCGGCGCCCCAAGGTGTGGCCAAGTCCATTTCAACCCGCCGCCTCGCTGCAGTCGGCATGGGCCTGGGTGGCATTGCCGGCCGATACACCAGGTGCCGAGAACCCAAGCTGATGGCTGCCGCAATGCCCCTGACACCCCGGTCGGCCGCGATCGGGGCTTGTCCCGAAGCCCGTACACTCCCCCGCGACCGGACCCAGCGTGCTGCCCTACCGTCGGGCCGGCCAGACACCTTGCCCTTCATGCCCGCTGTCGCCTCTACCTTGCCCCCTGCCCTGGCCCATTCCTACAGCACCGCGCCGGCCAACCCGTCGCCCTGGGTGCTGCAGACCCGCGGTCTGGCCTGCCAGCGTGGCGAACGGCCGCTGTTCGAGCGGCTCGACCTGACGCTGGCGCCCGGCAGCGTGACCTGGCTGCGCGGGCGCAATGGCCGCGGCAAGACCAGCCTGCTGCGGCTGCTGGCGGGGCTGTCCACACCGATGTCTGGCGAGGTACTGATCAATGGCCGCAGCCTGCGCGAGGGCGGCCCGGCCTGGCGCCGCCAGCTGGTCTACGTGGCGCACCAGAACGCGTTGAAGGACGACCTGAGCGCGGGTGAATCGCTGCGTTTCCTGGCGCGGCTGCACGGCGCGCCGGTGGATGACGGCCTGTTGGCTGCCGCCCTGCGCCGGCTGGGCGTGCAGCACCGCCAGCATGCGCCGGTGCGCACCCTCAGCCAGGGCCAGCGGCGGCGGGTCGCGCTGGCGCGGCTGGCCTTGTCGATGGCCTCGCCGCTGTGGCTGCTGGACGAGCCCTTTGACGCGCTCGACGGCGACGGCGTGGCAGCCTTGAACGGCGTCATTGCCGAGCATGTGGCCAACGGCGGTTGTGTGCTGCTCACCAGCCACCAGCCGCTGACCCTGGTGCAGCCGGTGCCGGCCCTGCTCGACCTCGAACCCTATGCCTGCGCATGACGGTCATCACCCTGCCGCTGTCCGCTACCGGCCCGTCGATGACCGAGGTCTTCGTCTGCGTGCTGCGACGCGATCTGATGCTGGCATCGCGACGCCGCATCGATGCCTTGCTGCCGCTGGCCTTTTTCATCGTGGCCATCAGCCTGTTTCCGCTGGGCGTCGGGCCCGAGCCCGGCATGCTGCGCGACATGGCGCCGGGCATCGTCTGGGTCTGCGCGCTGCTGGCCTCGATGTTGTCGGTGGGCTCGCTGTTCGCCAGCGACCATGCCGACGGCTCGCTCGAGCAGATGCTGCTGGCGCCGCAGCCGGCACTGGCGCTGGCGCTGGCCAAGTGCTGCGCCCATTGGGTGCTTACCGGCCTGCCGCTGATCGTGGCCTCGCCGCTGGTCGGCCTGCTGTTCGGCATGTCGGGGCCGGCGCTGGGCGCGCTGGTCTTCGGCCTGCTGCTGGGCACACCCATCCTCAGTTTGCTGGGCGCACTGGGCGCGGCGCTGACTCTCGGCCTGCGCAGCGGCGGCATGCTGCTGATCCTGATCGTGCTGCCGCTGGCCACGCCGGCGCTGATCTTCGGCGCCGGGGCGGTCGCCACCGTGCAGTCCGGCCAGTCGGCTGCGGGGCACTTTTCGTTGCTGGGTGCCTTGCTCATCGTCACCGCGCTCGGCGCGCCCGTGGCCATTGCCGCGGCTTTGCGAATCTCCACTGAGTGAGCCACCCCGTGAAGCCTTCACAATGGCCGACAATGAACGCCCTTGCACCGCCACTGAGACTGTTCACCTTTGCCGCGCCGCCCAGGCTGTATGCGCTGATGGGCCGTCTGGTGCCGCTGTGCTGGCTGCTGGCCGCGGCAAGTGCATTCGCGGGTCTGTACATCGGATTTTTTGTCGCGCCCACCGACCGCACCCAAGGCGACGCCTACCGCATCATCTTCATCCACGTGCCCGCAGCCTGGATGTCGATGCTGCTGTACCTGGTGATGGCGTTTTGGGCCGGCATCGGCTGGGCGTTCAACGCGCGCATGGCCTCGGTGGTGGCGCGGTCGATTGCACCCACCGGAGCGATGTTCACGTTTCTGGCGCTGTGGACCGGGGCCTTTTGGGGCAAACCCACCTGGGGCACATGGTGGGTGTGGGACGCCAGGCTGACCACCGAGTTGATCCTGCTGTTCCTCTATCTCGGCTACATCGCCCTGGTCAACGCCATCGACGACCGGCGCCGTGCCGACCAGGCCGGCGCTCTGCTGGCCCTGGTCGGCAGCATCAACGTACCGATCATCTACTTCTCGGTGAAGTGGTGGAACACGCTGCACCAGGGCGCCACCATCAGCATGACGGCGGCACCCAAGATGGCCGACACCATGCTCACGGCGATGCTGCTCATGACCGTGGCCTGCTGGGCCTACGCCTTCGCGGTGGTCTTCATGCGCACCCGGGCGATGACGCTGGAGCGCGAAGTCCATGCTGCGTGGGTGGGCGATCTGGTCGGCCGCGCTGCTGTTGGAAAATGAGCCATGAACTGGGGTAGTGCTGCCGAATTCTTCGCCATGGGCGGCTACGGGCTCTATGTTTGGGGCTCTTACGCAGCGGCAGCCGCCTTGATGCTGCTGGAGCCGCTGCTGGCGCGCCGCCGCCATGCCCAGGCGCGGCGCGATGCGGCCTTGGCTGGCACCGATGACGACGGGCTGTGAACATGCTTTCTAACCGGATCTGAGCCATGAAACCACGCCACAAGAAACTGGCCCTGCTGGGTGTCGTGCTGAGTGCCAGCGGCATTGCCGTGGCCCTGGTGCTCAACGCATTCCAGAGCAACATGGTCTTCTTCTACACCCCCACCCAGGTGGCGGCCAAGGAAGCCCCCAGCAACCGCACCTTTCGCGTCGGCGGGTTGGTCAAGGAAGGCACGGTGCAGCGCCAAGGGTTGAATGTGCACTTCGTCGTCACCGATACCGCGCAAGCCATTCCCGTCACCTACACCGGCGTGTTGCCCGACCTGTTCCAGGAAGGCAAGGGCGTCGTCGCCCAGGGCCAGCTGGACAACGGCGTGTTCGTGGCCCGCGAGGTGCTGGCCAAACACGACGAAAACTACATGCCCCCGGAGGCGGCTGACGCCATCGAACGGGCGCGCAAGGGCCAGTCGCGGTTGGAGGCCTCGGTGGTCGCGCCGGGCGCGGCGGCGACCGCAGGCGCGGGCAAACAGCCATGATCGCCGAACTGGGCCACTTTGCCCTGTGGCTGGCGGTGGGCGTGGCCCTGGTGCTGGGTGTCGTGCCCCTGGTCGGTGCGCAACGCGGCCGCAGCGACTGGATGCGGATGGCACGGCCGGCCACCCGCGTGCTGCTGGCCTTGATCCTGCTGGCCTTTGCCTGTTTGATCGTCAGCTTCGTGCGCAACGATTTTTCCGTGCTCAACGTGGCCTCGCACTCCAACAGCGCCTTGCCGCTGATGTACCGCATTGCCGCATCCTGGGGCAGCCACGAAGGCTCGCTGATGCTGTGGCTGTTGATGCAAGCCGGTTGGGCTTGGGCGGTCGCCGTCTTCAGTCGCAACCTGCCGCTGCCCATGCTGGCGCGCACGCTGGCGGTCATGGGGCTGCTGACGCTGAGCTTCCTGCTGTTTGTGCTGCTCACCTCCAACCCCTTCGACCGCCTCTTCCCGGTGCCCGTCGATGGCCGCGACCTGAATCCGCAGCTGCAAGACCCGGGCATGATCTTTCACCCGCCCATGCTCTACATGGGTTATGTCGGGTTTTCGGTGGCCTTTGCGTTTGCCGTGGCCGCGCTCATCGGCGGCAACCTGGACGCGCAATGGGCGCGCTGGATGCGGCCGTGGACGACCGTGGCCTGGGCCTTCCTGACCTTCGGCATCGCGCTGGGCAGTTGGTGGGCCTACTACGAACTGGGCTGGGGCGGCTGGTGGTTCTGGGACGCGGTGGAAAACGCCTCCTTCATGCCCTGGCTGGTGGGCACCGCGCTGATCCACTCGCTGGCGGTGTCCGAAAAGCGCGGCAGCTTCAAGTCGTGGACCGTGCTGCTGGCGATCATGGCCTACTCGCTGTCGCTGCTGGGCACCTTCCTCGTGCGCTCGGGCGTCATCACCTCCGTGCACTCCTTCGCCAGCGACCCTGCGCGGGGCCAGTTCATCCTCATCATGCTGGCCATCACCGTGGGTGCTGCGCTCAGCCTGTACGCCTGGCGCGCGCCTTCGGTGGGACTGGGGGCACGGTTCGAGATGTTGTCGCGCGAGACCATGCTGCTGGCCAACAACGTGCTGCTGGTGGTGGCCACCGCAGCCGTCATGCTGGGCACGCTGTACCCGCTGATCCTGGATGCGCTGGGACTGGGCAAGATTTCCGTCGGTGCGCCTTACTTCGACGCCGTGTTCGTGCCCATCATGGCCGTGCTCGTCTTCTTCATGGGCGTGGGGCCGCTGTCGCGCTGGAAGAGCGACACCATGCCCGCGCTGTCGCGCCGCTTGCGCTGGGCCGCGGGTGTGACGGTGATCAGTGCACTGCTGTCAGCCTGGATGGGCGGGAAGCTCACGTTCATGTCGGTGGTGGGTTTGATGATGGCGTTCTGGATCGCCGCGTCAGTCGCGGCCGATCTGTGGGAACGCATCAAGCCGCTCAAGGGCATGGCCGGCATGCAAGCGCCCTGGTGGCAGCGCCTGCGCCAGTTGCCCCGCGCTGGCGTGGGCATGATGCTGGCGCACCTCGGGGTGGCGCTGTTCTGTTTCGGCGTCACCATGGTCGGCACTTACGACATCGAAAAAGACGTGGCCATGAGCCCGGGCGACAGCACCACCGTCAGCGGCTACACCTTCACCTACCTGAGCGCCAAGCCTGTGCAGGGGCCCAATTACGAGGCCATTCGTGGCCACCTGAGTGTCGTGCGTGACGGCAAGCCCGTGACCGAGCTCTATCCGGAAAAGCGTGTCTACCGCGTGCAGCGCAACCCGATGACCGAAGCCGCCATCTACACCCGGGTGCGCGGGGATCTGTACGTGCAGATGGGCGAAGTGATCAAGGGCGAGACCTGGCTCGTGCGCATCTGGGTCAAGCCTTTTGTGTCGTGGATCTGGTTTGGCTGCCTCGTGATGGGTTTGGGCGGCATCCTGGCCATCACCGACAGGCGCTACCGCGCCAAAGCGGGCGTCAGCGTGTCCGAGGGCGCTGCGGCGCTGGCAGGCGCGGCCCCCGTCCGATGAAGTCGTTGCGTTTTTTGATTCCGCTGGCGCTTTTCGCCGCGGTGGCCGTCTTTCTCGGCCTGGGTCTGGGCCTGAACCCGAGCGAAGTGCCCTCACCGCTGATCGGCAAACCCGCGCCCGCGTTTGCGCTGCCGCTGCTGGCCGACGGCGCCGGTGGCAGTCAAGCCCTGCGCCGTGAAGATCTGTTGGGCAAGGTATGGATGCTCAACGTCTGGGCTTCGTGGTGTGCGCCTTGCCGCGAAGAACATCCGCTGGTGATCGACATCGCCCAGCGCAAGCTGGTGGCCGTGTACGGCCTGAACTACAAGGACAAGCCCGCCGCCGCCACGCAATGGCTGCGGCAGCTGGGCAACCCCTACACCGCCACCCTGGTCGATGCCGACGGCCGCGCTGGCATCGACTTCGGCGTGTATGGCGTTCCCGAGACCTTCATCATCGACCGCCAGGGCATCGTGCGATTCAAGCATGTCGGCCCGCTGAACGCCGGCGTGGTGCGGGACAAGATCGAACCTTTGCTGAAAACGCTCAATGCTCCTGGCTGATCGCACTTGTCGCTGGACCGGCCTGGCATTGCTGGCCGCTTGTATGCTGGTGTTGGCGGTGGCAGTGGCGCCGGCCTGGGCGCGCGAAGCCGCCCCTGCCAGCGCCGACCCGGCACTTGAAGCGCGTGTCATGCGACTGTCCAATGAACTGCGCTGCTTGGTGTGCCAGAACGAGACCATCGCGGCGTCACACGCCGACCTGGCCGTGGACCTGCGCAACCAGGTGCGAGAGATGCTTCGAGAGGGCAAGAGCGAAGCCGATGTGCTGCGTTACATGACGGATCGCTACGGCGACTTTGTGCTCTACCGCCCGCCTCTGAAGTCCACGACCGTGGTGCTGTGGTACGGCCCTGCGGCGCTGTTGGTGCTGGGCCTGGCCGGCTTGTGGTGGATGCTGCTCCGGCGCAACCGCCTGGCGGCCGACCAGTTCGAACCCGATGAGCCTGCCTTCGATCCCGCACACGGCGCGCAGGCCGACGACCCCCAGAGCAAACGATGAGCGACACGATTGCCGCCCTGCGCAAACAACTGCAGCAGCTCAAGACGCAGCAGGAACAGGGCGCCATCGATCCGGCAACCTACGCCGCTGCCGCTGCTCCCCTGGAGCGCCAGCTCATCGACCAGGTGATCGCCACACCGGCAGCTGCCGCCCCTGGAGCAGCGCTTGGGCGCCCTTCCAGGGGGCTGGTGCTGGCTCTGTGCGCCGGCGTGCTCGCGGTGGCGGTGGCCGGCTATGCCTACACCGGTTCACCCGGCATGACGGTGGTTGATCCCCGCGTCATGTCCGCTGCCGGCCAAGCGACTGCCGCCACCGATGCAGCAGACGAAGAGCAGCGCTTTGCACAGGCCGTCGAGCAACTTGCGCAGCGTCTGAAAGAACAGCCCGACAACGCCGAGGGCTGGGCCATGCTGGCACGCTCCTACGCTGCCATGAGCCGCCACGAGCAGGCCCTGCCGGCCTACGAAAATGCGCTCAAGCTCAATCCGAACGACGCCGCCTTGCTCACCGACATGGCCGATACCGTGGCGATGCAGAACAACCGCGATCTCGAAGGCCGGCCGCTGCAGCTGCTGGACGAAGCGCTCAAACTGGAGCCCAACAACATCAAGGCCCTGGCCTTGATCGGCACGGCAGCCTTCAATCGCAAGGACTACCGGCTCGCTATCAGCCACTGGGAAAAGCTGCAGTCGCTGACACCAGCCGACAGCGGCTTGCTGCCGCAGCTGCAGAGCAGCATAGCCCAGGCGCGCGCCATGGCGGGTATGCCTGCTGCAGTCGCGGCAACGGCTGCGGCATCGCCGGCGCCCGCCGCCAGCAGCCGTGCAAGCCTCAGCGGCACGGTGCGCTTGGCGCCGGCCTTGGCCGCGCAGGCCGGGCCTGACGATACGTTGTTCATCTTCGCCCGCCCCGCGCAGGGCGCGCGCATGCCGGTGGCCATCCTGCGCAAGCAGGTCAAGGACTTGCCGCTGAACTTCAGCCTGGACGACTCGCAGGCGATGGCGCCTGCGGCGCGGCTGTCCCTGTTTCCGCAGGTGATCGTCAGCGCGCGCATCAGCAAGAGTGGCCAGGCGGCACCGACAGCGGGCGACTTGACGGGCCAGTCGGCGGTGGTGGCCAACACCGCCAGCGGCCTGACCATCGAGATCAACGAAGTCGTCAAGCCCTGAGGGAAGGCGCATCGGCTCAGGGCTCCACGACTATGGCCGGGCGGCGGATCAACATCACCACCAGCGTCACCACGGTCAGCGGCACGACAAAGCCCAGCATCACGCCCGAGAAGGCCTGCAGCGCGTCGTGCTGCTGCGCCGCCAGGATCAGATAAGCCACGTAGGCCACGTAGTAGCCAAGGAAGACGCCACCTTCCCAACGCGCGATCTCCCGACCGGTCATGAAAACCGGCAGGCACGCCAGGGCTACCGCCAGCATCACCCAGATATCGAAGGCCAGCAGCGACGGCGCCATCACCAGGCCCAGATCGCCTGACACCAGCCCCGACAAGCCCAGGCAGCCCAGGATGTTGAAGGTGCTGCTGCCGACGACGTTGCCCACCGCGATGTCGCGTTCGCCCTTGATTGCGGCCGTGACGCTGGTGGCCACCTCGGGCATGCTGGTGCCGGCGGCGACGATGGTCAGGGCGATGACGAGATCGCTCACGCCCATGGCCTTGGCGAAGCTGACAGAGGCCTGCACCAGGTATTCCGAACCGAACACCAGCGCCAACAGGCCGGCCGCGATCAGGCCCAATTGTGCCGCCCAGTGGCTGTCCCAGGCACCGGCCCCGGCGGGCTGTATCGCTTCTGCGAACTCGTCCTTTGCCGCCTGGGTCTCGCGGCGCGACTGGACGACCAGGAACACGGTGTAGGCCAGCAACAGCGCGAACAGGAAGCCACCGTCCAGGAACGAGAGATTGCCATCCAGCGCCAGCGCCAGCAGCAGCAGACTCACGCCCAGCATGATCGGTACCTCCTGCCGGATCAGCTGGATGTTGACCACCAAGGGCGAGATCAGCGCGCTGATGCCCAGGATGAACAGCACATTGAAAATGTTGCTGCCCACCACGTTGCCGATGGCAATGTCGGTGTTGCCGTCGAGCACCGCGCCGACGCTCACGGCGACCTCGGGCGCGCTGGTGCCGAGGGCGACGATGGTGAGTCCGACCACGAGCGGGCTGATACCGAACGACAACGCCAGCTTGGACGCGCCGCGCACCAGCGAGTTCGCGCCGATGACCAGCAGGATCAGACCACCGAGAAACATCAGCATGTTCATGGATGGGCACTTTACCTACAAACCTCTGCCCACCGCAGTGCAGACCGCCTCACACTGACAGCCACAGGATTTGAGTTCCGTGCAGCCGTCGGGTTGCGCCAAAGCACAGACGCCATTCCCCGTCATGCTTCTCGTCACACGGCCATCGGCCGGGCCGGCTCAGGACCGGGGCCGCCACCGCGGCGGCGCGACACCGCAATGATCAGGTGCAGCCCTGCCCCCAGCAAGACAAGCAGCGCGCTGCCGACGCCCCAGATCACCCAGGTTGTTATGGTGATGGCGCCGGCCAGTGCCGGCGCGGTCTGAAGCAGACTCTCGACGACTGGTGCCAAGCCCGACAGCAGCGCAGTCACCCCCTGCACGATCTCCGGCGGCACCCAGGGGGCCAGCCACTCCGGCAGTCGAAGGCCCTGAATGCCCGATGTAGCGCCCGATGCGGCGCCTGTCAACGCGCCCGCATTCGAGACCGTCCACACCGCGACGGCATTCGCCGCCCATGCCGCCAGTGACCAAAGTGCAAGCAGGCTGAAAATCACAAACCAGCTCAGCGCGTAGAACATGATGGGTTCGTCTTGATTGAGTAGCAAAGGCCGCTAGTCTCCAGCAGCTTGGTTCTCGAACAAACCAGTTCCCGGAGAATCTAGACTTCGGTTTTCCCGATGTGAGATTGGCATGCTGAACTACCGCCATTTGTACTACTTCTGGGTCGTCACCAAGGAAGGCGGCTTCGCCCGCGCGGCCGAGCGGCTGGACATGGCGGTCCAGACCATCAGCGCCCAGGTGCGGGAGCTCGAAAAGTCGCTGGGTCACCAGTTGCTCAAGCCGGCCGGTCGCGGTGTGGCGATGACCGAGGCCGGCCAGGCCGCCTTCGCCCGCGCCGAGGAGATCTTCCAGATCGGTCAGCTCATCCCTGACGAGGTGCGCGAGGCAGCCAGCGGCAAGGTCGCCCGACTGGCGGTCGGCTTGTCCGACGGCATTTCCAAGCTGGCCGCTCATGCGCTGCTGGAGCCCGTGCTGGCGACGCCATCGTTGCGGCTGGTGTGCCACGAAGGCGAGTTCGAGCAACTGCTGGCCGAGTTGGCGCTGCACCACCTGGACCTGGTGCTGGCCGGGCAGCCCGCACCGCGCAACCCGAACCTGCGCTTGACGAGCGAACGGCTCGTCGAGTCGACAGTGGCGTGGTACGGACCCGCTGCCCATGTGCACAAGGCCGATGCGGACCAGTTCCCGCAATCCCTGAACCGGCTGCCGGTGCTGCTACCTACTGGCCATTCGGCCTTGCGCCCCACCCTCGATCGCTGGTTCGAGGCCCAGGGATTGCGCCCGCACATCGTCGGCGAATTCGAGGACAGCGCGCTGATGGCCGTATTCGCCGCGCGCGGGCTGGGGGTGTTCCCGGTCAGCCGCCTGGGCGCAAGTGACGTGGGCTTGATGCGCGGATTGCGTTTGCTCGGCCGCTGCGATGACGTGAAGGAGGAAATCCACGCCATCCGCTCACGCCGCGGCCAGCATCACCCGCTGGTGCTGCAGGTCATCGCCTCGGCACGTTCCTGAGCGCTTTCGCACAGAGGGCATCGGCTTCGCCACGCCAGCCCCAGCTCACCGTTGGCCGGCGCGTCCGCCACGACAACAGTTCAGGCCACCTGACGGCGAGCCGATGTCGGGGCGCGCGGCTCGTCGCCATCTGCCAGCCGCCAGTGGTGCCGGGCCGCTTCCAGGACCAAGGTTTCGCCGTCGGCCAGGTGGCCGTCGGCCCGTGCGGCGGCCAATGACAGGCGCACGACAGTTTCTTGAAGCGCCGGATCCGAGACCTCGGCCATCAGCGACGCCAAGGTGCTGTCATCGACGTTGGCCAACAGCGAACCTGTTGCGCACCCGCCAAGCAGCAACTCTTCGCATAGCGTGTGAACGATGTGCGGCAGGAGATGAGGTTCCAGCCCGAGCTCGCGCTCGGCACCCAGTTGCTTGAGGACGTCGAACTCGGAGCTGCAAACATGGCCGTCAGAGATGAGAACCAGCGCGACGATGCGCGCGGCTGCTTCTGGGCTGTTGTGGGGGTAGCTGCGCATGGGGAATTGCCTTCGGTGTTGACTTTGTGATGGAAAACCAGAACAGACGAACGGCCGCCTTCGGGTGGCGAGCGAGGCCGCCGCGAGCGCTCGCTAATCGAGCCACGAACGGGCGATGGCACTGACCGCCACGGGGCTGCTCCCGCGTACAAACACCTCGACGCTGCGACGTTTGTCGACGCCGCCCGCAGGCCCGCTGATGTCGTCCAGCCTGACCTTGATGCGTGCCACCAGCCTCTGAATCAGTCCCTGCGTCAATCCCTGCAGGCGCCCCAGCTTCCGGCCCAGCCTGTCCGCGGTGCGCTGCTGCCACAGCTGACCTTGAAGGTCGTTGGAGCGAAAGTGGAGTTTCATGATCAGGGCCTGGAGAAGTTGAGACAGCCGGACTTTGTCGCCGATGCAGAATCGGAAAAAGCAGAGTCTCTGTGAGTCAGAGTTCGGAAATTACGAAGTCCCTGAAATGACGTGCAAGCGGATCGGAACACCGGACTGGCAAGCAGGCAACGGGGCATGGGAAAGAACCTCTGGATGATGCAGTGCCAGGAAGGCTGCCGATCACGGCGCGGACGGGCCGCCGCCACGAAACACCGAAGTTTGCGACGGAAGCCTCGTCGTTTGTTCAGTTTTTTCCGACGTGCGTGTTCACGAAATTCTGCTTTTTTCGACTGCCCCAACAGCCCACATTGCGACTGTCCCTCAACCGATGGAGATCCGTGATGCAAGTGCTCTTCAAATCCCGCCATCCGCAAGCCACCGCCCTTCGCGAACTGGCCGAGCGTCGTGTGCGCTTTGTCCTGCGGCGCCTGGGCTGGCTGGTGCCGCGTGCCGAGGTGCAGATGTCCGATGTGAACGGCCCCCGTGGCGGTATCGACAAGCGCTGCCAGGTGGAGCTCAGGACCGACGGCGCAGGGTCCGTGGTCGTCGCGTCCGTGGCGAGCGATTGGCGCACGGCGCTGGACAAGGCGTTGGCGCGCGCAGCGCGATTCCTGATGCGTTTGTGGCGCCGCGGCAGCGACTCCCGCCGCATGCGTCAGCGCTTCATCAGCCACGAACGCTGAAGCCAAACGCACAAGGCATCCCGCACAAGGCATCCCTCATAAGGCATCCCGCACCACGAATCTCGTGTCGGCCATCCCTGAGGACTTGCTCTCGAGTGACCAGTTCAAGCGGGCAGACGCATGCCCCGTGGCCGAACGCAGACTGGCAGACTTGATGGTTGAGATACAAGACCCCACGCGGCGCCTGAAGTTGCTGCGCTTACGGGTGGCAATTTGCTCGCCGAGTGGTCAGGCAAATCAAACGACATGTTCTGGTGCCGCCTGGGGCGGGCTCGCGGGTGAACCTGCTCGACTGCAAGCCCATCAGCGTTCTGTACGGACGTGGTGGAACCTGCCCTTGATGGCCCAGGCCGGTCGTTGGGATGAGCCGGTGGAATGAGCCGGTGGAGTGAGCCGGTTTTCACCGAATCGTCACCAACAGTTTCTACTCTTCTCGCATGTGCAGATTGGCTTGCGACCCGGGCAATTCCGCCCAGGCGACCGCCGCAAACAGGAGTTGAGCCCATGACCAGCGTGTTCCATCCCAACAACGACGAGACCATCAATCCGTCTGGAAACGAGTCCATTCGCGATGTCATCGACCAGTTCAACGGTCGCCGCAACTTCCTGAAGGGCACGCTTGCGGCCGGCGTTTTGACGGGCCTGGGCGGCTTCGGCACCAACGCCTTGGCCTACACGCCCAGCCCCTCGCCCTCGGGCGGCGGCATCACCTTTGCCGGCGTCGGCCCGAACCGGCCGTCAAACCCTGGCGGCTTCGTCGACGCCATCACCGTGCCCGTGGGCTACACCGTCAAAGTGCTGGCGGCCTGGGGCGATGCCATCGGCATCGCTGGCGCCACCACCCATTACAACCCGGCCGATCCGATGACGGAAGCGTTGCAGCTGACCACCTTCGGCCAGCACAACGACGGCATGCATTTCTTCCCCTTCCCCGTGGCTGGCGGGCGCGCCCCGTCCAGCGATCGCGGCTTGCTGTGCGTGAACCACGAGTACGTCGACCCGGGCCTGCACGTCAACACCGCCGCCTACGGCACCTACCCGCTGACGGCCGCCGATGTGGCCGCCCAGATCGCGGCGCATGGCATCAGCGTCGTTGAAGTGCGCAAGGTCAGCGGCGCGATGCAGGTGCAGCGCCCCAGCCCGCTGGCCCGCCGCATCACTGGCAACACGCCTTGCCGCATCAGCGGCCCGGCCGCCGGAAACGCGCTGCTGCAGACAGCGGCCGACCCGACCGGCACCCAGGTGCTGGGCACGCTGAACAACTGCGCCCACGGCTACACGCCCTGGGGCACCTACCTGACCTGCGAAGAAAACTTCAACGGCTACTTCGGCACCACCGCAGCCCAGCTGGTTGGGGCGCCGCTGACGGCCATGGAGAACCGTTACGGCGTCAACGCCAACGGCTTCGGCTACCGTTGGTTCGAGCAGGACCCGCGCTTCAACATCCGCACCAACCCGAACGAGCCGAACCGCTTTGGCTGGGTGGTCGAGATCGAC
>JBBRCN010000110.1:0-13469 GCA_038204775.1 Burkholderiales bacterium | reverse complement strand
GACGGGGTCGGTGGCGCGGGCGGCTCCAGTTGCAGGTCCACCGATCGGGTGTCGGGCAAGGGCACGGTGCGGTCCGGCTTGACATCGGCTGCCGGCTCGGGCCGGTTGAACCAGGCCTGCAGTTCGGCCATGGTCTGCGGGCGCTGTTCGGGCCGCACCGACAGGCCGGCGTCGATGGCGGCCAGGAAGGCCTGCGAATAACGGCCCTTGCCGGCCACACGCGCCGGCACCATGTCGTCACGCACCAGGCGGGCGATGGACGGGTTGGGCACCTTGCCGATGGCCGCCGCGTAAAGCACCGCGCTGAGTGCGTAGACGTCACTCCAGGTGCCCTGGCGCAAGTTGGCTTCGTTGTCGTACTGCTCCACCGGCGAATAGCCGCTCTTCAGGATCGACGTCAGGTTCTGCGTCGCTTCGGCTGCCACACGCCGCGCCGCACCAAAGTCCAGCAGCACCGGGCGTGGTTGCTGCTCCAGGAAGTTGCCAGCGGCACGGTCGTAGAGCATCAGGATGTTGTCCGGCGCCACGTCGCGGTGCAGGCAGCCGTTGTCGTGCAGCACCGCCAGCGCCTGCATCAGCGGTTCGGCCAGCTGGCGCAGCCAGCGTTCGCTGGGCGAAGCACCCAGGTCGACCAGCCACTTCTTCAGCGTGGTGCCGTTGTAGTAGGGCATGGCCATGTAGGCAGTGCCCTTGTCGGCCCAGAAGCGGTAGACCTTGACCAGCGAAGGATGGTCGAAAGAACCCAGCAGCCGTGCTTCGTTGATGAAGCTCTGCAGACCCTTCTGGTAGGACTCTTCAAAACGCGGCAGCCGCGCCACCACTTCGCCACCCGGCGCGCGCATGGCCAGCGTGCCGGGCAGGTATTCCTTGACCGCCACGCGGCGCTCCAGCTTGGTGTCGCGCGCCAGGTAGACGATGCTGTAGCCGCCCAGGCCCAGCAGCTGTTCGACAACAAATTCTTGCAGCATGCTGCCCTTGGGCAAGTGGCTGCCCTGGTCGCGCCGCGGCAGCAGCAGGGTGCGCTGTTCCGCCCGTTCGCGGCTGTTGTCGTCGCTGCTGCTGCTCATGGTGCGGCCAGTCGTGTCAGGGCTGCTTGAAATCACCGCCCCAGGCCATCACCAGGCGCTTGGGGTCGATGTGCTTGCGCCAGGCGGCGTTGATGTCGGCCAGCGTCAGGCGGGCCAATGCATCGTCCACCTGCTGCGCAAAGGCAAACTTGCGGTCCAGGTAGAGGTTGCGGTTGATCTGGCTGGCGATGTTGTCGTCTTGCGCGCGCGACAGGCGGCGGAAGTTCAGCAGCCCGGTGCGGCCCTCGTCCAGTTCGGCCTGTGTGAAACCGTCCTTCAGCGAACGCGTCAGCTCTTCGTTGAAGGCGGCTTCCACCTTGGGCTGGTTCTGCGGCGCAAAGCTGGCGCTCACGTCCCACTTCGTGGCCGCATCCAGCGCGCCCCAGCTCAGCACCGAATACACGTCGTAGCTGAGGCCGTCGGTTTCGCGGATGCGCACCCACAGGCGCGAACTGCCGCCCAGGCCGAACAGGTAGTTGGCCATCATCAGCGCGGCGTGGTCGGGGTGGCGGTCGTTGATGGGCAGGGCCAGGCGCCCCAGCAGGTTGGCGTTGGCCTTGTCGGGTGTCAACTCGACAAAACGCTGCGGCGCGCCGGCCACCAGCGGCCGCGGCACCCGTGCATACGGTTGCGGGCCGGCAGCTGGCTGGCGCCAGGTGCCGAAGGCGGTGTCCACGGCCTTGCGCACGGCAGCCGCGTCCATGTCGCCTACCGCCGAAAACTCACCCTTGGCGGCGCTGTAGAAGCGGCGATGGAAGTCCTTCACCTGCTCCAGCGTCACGGCCTTGATGTCTTCATCGGTCTCTTCAAAGCTTTGCGTGTGGCGCAAGTCACCGCGTGGGTAGGGGTTGCCATGGCGATTGATGCGGTTGCTGATGACAGCCGACGGTTCCTTGCGCTGCCTCTCCACGCTGGCCAGCCACTGGCGGCGTGCTTCTTCAAGCGGTCCGGCCTCGAAGTTGGGTTCACGCAGCAGCTTGCCCACCAGTTCGATCACGGCTGGCAGCCTGTCGCGTTTGGTGGTGATGGCCACGTTGACGGTTTCGCCGCTGGCGCTGAAGCTCACCTGGGCCTGCAACTTGTCGAACTGGTCGGCAATCTGCTGCCGGCTCAGGCCCGCGCCGCCCTTGTCGATCAGGCTGCCGGCCATGCTGGCCACCATCTCCTGGCCGAACAGCGACTTTTCATTGCCATAGTGCAAGGCCAGCCGTGCATGCACGGCGCGGCCCCGGGTGCCCTTGGGCAGCACGGTGAGCTTGATGCCCACCGGCAAGCTGGCGTCGACGCTGCGCGCGTCCAGCCGTGCCGGTGTGGGGTCGAAGGCTTCAGCCAGCGCGGCGCTGGGGTCGCCCTTGTAGCCCTTGACCTGGGCCGCTACATCGACGCGCGTGACCTGCGGCGCACGGTCGGCCTTGGCCACGGGTTCGTAGATGGCCACGGTGCGGTTGTCGCGCTTGATCCACTCACGCGCCAC
Organism: Burkholderiales bacterium; assembly: GCA_038204775.1. GTDB lineage: Bacteria > Pseudomonadota > Gammaproteobacteria > Burkholderiales > Burkholderiaceae_C > Rubrivivax. The sequence continues at coordinate 10,928 of JBBRCN010000110.1, read as the reverse complement.
GCGGTTGATGTCGTCCAGCGTGACCTGGCGTGCCCGGTCGCGCTGCAGGAAGTACAGGCGCCAGTCGCCTTGGGCGATGGCTTCGGACATGGCCACGCCAATGGCTTCGGGGTCGTTGAAGCCCTGGTCCCAGTTGTTGACGAAGCTGATGCGCGCACGCTCCAGCTCTTCAGCCGTCACCGGCTCGGTGGCCAGGCCGTCCAGCACGGCGGCCATTGCCACGCGGGCCTTGTCGACGTCCTGCCCCGGCGCAAGCACAGCGCCCAGCATCAGCGGTGACGTTTCGGCCCAGGACAGCGCAAAGCCGAAAGTCTGCGCGGCCAGGCGCTGTTCGACCACACGCTTGTGCAGTCGCCCGCCGGGGCTGTCGCCCAGCACGCTGGCCAGCAACTGCACGGCGGCGGCATCCGGGTGCGAGCCCGGGGGCGTGTGGTAGCCCATGTACAGCAGCGGCGCACCGCCCACGCGGCGCACCTTGAGCACGCGCTCGCCGTCTTGCGGCGGGTCCATCGTGTAGGTGGTGGGCAACACACGCTGCGGCTTGGGCAGGGTGCCGAAGTACTGCGCGATCCAGGCCACCACTTGCGCGTGCTCGTACTTGCCAGCGACCACCAGCGTGGCGTTGTCGGCCTGGTAGTACTGGCGGTAGAAGGCCTGCAGGCGCGGGATGTCGACGTTTTCGATGTCGGTGCGCGCGCCGATCGTGCTCTTGCCGTAGTTGTGCCAGTCGTACATGCCCGCCAGCGTCTTCTGGCGCAGCACGCGGCCAGGGTTGTTCTCGCCTCTTTCAAATTCGTTGCGCACCACCGTCATCTCGGTATCGAGGTCGGCCTTGGCGATGAAGCTGTTGACCATGATGTCGGCCTGCCAGCTGAGATACCACTTCAGGTTGTCGTCATTGGCCGCAAAGCTGGCGAAGTAGTTGGTACGGTCGGTCCAGGTGGTGCCATTGGCACGCAGGCCGCGTTTGGTGAACTCGCTCAAGACGTTTTTCGTGGTCGGCGTGCCCTTGAAGACCAGGTGCTCCAGCAGGTGCGCCATGCCGGTTTCGCCGTAGTTCTCGTGACGGCTGCCCACGCGGTATGTGACGCTGACCGTGGTCGTGGGTTTGCTGTCGTCGGGTACCAGCAACACCTGCAGGCCATTGGCCAGGCGGTACTCGGTGATGCCTTCGACGCTGGTGACCTGGGTCATGCCGGGGGGCAGGGCGACCGGCTGGGCGACCGGCACGGCGGCCTGCGCCAGCGCTGCAGGGGCATTCACCATCAAAACCGCACTGGCGGCCAGACGCAGGACAAGAAAGATCAGTCGGTGTCGCATGTGGCGGCAGAAGCACAGAACAGGAGCCCCATTCTGGCGGAGTCCGGACTGCACCTGCTGTCACCAAGCTAAAACCTGCGCCCCGCATGATGCCGTCTTGGTGCAGCAGGTGCGACGGCCCAGCGTCGTTTTAAGCCGCGCCAACCCCAAGCCAACCACTTCATCCAAGAGGAATTCCATGACCAAGACCCTGCTCGCCCGCGCCCCGCTGATGGCCCTGCCCCTGCTGGCCCTGCCCCTGCTGGCACTGAGCCTGACGCCGGCACACGCCACCGTCAATGTGGACACTGACGACTTCGTTTACACCCAGGACTTCAACAGCCTGACCACCAGCACCACGCCCAGCACCTGGGCCAACAACGGCACGCTGGCCGGCTGGTACCTGTACACCAGCACGCTGGCCGATGCGGCCACCATCCTGGCCGGCGCTGGCGCGGGCAACGCCGGCAGCTTCTACAGCTTTGGCGAAAGCGGCGCTGCAGACCGCGCCCTGGGCGGCACGGCTTCTGGCGGTGCCTACTTCGGCAGCCCAGGCTCGGGCGCCGTCGCCGGCTACATCGCAGTGGCCTTCACCAACAACAGCGGCACCGCGCTGGACGGCTTCTCGCTCAGCTTCAATGGCGAGCAGTGGCGCAACGGTGGCAACACCAATGCCCAGGCCATGGTGCTGGAACTGGGCGTCGGCGCCACTTTCGGAACGGTGGGCGCGTGGACAGCGCCGGCCAGCCTGACCTGGTCTTCGCCCGTCATCGGCGCCAGCGCCGCTGCCGTGGACGGCAATGGCGCCGGCCTGGTGGCCGGCCTGTCGTCCAGCTTCACCGGCCTGGCCTGGGCACCTGGCGACACGCTGTGGATCCGCTGGACCGAACGCAACGACATCGGCAACGACCACGGCCTGGCCATCGACAACCTGAGCCTGACCGTGAGCGCCGTGCCCGAACCCGGCAAGCTGGCGCTGATGCTGGCCGGCCTGGCCGCCGTGGGTTTTGTCGCCCGCCGCCGCGCCTGAAGCCTGGCCATCAAAGGACCCATCAACATGAACACCACTTTTCGAACCCGGCTGCGCCCGGTGTGCCAGGCCATCGTGCTGGCCCTGGCGCTGCCGCTGGCTGCGGGCCCCGCCTGGGCGCAGGGCATCGGCGCGCTGCAAGGCACGTCGCACATCTCACCCTTCAACAACCAGCAGGTCAACAGCATCGCCGGCATCGTCACCGCACGTGACGGCAACGGCTTCTGGATCCAGGACGGAGGCGATGGCAATGCGCTGACCTCTGACGCGATCTACGTCTTCCTGGGCAGCACGGCCACCAGGCCGCTGACCGGCGACGACGTGCGCGTGACCGGCCGTCTGGTCGAATTCCGCCCCGGCAGCAACGCCAACAACCTGACGCTGACCGAGATCGACGCCAGCGCCGGTTTCAGCGGCAGCTGGAACACCATCTCCAGCGGCAACGCGCTGCCCGCGGCCGTGAACATCGGCGCCGGTTTCCTGCCGCCCACGGCCATCGCGCCGCTCGTCGGCAACGTCGAAACCGCACCCGGCTACGTGCTGCAGCCCGCGCTGTACAGCATGGATTTTTATGAGTCCATGGAAGGCATGCGCATCAGCCTGCCTTCGGCCATCAGCAGCGGGCCCACCAACTCGTTCGGCGAAACGGCGCTGTACGCATCGGCCCAGGCCTTCGCGCCCGGCACCTTCACGTCCGCGCGGGGCGGCCTGACCATCGGCGCGGGGCAGTTCAACGGCCACCGCATCATCATCGACGACCGCATTGCAGCAACGCCGGGCGTGAACAGCGGCGCGCAGCTGGCGGGCGTGACCGGCGTGCTGGACTACAGCTTCAACAACTACAAGCTGCTGGTCACGGAAACACCCACGGTGGTGAGCAATGCGCTCACACGCGAAAGCGCGGTCATTCCCACGGGCCACTTCGGACTGGCCAGCTACAACGTCGAAAACCTGGGCGGCACGGCGGCAGCCTCGCGCTTCACCGCCATCGCCGGGCAGATTGCCGGCAACCTGGGCGCACCGCACCTGATCAGCCTGCAGGAAATTCAGGACAACAACGGCGCCACCAACAACGGCGTGGTGGCCGCCGACGTGACGTTGAACACCCTGGCCACGGCGCTGAACAGCGCCACCGGGCGCAGCTATGCCTGGGTGACGGTCGACGGCGTCAACAATGCCGACGGCGGACAACCCGGCGGCAACATCCGCCAGGCCTTCATGTACGACACCTCCCGCGTCAGCTTTGCCGGCGTGGTGGGTGGCGCACTGGACGCCGTGTCGGCCATTGCCACGGTGGACGGGCAGATCCAGCTCAACCTGGGTGCCGGCCGCATCGACCCCACCAACCCGGCCTTCACCAACAGCCGCAAGCCGCTGGTGACCGAGTTCACGGTGGACGGGCAGCAGATCATCGTCATCGCCAACCACTTCAACAGCAAGGGCGGTGACCAGCCGCTGTACGGGCCCACGCAGCCGCCGATGAACGGCTCCGAAACACAACGCCTGGCGCAAGCTGCGGCGGTGGGCAGCTTCGTGGCCGGTCTGCTGGCCATCAACCCCAACGCCAACATCGTGGTCACGGGCGACCTGAACGACTTCCAGTTCGCCAGCTCGCTGGCACCGCTGGCCGCCGCCGGGCTGACCAACCTGAGCAACTCGCTGGCCGAAAGCGAGCGCTACACCTACAGCTTCCAAGGCAACCTGCAGACGCTGGACCACATGTGGGTCTCGTCCAACCTGCTCAATGCCACCGGGCTGGCCTACGACGTGGTGCATGCCAACGCCGAGTTCTTCGACCAGGTGTCGGACCACGACCCGATCCTGATGACGATGAGCCTGGTGCCGGCGCCGGTGCCCGAAGCCGGCACGCTGGCGATGATGCTGCTGGGCCTGGTCGGCCTGGCGGGTGCGGCACGGCGCCATCGCGCGACCCGCTGAACCTCTTAGCCCGTGAGCCGCTGAGCCGCCCCACCCGGGGCGGTTTTTTCCTGGCCGCGCCGCGACTGCAGCCATCACACCCAGCGCCGCAGGCGCTCCAGGTCGAGCACCCGCACGCCGCCGTACTCCACGCGGATCGCACCTCCGGCTTGCAGCATCAGCAGCGAGCGGTTCACCCGCTGGCGGCCCAGCCCCACCAGGTAACCCAGCTCCTGCTGCGTGATGCGCAGGATCTCGCCCACACCCGGGTACAGCACCGGGTGGAACAGCGCCGCCAGGCTGCGCGCCACCCGTGCGTCGGCCTGGCTCAGGCGGTCGATCTCGCGTGCGCCGATGAACTGGCCCAGCCGTTCGTTGAGTTGCATCATGACGAAGCGGTTGAAGCCGATGCTGCGGTCCAGCAGCCAGTGGAAGGTGGTGGCCGGGATGCCCGCCACCACGCTCTTGCGCAAGGCCTGGATGTTGTAGCGGTAGACCTCGTTTTTGAGCACCGTGCCTTCGCCAAACCAGCCGCCGCTGGGCACGCCGGTGAAAGTGATGGGGATGCTGCTGCCCCCCGACGCGGCAGAGTCGTTGCTCATCTTCAAGAGTCCGTCGATGACACCGAACCAGTAGGTCACGGGCCGACCCACGCGGCACACCAGTTCGCCCGGCTGCACTTCGACCACGCGCAGGTCGGCTACGACACGTTGGCGCTCGACCTCGTCCAGGCGAACGAGCCAGGGAATGCTGTCCAGGTCCTGCGGCTGCGCGCCGCGCGAAAGCGAGGTTCGCACCGCGCTGGCATGCAAAGCTGACGGGAAAGTGCTTGATGCCATCAATATCGGCTGGGGAAATGCCTGTCAGTGCGAACCCGCAGATTGTCGTCACAACGACAACATGGCGTCAAAGTCGCGCTCAGAATGCACAGCAAAGCAAATGGAGACAAGCCCTTGCCGACGACGTTTCCCCGTCTGATGCTCGACCACGCCAAAGCGCGCCCGACGGCACCTGCCTTGCGCGAAAAGGTGTACGGCATCTGGCAGACCACCACCTGGGCCGAACTGGCGCTGCTGGTGCGGCGCCTGGCCTGTGGCCTGGCGCATGCCGGCGTGAAGCGTGGCGACCACATCGTGGTGGTGGGCGACAACCGCCCGCGCCTGTATGCATCGATGCTGGCAGCGCAGGCCCTGGGCGCGGTGCCGGTGCCGCTGTACCAGGACGCGGCGGTCACCGAGTACACCTTTCCCATCAAAAACGCCGAGGTCGGCTTTGCCATCGTCGAAGACCAGGAGCAGGTGGACAAGCTGCTTGAACTGCGCGAGTCATGCCCCACGCTCAAGCGCATCTGGTTCGACGACCCACGCGGCCTGCGCAACTACGAAGAAGTCGGGCTCGACAGCCTGGACGCGCTGGTGGCGGCGGGCCAGGCGCACGACACGTCCAACGCGCGCCTGTTCGACGACGAAGTGGCCAGCTGCCAGCCCCACGACGTGGCGGCGATGTTCTTCACCAGCGGCACCACCGGCAACCCCAAGGGCGTGGTGCACACCCACCACACGCTGCTGGACCGTGCCATTGCGGGCAAGAGCTTCGACAAGCTGACGTCGCAGGAAGAAGTGCTGGCCTACATGCCGCTGGCCTGGATCGGCCAGAACATCTTCAGCTACGCGCAGTGGCTGGCCTGCGGCTACGTGGTGAACTGCCCCGAGAGCGCGGCCACGGTGATGATCGACCTGAAGGAGATCGGGCCCACCTACTACTTTGCGCCGCCGCGCATCTTTGAAGGTCTGCTGACCAACGTGATGATCCGCATGGAAGACGCTTCGCGCATCAAGCGCAGCGCCTTCCACTTCTTCATGGATGTGGCCAAGCGTGTGGGGCCCACCTTGATGGACGGCAAGTCGGTCGGCCTGGTCGACAGGCTGCTCTATGCGGTGGGCAATTTCAGCGTCTACGGCCCGCTGCGCAACACGCTGGGCTTCAGCCGCGTGCGTGTGGCCTATACCGCGGGTGAGGCCATCGGCCCTGACCTGTTCACCTTCTACCGCAGCATCGGCATCAACCTGAAGCAACTCTACGGATCGACCGAGACCGCCGTGTTCGTATGCCTGCAGCCCGACCACGAAGCCAAGGCCGACACCGTGGGCGTGCCCATCGACGGCGTCGAAATCAAGGTCTCCGACAGCGGCGAGATCCTGGTCAAGAGCCCGGGCCTTTTGAAGGAGTACTACAAGAACCCGGCTGCCACGGCCGAGGTGCTGACCGCCGACGGCTGGTACCACACCGGCGACGCCGGCTTCCTGGACGCGGGAGGCCACCTGAAGATCATCGACCACGCCAAGGACGTCGGGCGCTTGATGGGCGGCGCATCGGACGGCGCGATGTTTGCGCCCAAGTACGTCGAGAACAAGCTCAAGTTTTTCCCCTTCATCAAGGAAGCCGTGGCCTTTGGCGACCGCCGCGAGCAGGTCTGTGCCTTTGTCAACATCGACTTCGAGGCCGTGGGCAACTGGGCCGAAAGGCAGAACCTGCCCTACGCCGGCTACACCGACCTGGCAGCCAAAAAAGAAGTGCTGGAACTGGTTCGCGAGTGCGTGGAAAGGGTCAACGCCGACCTGGCCGCCGACACGCTGCTGGCCGGCAGCCAGATCAGCCGCTTCCTGGTGCTGCACAAGGAACTGGACGCCGACGACGGCGAGCTGACACGCACACGCAAGGTGCGCCGCGGCTACATCGGCGACAAGTACCAGGTGCTGGTGGATGCGCTGTACGGCGGCAAGACCGAACAGTTCATCGAAACCGCCGTGAAGTTCGAAGACGGCCGCAGCGGCAGCGTCAGCGCCACGCTGCCCATCGTCGATGCCAAGACCTTCCCTGCCTTGCAAAAGGCAGCCTGAAATGAACCCCCACGCTCACTTCGTTCGCTGCCCCCCGAGGGGGCCCTCAGTGCCCTTCAAGCGGCCGTGCGGGCGCTGACATGGCCACCCGCAAGATCGGCGACGTCATCCTGGATGTGAAGAACATCAGCCTGCGCTTTGGCGGCGTGAAGGCACTCAGCGACATCAGCTTCAACGTGCGCGAACACGAGGTGCGCGCCATCATCGGCCCCAACGGCGCGGGCAAGAGCAGCATGCTCAACTGCATCAACGGCGTCTACACGCCGCAGGAAGGCAGCATCAGCTTTCGCGGCCAGACCTTCAGCCACATGAACAGCCGCCAGGTGGCGGTGATGGGCGTGGCACGCACTTTCCAGAACCTGGCGCTGTTCAAGGGCATGAGCGTCATCGACAACATCATGTCGGGCCGCAACCTGCACATGAAGACCAACATCTTCCAGCAGGCCATCCGCTGGGGTGCAGCCGAACGCGAAGAAAGCCAGCACCGCGAGTTTGTCGAAAAGATCATCGACTTCCTGGAGATCCAGGCCTACCGCAAGACCCCCGTGGGCCGCCTGCCGTACGGACTTCAAAAGCGGGTGGACCTGGGCCGCGCGCTGGCCATGGAGCCGCAAGTGCTGCTGCTGGACGAACCCATGGCCGGCATGAACGTCGAAGAGAAACAAGACATGAGCCGCTTCATCCTGGACGTCAACGACGAGTACGGCACCACCGTCGTGCTGATCGAGCACGACATGAGCGTGGTGATGGACATTTCCGACCGCGTGGTCGTGCTCGACTACGGCAAGAAGATCGGCGACGGCACACCCGACGAGGTGCGCGCCAACCCCGACGTCATCAGCGCCTACCTCGGCACTTCACACTGAACGGTTGCCATCAACACCATGGGATTTTTTCTCGAAACCGTGATTGGCGGCTTGATGTCCGGCATGCTGTATTCGCTGGTGGCCCTGGGCTTTGTGCTCATCTTCAAGGCCAGCGGCGTGTTCAACTTTGCGCAAGGCGCGATGGTGCTGTTTGCGGCGCTTGCCATGGCGCGCTTTTCCGAATGGCTCCCGCAACTGCTGGGCAATGACAGCAAGGTGTTGGGCAACGTGCTGGCCTTTGCCGCCGCCATGGTGCTGATGGTGGCCGTGGCCTGGCTCATCGAACGGCTGGTGCTGAGCAAGTTGGTGAACCAGGAAGGCATCACCCTCTTGATGGCTACCCTGGGCATCACCTACTTCCTGGACGGCTTCGGCCAGACCCTGTTCGGCAGCGCCATCTACAAGATCGATGTCGGCCTGCCCAAAGACCCGATGTTCTTGCTGCAGTCGGTGTTCCAGGACGGCGTGCTGGTGAACAAAGAAGACCTTTATGCGGCCGCAATCGCTGCGGCGCTGGTCATCGCCTTGAGCCTGTTTTTCCAGTACACCAGCACCGGGCGGGCGCTGCGCGCGGTGGCCGACGACCACCAGGCGGCTCAAAGCATCGGCATCCCGCTGAACCGCATCTGGGTCATTGTGTGGAGCGTGGCGGGCTTCGTCGCCTTGGTGGCTGGTGTCATCTGGGGCAGCAAACTGGGGGTGCAATTCTCGCTGTCCCTTGTGGCGCTGAAAGCCTTGCCCGTGGTCATCCTGGGTGGTTTAACCAGCGTGCCTGGCGCCATCATCGGCGGGCTCATCATCGGTGTCGGCGAAAAGGTGTCCGAGGTCTATCTGGGTCCGTTCATGGGCGGCGGCATCGAGATCTGGTTTGGCTATGTGCTGGTGCTGTTTGTCTTGCTCGTCAGGCCACAGGGCTTGTTCGGCGAGAAGATCATCGATCGGGTGTAGATCATGCTGTACCGAGAAAACGGCCAGTTCAAGACCAGCTACGGCGCCGACCAACAGGTTTTCCCCATCACTCAAGACCGCATCGGCATCTGGCTGGTGCTGGCTTTTGCGGTGTTCGCTGTGCCTGTTCTGGCCGACGAGTATCTGTTCCGCGCCATCCTCATTCCCTTCCTGATCCTGGCGCTGGCTGCGTTGGGCCTCAACATCCTGGTCGGCTACTGCGGCCAGATCTCCTTGGGAACAGGCGCTTTCATGGCCGTGGGGGCCTACGCCGCCTACAACTTCTCTGTTCGCATCGAAGGCATGCCACTCATCCTGGCATTGCTGCTGGGCGGGGCCTGTGCCACGGTTGTTGGGGTGTTGTTTGGCATCCCCTCGCTGCGCATCAAAGGCCTGTACCTGGCGGTGGCGACGCTGGCAGCGCAGTTTTTTGTCGACTGGACTTTCTTGCGCATCAGCTGGTTCACCAACAACTCACCCTCCGGTTCGGTGAACGTGTCGAACCTGTCATTCTTCGGCATCTCGATCAACACCCCACACGAGAAGTACCTGTTCTGCTTGGGGATCCTGATTGTTTTTGCCTGGTTGGCCAAGAACCTGGTGCGTGGCCACATCGGTCGCGAGTGGATGGCCATCCGCGACATGGACGTGGCGGCCGCAGTCATCGGCATCCGCCCGGTGTACGCCAAGCTCACGGCCTTTGCCGTCAGCAGCTTCATCGTCGGTGTGGCCGGAGGACTGTGGGGCTTTGTACACCTGGGCAGCTGGGAGCCGGCGGCCTTCAGCATCGACCGCAGCTTCCAGCTGCTGTTCATGATCATCATCGGTGGCCTGGGCTCGATCATGGGCTGCTTCTTTGGCGCCGCGTTCATCGTCATCCTGCCCATCTTCCTGAACCGCGCACTGCCCGCACTTGGCGACCTGGTGAACGTGGAAATCAGCACAGCCGCCGTGGCCCATACCGAGCTGATGGTTTTTGGCGCGCTGATCGTGTTTTTCCTCATCGTTGAACCGCACGGCTTGGCACGACTGTGGTCGACCGCCAAAGAGAAGATGCGGCTATGGCCTTTCCCGCATTGATTCCCCCACCGACCCTGTTCCCCACCAACACCCTGGAGACACTGCCATGAAGTTCACCCACCTGGCCAGCGCGCTGGTCGCCGCCGCAACCTTGATGTCCACCACCGCTGCACTGGCCCAGGCCAAGGTGCAGTTTTTCCCCAGTCTCACCGGCCGCACAGGCCCAGTGGCGCCCAACGCTACGCCCTTTGCCAACGGTTATGCCGACTACATGAAGCTGGTCAACGTGCGCGGTGGCATCAACGGCGTGATGACGCTGGTCGAAGAATGCGAAACCGCCTACGCCACCGACCGCGGCGTGGAGTGCTACGAGCGCCTGAAGGGCAAACACGGCGGCGCCACAGTGTTCCAGCCGCTGTCCACCGGCATCACGTTCGCGCTGACGGAGAAGGTTCCTGGCGACAAAATTCCGCTGATCACATCGGGCTATGGCCGCAGCGACAGCGCCGACGGTAGTGTCTTCAAATGGAACTTCCCACTCATCGGCCACTACTGGGTGGCCGGCGACACAGTTCTGCAGCACATCGCCAAGAAAGAAGGTGGCTGGGACAAACTAAAGGGCAAGAAGATCGGCGTTGTGTATCACGACAGCCCGTTCGGGAAAGAGCTGCTGCCCATCATCACCGAGCGCAGCAAGATGCACGGCTTTGAGCTGCAACTGCTACCCGTGCCAGCGCCCGGCGTGGAACAAAAAGCGATCTGGCTGCAGGTACGGCAGCAACGACCCGACTTCGTCATCATGCAGACCTGGGGCGTTATGACGGCCACCGCCATCAAGGAAGCGGTGGCCACTGGCTACCCGCGCGAGAAGATGTTTGGCACCTGGTGGAGCGGCGCCGAGCCCGACCTGAAAGACATCGGCGCAGCCGCCAAGGGCTACAGCGCGGT
>JBBRCN010000109.1:0-13543 GCA_038204775.1 Burkholderiales bacterium | reverse complement strand
GCTGAGCGAAGGCAACCACATCACCTGCCCGCGCTGCAACGGCACCGGCCACATCCGCGACACCGAGAGCAGCGCGCTGCAGATCCTGCGCATGGTGCAGGAAGAGTCGATGAAGGAAAACACCGCCGCCGTGCACGTGCAAGTGCCGGTGGAAGTGACCAGTTTCCTGCTCAATGAAAAGCGCACCGAAATCACCAAGATCGAGCTGAAGCAGCGGGTGACGGTCATCCTGGTGCCCAACAAGCACCTGGAAACGCCCAACTACAAGCTCGAGCGTCTGCGCCACGACGACCCGCGCCTGGAAGGCCTGCAGGCCAGCTACACGATGATCGAGGAGCCGAACGAAGAGGTCGGCATCACGCGCCGTGAAAAGGCCAAGGCCAAACAAGAGCCGCTGATCAAGGGCGTGCTGCCCGACCAGCCGGCACCGCCCGCACCGGCACCCGCGCCTGCGGCAGTGCCCAAGCCGGCTCCGGTGGCTGCACCGGCCGCGCCGCTGCCGGCACCGGCGCCCATGCGGGATGCGGCGCCGCAGCCCGAGGGCAGCGGTTTCTTCGGCTGGGTCAAGAAGCTCTTTGGCGGCGCTGCGGCGCCTGCGCCAGCGCCTGTCATGGCCGTGACGGCACCGACCGTGCCACCGGCTGTGCCAGAAAAGCGCGGCGACGGCCGTCGCGGTGAACGCAATGATCGTGGTGAGCGTGGAAATGAGCGCGGAAGTGAGCGTGGAAATGAGCGCAGCGCCGAGCGTGGAGGTCGTGGCGGCGACCGCAACAGCCGAGGCGGTCGTGGTGGCCGTGGCGGTGAAGGCGGCGGTGAAACTCGTGTCGAAGGCCGTGGTGAAAACCGGGGCGAAAGCCGCGGTGGCGAACGCCGCCCACGCGCTGAAGGTGCAGTCAGCACTGAAAGCAGCGCGGTGGAACGCGAAGACCGGGGACCGCGCGGCGAAGGCAACAACCGCCGCGGACCGCGCACCGACCGCGCACCGCGCACCGAGCAGGTCAGTGCCGATGGCGTGGTGCAGCCCTTCGTGGACACGATCCCCGTTCCGGGTGCTGATGGCAGCCCGCCGGCCGAAGGCAACGGTGGCGACGGACGCCGCCGCCGCCGCCGCGGTGGGCGCGACCGCGGCGAAGGCCGTGGTGGTGAAGAAGGCCAGCAGAACCTGGCGCTGGCATCCAGCCCGGGCGCAGAGCGCGCCGACGCCACAGAAGGCACTGAGGCCGCTCCTTCCAGCAGCGCCGCACCTGAGGCCCCCGCCGCCGAAGGCAGTGAAGCCGGCGGCGAACGCGAACGGGGCCGCCGCCGTGGCGGTCGTGGCCGCGACCGCGACCGTGACAGCCCGCGTGAACCACGCGAACCTCGCGAGGCCCGTGACGATCAGGCCGCCGGGCTGAACGGCCAGGCCGCACCCGCAGCAGCGCAGGCGCAAGCTGGCGCTGAAACCGTGCCAGCGGTGCCCACCGAATCGGCTGTTGCCGAAGCGTCGGCTGCACCGATGGACGCCGAGGTCGTGCCGGCTGTTGCCACCCTTGTTGCCGCACCCGTTGCCGCACCTGTTGCTGCAACTGTTGCCGCGCCGATTGCAGCCCCCGTCGCCGTTGCTTCGCCCGAGTCGGTAGCCACGCCGGCGCCGCGCTTGGCGGAATCCGTGCGCGCGCATCCCTACTTGCTGCCCACCGCTTCGCTGGCCTCGCTGGCCGAATCCGCGGGCCTGCAGTGGGTGCAAAGCGATACCGACAAGATCAGCGCCGTGCAGGCCGCCATGGCTGCAGAGCCGGCACCCGAGCGGCAACCGCGCGAACCGCGCCGCCACGTGCTGGTGGACGACGGCCCGCTGGTCCTGGTGGAGACACGCAAGGACCTGTCCCAGCTGAAGCTGCCTTTCGAACAGCAACAACAGCCGGGCGCCTGAAGCACCGACAAGTCCCAAAGCCCCGCCCTGGCGGGGCTTTTTCACGCCCGGCTCAGGTCAACCCGTGGGCCCAGGCACCAGCCTTGACTCAGCGCGCCGCGGCCCCCGCAGCCTTGCGCTTGTGCCGCAGTGCAGCCCCAGGCGACACACCCAGCGCGCCAGGCGCATACACGGCCAGCAGACGCGGGTAGGTGCTTTGTGCACCGGCCAGGAAGTTGTCCACCACAAAGGCCACGTGGGTCATGAAGTCGACGTTGATGCGGGTCTTGTACACGTGCTGCCGCATGGCCCTGTAGAAGATGCCGCCGTGCAGGCTCCAGACAAACTCGATCTCCTGCTCGCTGACTTCGGCATCGGTGTCGGGCAGGCCGCAGGCGTGGCGCAACTCGCGGCAATACACGGGCATCAGTTCGCGCCGCACCAGCTGGATGTAGCGCCGGTTCAGCCTGGGGTCGGACAGCCCGGCGTGCATGTAGATGCGGATCCACTCGGGCCGGTAGGTGGCCTCCGAATACTCGCCGTAAAAGTGGATCAGCCGCTCGCGCAGCGGCACCGTCCGGTCGCACAGCGGCGGTATCCACGCCGGGTTCCAGCGGCCCTCGAAAACTGTCTGGTAGACCCGTTCGATCAGCGCCTGCTTGCTGGCGAAATAGCGGTACAGCAGCGGCTGCGTCACGCCCAGGCGCTTGGACAGTTCGCGCGTCTGGCCGGAAAAGCCGGCCTCTGAAAAGTAGGCAATCGCGCCGTCGATGATCTGACGTTCGCGGTCGGCCGGCGCCAGCCTGAGCTTGGGCTGCGCCGCCTGGGGTGCGGCGGATTCGGCGGGGCGCGCAGCGCGCTTCTTTGCGTTCACGACCCCCCGATGCTAGTGCAGTGTCTTTGCTCGGACTTGATGCCGTTGTCGGCAATCAGCTTGGCGTACTTGGCGCACTCGGCGGCCAGGAAGCTGCGGAACTCGGCCGTGAGGGCGGCGCGCGATTGCCGATTCAGCCGCGCGCCGGCAGCCGCTGACGGCACTGCGGCGGAGGTGGCGTCTGCGCTGCGTTCATGACGATCGACAGCATCGTGTAGTAGCCCACGATGCCGGTCAGGTCGACCACACCCTGTTCGCCCAGTTGCGCGCAAGCCGCTGCCCACGTGGTGTCGTCCACCCGCTTGTGCTGCAGCGACTGCTGCGACACCGCGTAGACGATCCGCTCGTCGGCGCGCGCGAACATCGGCGTGCGCTGCTCGGCAATCGCTGTGATGACCGATTCGGCAATGCCTTCGCGCAGCGCGATCGGCACGTGGATGGACCACTCCACCTGCTGGTCCCAGTGGCTGGCCGTGACCAGGATGGCCAGTTCGGACAGGCGCAAACCGATGGCGCTGCGGTAGCGCAGGTACTCGCCCATGCGCTGCGCATGGGTGCACAACTCGGGGCTGCGCAGCAGCGGCACGAAGGGCGAGATCAGCGCGCCGCGCGGCCCGGCGATGATTTCATCGGCACAGCCGCGCTGGGCTTCGGTCCACGCTGCGGGGTCGATGGGGGGCAGTCGGTCGGGTGTGTTCATGTGGCAAGTTCTTCCTTGAAGCCGGATTGATGACCATAGCGACCCAGGTCGATGGCGGTTTCTGCAATGGCCTGCCGTGGCCGGTCCACACTGCCCGCCGGAGCCACACCTTCCAGCGCCGCACCCAGCCAGCGTGCACGCGCCACGGCCGAGCGGCCGCGGGGCAGGCAGACGGCCTCGAAGGCCAGCAGCGCGTCGGGCGTGGCGCCATGGTCGCGGATGGCGTCACACAGCGCCGCCGCGTCTTGCGCCGCCTTGGTCACCCCCATGCCGATGTGCGGCCGCGCGACGAAGGCCGCGTCGCCCATCAGCGCCACCCGGCCATGGGCCAGTGAGTCGCAGGCCAGGTCGTGGATGGGCTGCAGGAAGGGCAGCGCGGTCTTCTGAACCACCTCGGCCCACTGCGGCGCCAGCCGCTCGTGGGCATCTTCGCGCATGCGCGCGACATGCCGCCACGACACCTTGTTGGGTGCAATGCCCAGCGGATGGTGCTGGCCGTCGGCGTCGGTCATCAGGCTGTGCAGCGCATCGCCGGCGGCGGCCGGCCGGTACCAGACAAAGTTGTAGGCGCGGTGCCCGACCGCCGTGGCGCGGTCGGCGCCGGCCACCGGGTAGCCGATGATCTGTTCACCTTCGGGCACGCAGAAGCCGAAGTACGGGAACAGCGTTTCCATGGTGTGGCGCGACAGCAGGGCTTCGTCGCAGACCCCGCGCCAAGCCACGTAGCCGGCGTACTGTGGCTGGACTTCGGGAAAGAACTGCTGGCGCACGGTGGACCGGATGCCGTCGCTGGCCACCAGCAGCTCAGAAGTCCAGGTCTGCGCTGCGCCATCCACATGGCCGTGCACGGTGACCCCGTGCGCCGTGGCGTCCACGCCCGTCACGCTGGCGCCTTGCAGGTACCGGTCGGCGGGCAAAGCTTGACGCAGCAACTCATAGAGCCGGCTCCAGGAAGTCAGCACCTGGGGCATGTGCAGTTTGGTGTGCGTTCGGCCATCGGCTTGCAGCAGCACACGGCCGGGTACCTCGACGCCCAACGTGGCACCGTCGGCCAAACCGGCACGTGCCAGTGCCACCGTCAGTGCGTCGTGCGACACGATGCCGGCGCCGCGCCCGCTCATCGATCCGCGTACCTTTTCCAGCACCTGCACATCGTGACCGCTACGCCACAGCATGTTGGCTGCCAGCAGGCCACCCAGCGAACCACCGACGACAAGGATGTGTGCCACCGGGCGCACTGCCCGCTTCAGGCGGCTGCGGCTGCCGCCGCGGCCAGCAGTTTGTCGATGGCCTGTTTTTCGGCATGGGGGTAGTTGAGTTCCACCACGATGCCGTTGGGGTCGTCCAGGAACAGCTGGTGCAGGCCCACGCCGGGCACCGTGCGCTCGCGGGCTTCCACGCCCAGGCCTTGCAGCCGCGTCAGCATGGCCCGCAGGTCGGTGGCAGAAAAGGCCACGTGGTCGACCGCGCCGCTGCCCTGCAGCGATTCGGCGCCACGGTCACCCAGGTACTGCTGCAGCCCGCCGGCGTCGTCGGGGTCGATGCCGATCAGGTGCACCGCCGCGTTGGCGTACTCGCCCAGCGGCCCCTGGTACAGCCAATGGCCCGGGAAAGGGAACTCGGGGCGCGGGCCCGCCTGCAGGCCCAGCACGTCGACATAAAAGTGGCGCGTGGCTTCCAGTTGCAGCGTGCGGATCGAGATGTGGTTCAGCGACAAGGCCATGGCGGGCTCCTCAGTGGTTTCATTTGCGCTGTGCGCGCTGTGCGCGCTGGGCACGCTTGGCGCGCGGAGCGGGCTTCACGGGCTGGGCCGGCGTGGACATGCGCTCCAGCACGTCGAACACCGCCGCCGTATCGTGTTTGGCATGTCCCATGCCCATGGCCGCATCGTAGACGGGCACGGTGGCCGCGAACAGCGGTGCCGGCACTCCCGTCTCACGCAGCGCAGCAGCGATGAGCTTCATGTCCTTCTGCCAGACTTCGACCTTCATCGTCACGGTCTCCCAACCGCGGTCGTCCATGAAAGGGCCGCGCACCTGCAGCATGCGCGAACCGCCGGCACCGTCGGCCAGCACCTTGACGGCGTCGGCGGGCTTGATGCCCCAGCGCTTGCCCAACAGCAGGGCCTCGGCCGTGGACACGTTGTGGATGGCCACCAGCAGGTTGGCCATCAGCTTCATGCGCATGCCGTTGCCAAATGCACCCAGCGAAAACTGCGCTTTGGAAAAGCCGTCGAACACCGCTTGCAGGCGCTTGATGGCCGCAGCCGGCCCGCTGGCATACACGGTGAGATCCTTGCGAATGGCCTGCGCGCCGGTGCCCGACAGCGGGCAGTCCAGCAACACCACACCCTGGGCCGCCAGCACACGACGTGCCGCTTCCTTGTCGGCGATGTCCAGCGTGCTGGTTTCCACCACCAGCAGGCCACGCGCTGCGGCAGCGGCCACGGCGGTGGCTGTGTCCATCAGCGCAGCAGCGCTGGGCAGCGACGTGATGATCACCTGTGCGCCGCGAGCCACGGCTTGCGCGTCGGTGCAGACCTTGCCGCCTGCGACGCGGAATCGCTGGCGAGCGGGCGCGCTGGGGTCGAAACCCAGCACCACAAAACCGGCCTTCATCAGGTTGCCGGCCATCGCCGAACCCATGATGCCCAGGCCCAGCAGGCCCACGGTTGGCAACTGGGCTGCGGCGGGCGTGCGTGCCGAGGCAGCGCTTGTCTTGGCGGCCGTCTTGGCGGCCGTCTTGGCGGCCGTCCTGGCGGCCGTCCGGGACGCGGTGGCAGCCGAGGCTGCGGACGCCTGGGTGGTGCGGCGAGCGGGCTTTGCAGTCGTCATCGGGTCTCCGTCTTTGAGGACGCTATTAAACTTGATTCT
Source organism: Burkholderiales bacterium (assembly GCA_038204775.1). Lineage (GTDB taxonomy): Bacteria > Pseudomonadota > Gammaproteobacteria > Burkholderiales > Burkholderiaceae_C > Rubrivivax. The sequence goes on along the minus strand of JBBRCN010000109.1, from coordinate 7,205 downwards.
GCTTATCAATCGAAAAATAAGGAGCACAGGCCATGACCAGCACTCACCCCGCACCTACCGCCGGCCGCCGCGTTCAAGTGGGTCTCGTCGGCTACGGCTGGTGGGGCAAGACCATTGCGCGCCAACTGGCCACCAGCCCCTGGCTGCAGGTGACCGCAGTGGCCGAAGTGGATGCCACCGCGCGTGCCGCCATGGCCGCCGATCCGCTGCTCAGCGGCGTGGCCGTGCACGCCAGCGCAGACAGCCTGATCGCGCAGAGCGGCCTGGAAGCGGTCATCCTGTGCACCCCGCACCCCCAGCACGCCGCACAGATCGTGGCCGCGGCGGAGGCCGGACTGCACGTGTTCTGCGAAAAGCCCTTGTGCCTGACGCTGCAAGAGGCACAACGCGCCGTCGCCGCGTGCGCACAGCGCGACCGCGTGATGGGCATCGGCCACGAGCGCCGGTTCGAGCCCGAAGTCATCGCCCTGCGCCAGCTCATCGCCGATGGCACCTTGGGCGCGGTGCTGCAGATCGAAGCCAACTTCAGTCAGGACAAGTTTTTTGCCCTGCCCAAGGACAACTGGCGGCTGTCCAACGCGCACGCGCCCGTGGGCCCGCTCACCGCCACAGGCATCCACCTGGTGGACCTGAGCATCGCGGTGCTGGGCCCTTGTGAACAGGTCTGGGCGCGCCTGGCCACGCTGGGCTCGGACTTCGAAAACGGCGACACGCTGGCCGTGATGATGGCCTTTGCCAGCGGGGCCAACGCCATGATCAGCGCGGTGCTGGCCACGCCTTTCGAAGGTCGCTTTGCGGTCTATGGCTCCAAGGGCTGGGTCGAAATCCGCGATCGCACGCACCCGGAAAACCCCACCGGCTGGGACATCACCACCGTGATGCGCGGCCACCCGCCGCAGACCCGCTTTGCTGCGCCGTCACCTTCGGTGCGCGACAACCTCGAAGCCTTTGCACAAGCCGTGCGCGGCGTGCGCCCCTACCCGGTGACAGAGCAGGAGATGCTGGCCAACGTGGCGGCGCTGGAGGCCATCATGCTGTCGGTCCAGCAGCGGGCACCGCTGCGCGTTGCAGCCCCTACGCTGCTGGCCTGAACCGATCCTTGATGCGGATCAAGGGTCTTGTATTTATCAATCGATCATTCTAAAGTCGAACGATGAACTCGCCAGCCGCATCCCCTGTCGCGCGTCCTGCCTCCCCCGTGCTGGCTGGTGTGCCAGTCGGTGCGCCGGTCGGTGACCACGACCACCGGAAGCCGACGTGAGATACAGCACCTTCATGATGCCGCTGCATCCCCCCGGGCGCAACATCGCCGAGACCTTGCAAGAAGACCGCGAGGCGGTGTTGCTGGCCGACCGGCTGGGCTATTCGGAAGCCTTTGTCGGTGAACACGTCACCGACGCGGCCGAAACCGTCACCTCCAGCCTGATCTTCCTGGCCACGCTGGCGTCGGAGACGAAGCAGATCATGCTGGGCACAGGCACCATCAACATGCCCAACACGCACCCGGCCGCGGTGGCCGCACAAGTGGCCATGCTCGACCACCTGCTGAAGGGCCGCCTGATCATGGGCATCAGCCCCGGTGGCCTGATGTCTGACGCCGAGGTGTTCGGCAACTTCGGCCGCGACCGCAACGCGATGTTTGTCGAGTGCATCAACACGGTGCTGAAGATCTGGGAATCGGACCCGCCCTACAACATCGAGGGCCAGTTCTGGAACGTGTCGGTGCAGAAAACCATGATCCCCGAGATCGGTCAGGGCTTCATCATGAAGCCTTACCAGAAGCCGCACCCGGCCATCGTGGGCACTGCCGTGGCGCCGTTTTCGCAGGGCGTGACCGAGATGGCCAAACGCGGCTGGGGGCCCATCTCGGCCAACTTCCTGATGCCCGAGTGGGTGAAGACCCACTGGCCCAAGTACGTCGAAGGGCGCGCCGCCGTGGGCGCCGTGGCGCAGCCCGCCGAGTGGCGCGTGGCCAAGAGCATCTTCGTGGCCGACGATGACGCCACAGCAAAACGTTATGCACTGGAGGCTGGCGGTCCCTACCACTTCTACTTCAAGCAACTGGTGCGCAAGCTGGTGGGCGGCGGCCGCAGCAACCTGTTCAAGACCGACCCCACCATGCCCGACAGCGAGGTCACACCCGACTACGTCACCCAGCGCCTGGTGCTGGCCGGCACGGTGAACTCGGTGGTCGACCAGATCCTGAGCTTCCGCGACCAGGTGGGCGACTTCGGCAAGCTGGTCTACGCCTGTCACGACTGGCAGGACAAGGCCTTGGGCCAGCGTTCGATGGAGCTGTTTGCCACCGAGGTGATGCCACGTGTCAACGCAGCGATAGCGTGAGCCCCCCGAGCTCGCTGTCGCTCACTACCCCCCGAGGGGGCCGCCCGCCGACGGCCCGGCAGCGCCGGTTCCGTGGCGGGAAGCTTGGGATGGGCAGATGAGCTGCTCATGCTGCCGGCGACAATGGACATTCACTGCCCCAACCCATCCGCCACCATGAAGACCTCCGTTTCCCTGCAGACCCTGACGCTCGAATGCGCGCAGCAGATCATCAGCGCTGCGCTGGCGCACGGCCGCTCGGCCAAGATGGAGCCGCTGGCCGTGACCGTGCTGGACATCCGTGGCGCGCTGAAGGCCTACGGCGCCGAAGAGGGCACCAGCCTTTACCGCTCCGAGATCTCACGCGGCAAGGCGCTGGGCGCTTTGGGCATGGGCTTCGGTGGCCGCGAGGTCGAGCGCCGCTATGGCGTGGTGCCCGGCTTCATCGGCGCCGTGGGCATGCTGACCGAGGGCAACCTGGTGCCCGTGCCCGGCGGCGTGCTGGTGCGCGACGCCCAGGGCCAGTTGATGGGTGCCGTGGGCATCAGCGGCGAGACCTCGCACAACGACGAGATCGCGGCCGTGGCGGGCATCCAGGCCGTGAGCCTGGTGGCCGACACCGGCGCACCCAAGGCCTGATCCCGCAGCACACAAAGAAGCGAACCCATGCACGCCCGCATTGCCGACATCGACGTCCACTACGAAGTCACGGGCCAGGGCCCATGGCTGACCCTGTCGCATTCTCTGGCGGTGCACCTGGGCATGTGGGCGCCGCAGGTGCAGGCGCTGTCGCAGCACTTCACCGTGCTGCGCTACGACACACGCGGCCACGGCGGCACGTCGGCGCCGCCCGCGCCCTACACGCTGGACCGGCTGGCCGACGACGCACACGGCCTGCTGCTGCACCTGGGCATCGGTCGCACGCACTGGCTGGGCTTGTCGATGGGCGGCATGATCGGCCAGACACTGGCCATCCGCCACCCCGAGGTGCTGGACCGCGTGGTGCTGGCCGACACCACCGGCCAGGTGCCGGCCGCCGGTGCTGCGATGTGGGCCGACCGCGTACGCATCGCGCGCAGCGAGGGTCTGCAGGCGTTGGTGCGGCCGACGCTGTCGCGCTGGTTCACCGAGCCCTTCCGTGAGAAGCAAGCAGCGTTGATGGAGAGCGTCGGAGCAATGATTCGCGGCACCCCGCTGGAAGGTTATGCCGGCTGCTGCGCGGCCCTTGCCACCACCGACACGCTGGCCGCACTGGCCACGCAACGCGCCCCGGCGCTGGTGATCGTGGGCGACCAGGACGCCGCCACGCCGCCGGCCGCTGCCCAGGCCATTGCCAGGCACTGGCCGGGTGCGAAGTTGGTGGTGTTGGCCGATGCCAGCCACCTGTCGAACCTGGAGCAGCCCGCGGCCTTCAACGCGGCCGTGCTGGGCTTCCTGCGCGCCGCCTAAAACGGAGGCGGTCGCCTGCTGGGCCGCATCACGGTCGACGACGTGGTCGATGTCCTGCGCCGACAGGCCGAACTGGCGATCGGCGGGATCAACGCGGTGCTTCGGGCCGTGGTGGTGGCAGCGGTGGCGCTGGCCTGGTTCGGCAGTGCCGCGCTGGCAGGCGTGTTCCCGCTGGCGGTGGTGCTGAATCTGCTGGCCGGCGTGTTTGCGGGCACGGTCATTCCGATGGCACTGCAAAGGCTGGGCGCCGACCCGGCCCTGGCCGGTGGCGTGGTGCTGGTGGCACTGACCGACGCCTTCGGCTTTGGCGTCTTCCTCGGGCTGGGATCTTGGCTTCTGCTGTAGCCCCGACCGCCGCTCAACCCCGCTTGCCGTGCTCGAATGGCAGCCAGCGCCGCAGCCTGTCGGGCACTTCCCGTCCCGTCGCCGCACGTGCGACCAGCGCGGTGCCCGCCACCGAACCCAGCAGGCGCACCACGAACGACGGATGTCGCCTTGTCCCGAGCCACAAGGCCACGGCCCCGGCCATCGCCAGCCAGTGTTCGCCCGGAATCCCGGGGCGCGCGTCGTCGTACTGCTTGATCTTGTCGATCAGGTCGTGAGTCATGAAGTGCTCCTTTTCATCAACCCTTGTAGGTTGAGACGACGCTCTTTGGTTCCAGAGATTTTTCCCGCGATGAGATCACGGTGCCGAGTCTCGGCGTCGCCATCGGTCCGCAGCCGCAGAGCTGTTGCCCAACGCCAGCATCACCCGAGCAGTGAGACGGCGCATTCGCTGGTCGCACCCCGGGTACGCGGCTTGCCCCGTTCAGGGATGGGCATGACCTCTCCCCCGACTGCCCTGGCTGCCCCTGATGAAACCGGTGCGGCCCCGGGCGCCGCGACCCAGAAGCCGCTGATCCTGATCACCGGCGCCACCGGCAACCTTGGCCAGTCGATCGGCCGCATGCTGGCCTCCGATTACCGCGTCGTCGGCCTGGACCGCAACACCGAAGGCCCCGACTTCCCGGTCATCGCAGTCGACCTCAGCAACGACGCTTCGGTCGAGCTGGCATTGCGCAAGGTCGCCGACGAGCACGGCAGCCGGATCGCCAGCGTGATCCATCTGGTGGCGTTCTTCGACTTCAGCGGCGAGCCCAATCCACTCTACGAAAGCGTCAACGTCGAAGGCACGCGCCAGCTGCTGAAGGGCTTGCAGGCGCTGGACGTGCAGCAGTTCCTCTACGCCAGCACGATGCTGGTGCACGCCCCGTGCCGACCGGGCGAACGCATCGACGAGTCGCAACCGATCGAGCCGCGCTGGGCCTACCCGCAGTCGAAGGCGCGTGCCGAGGAAGCAATCCGCGAGGCGCACGGTGCGATTCCGACCGTGATCCTGCGGCTGGCCGGGGTCTATGACGAAGCCAGCTCGGTGCCGACGCTGGCGCAGCAGATGGCGCGCATCTACGAGCGCGACTTGCAGAGCCACCTGTATGCCGGCAGCATGCTGGTGGGCCAGGCCATGCTGCACCGCGACGACATGCTCGACGCGGTGCAGCGTGCGGTACGGCGCCGCGCCGAACTGGCACCGGCCGCAGTGATGCTGATCGGCGAGATCGACGCCATCGGCTACGACGCCCTGCAGGACCGTCTGGGTGCGCTGATGCACGGCAGCGACGACTGGCAGACGCTGCGCGTGCCGAAGTCGGTGGCCGCGGCCGGGGCCTGGGCGCAGGGCCGGCTGGAGCCGGTGGTGCCCGATGCCATCGACAACGGCGAGCCGCCCTTCATCCGCCCCTTCATGGTCAAGATGGCCGACGACCACTATGCGCTGGATGTTTCGCGCGCCCGCGAGCTGCTGGGCTGGGAGCCGCAGCACCGGCTGGCCGACGAACTGCCGGCGATGGTCGACAACCTGAAGTCCGACCCCCCGGCCTGGTACCGCCGCAATGGCATGACGGCGCCGCCCTGGATCGAGGAGGCCGCCGACATCGGGCTCGATGTCGAACGTCTGCGCGCGCGTCACGAACGGCAACTGAAGGCCGAACATGGCGCCAACCGCTGGGCACACTTCGTCAACATCGGCCTGGGCAGCTGGCTGGTGACGCAGCCACTGCTGATCGGCGTGCCCGAACCGATGCTGCGCTTGGGTGAGATCGTCTGCGGGCTGCTGCTGATGCTGTGCGCGGGGCTGGCACTGTCGTGGCAGTTGCGCTGGGCGCGCTGGTTGTGCGCAGGCATTGGCAGCGTGGTGATGACGCTGCCGTTCCTGTTCTCCACCGCCAACGGCGCGGCTTACCTGTCCGACACCCTGATCGGCGGGCTGATCTTCGGCTTTGCGGTGTGCACCAAGCCAGAGCCCGGGGTCTCTGCCATCGCCGCGCTGCACGGGCCGGCGGTGCCGCCGGGCTGGAGCTACAACCCCTCGAACTGGACGCAGCGCATCCCAATTGTCGTTTTGGCCATCGTCGGGCTCTATGTGTCGCGCTACCTGGCGGGATACCAGCTCGGCTACATCCCGGCGGTGTGGGATCCGTTCTTCGTCGGCAACCCGGCCGACCCGAAAAACGGCACCGAGGAGATCGTCACCAGCTTCGTCTCCGAGGCCTGGCCGGTGTCTGACGCGGCGGTGGGTGGCTACACCTACCTGCTGGAGATACTCACCGGCATTGTCGGCTCGCGCATGCGCTGGCGCACCATGCCGTGGCTCGTCGTGCTGTTCGGCTTGATGATCGCGCCGCTGGGCATCACCTCGATCTCGTTCATCGTGATCCAGCCAATCGTGATCGGCACCTGGAGCACGATCGCGCTGATCGGTGCGGCGGCAGTGCTGATCCAGATTCCTTATTCGCTCGACGAGTTGGTGGCCACGCTGCAGTTCCTGCGGCGCCGCAAGCGCGCCGGGCGCAGCCTGCTGCGGGTGTTCTTCTTCGGCGACACCGACGAGATGCCCAAGGGCTCGGCACCCAAGGGCTCGGCACCCAAGGCCGGCAAGGAAGAACCCGACGACATCTTCGACCAGCGCCCTGCATTGGTGGTGGCCGACATGGTGGGCGGCGGTGTGGGCCTGAGCTGGGGCCTCGGTCTGGCGCTGGCGCTTGGCTTGCTGCTGTTGTTTACGCGGCCGCTGCTCGGTGTGGACGCCAGCGTGGCAAATGCCCATCACGTGGTCGGCGCGCTGGTATTGACGGTGGTATCGCTGGCCGCGGCCGAAGTTGCTCGGATCCTGCGTTGGCTGATCGTGCCGCTGGGCGTGGCGCTGGCGGCGGTGCCACTGATCTGGCCAGCCGGCGCGGCCGCAGCGGTCTTCGCGGTGGTGACCGGACTGCTGCTCATCGTCGCCAGCCTGCCTCGCGGAACGATCAAGCAGCGCTACGGCAGCTGGGAACGGCTGATCAGATGATCCCGCGAGCGCGCCCACAGGTAGAGACGAACTGATGAGCGCGACGGACACC
>JBBRCN010000108.1:0-13653 GCA_038204775.1 Burkholderiales bacterium | reverse complement strand
ATGGATTGGCTGGACGTCGAGTCCCTGGACCTCGAAGCACAAGGCGTGGCCCATCGCGAAGACGGCAAGGTGGTCTTCATCGAAGGTGCGCTGCCCACCGAGCGTGTGCAGGTGCAGGTTTCGCGCAAAAAGAACAACTGGGAACAGGGCCAGATGACGGCCATGCGGCGTGAAAGCGCACAGCGGGTGCGTCCAGGCTGCCCGCACTTCGGCCTGCATGCAGGCGCCTGCGGCGGCTGCAAGATGCAGCACCTGCACCCGGCCGCCCAGGTGGCGGTGAAGCAGCGGGTGCTGGAAGACAACCTGTGGCACCTGGCCAAGGTCAAACCCGACTGCATGCTGCGCGCCATTGAAGGGCCGGCCTGGGGCTACCGTGACAGGGCGCGCCTGTCGGTGCGGTTTGTAGCCAAGAAGGGCACGGTGCTGATAGGCTTTCACGAGCGAAAGTCGCGCTATGTGGCCGACATGGCGGTGTGCCCCGTACTGCCGCCCAAAGTGAGCGCCATGCTGATGCCACTGCGCGAACTGATCGGCGCCATGGACCAGCGCGACCGGTTGCCGCAGATCGAATTGGCAGCAGGCGAGGGCGAGCAAGGCGCGGTGACTGCGCTGGTGCTGCGCCATCTGGAACCCGTGACCGAAGCCGACGCGCTGCGCCTGCGCGCCTTCGCCACCGAGCACGATGTGCAGTGGTGGCTGCAGCCCAAGGGCCCCGACACCGTGCACTTGCTGGACGAAGGCGGCCCGCTGCTGTCGTACCGCCTGCCCGAATTCGGCGTCACCATGCCGTTCAAGCCCACCGACTTCACGCAGGTCAATCCGCACATCAACCGTGTGCTGGTGGAGCGCGCGGTGCGCCTTCTGGATCCACAGCCTCATGATCAGGTCATCGACTGGTTCTGTGGTCTGGGCAACTTCACGCTGCCGCTGGCCACACGGGCGGCACGGGTGCTGGGCATCGAAGGCAGCGAGACGCTGGTGGCGCGAGCGCGTGACAACGCGCGCATCAACGGTCTGTCGGCGAACACTCGATTCGAGGCACGCAACCTGTTCGAGATCACGCCTGCAGACCTGCGCGCCGTTGAACATAGCCAGCGTTGGCTGGTCGACCCGCCGCGCGAAGGCGCGTTTGCGTTGGCCAAGGCGCTGGCCGACCTGCACGGCAGCGAAGGCTGGCAGCCGCCTCGCCGCATCGTCTACGTCAGCTGCAACCCAGCCACCTTGGCGCGCGACGCCGGCCTGCTGGTGCACCAGGCGGGCTACCGCTGTTCGCTGGCGGGGGTGATCAACATGTTCCCGCACACCGCGCATGTGGAAAGCATGGCGGTGTTCGATCTGAACGGCGCATGAAAAACGGGGCCCGAGGGCCCCGTTTGTTTGGGTCTGGCGGCGATCAGTCGTCGCTCAACCGTCGCTCAGTCGTCGCTGGAACCACCAATTCCCAGCAGCGCCAGCATGAACTGGAAAACGTTGTAGATGCTGAGGTATACGCCCAGCGTGGCGGTGATGTAGTTGGTTTCCACACCATCACGCACCCGGCGCAGGTCGTACAGGATGAAGGCACTGAAGATGCCCATGCCCAGCACGGCCAGCACGATCATCAGCACCGGCGACTGCAGAAAGAAATTCGCCAGCAGGGCCACGAACAGCATGATCGCGCCGATGGTCAGAAACTTGCCCATTCCGCCCAGATCGCGCTTGATGACGCTGGACAAGGTGGCCATCGTCAGGAAGATGGCGCCGGTGCCGCCAAACGCCAACATGATGACACCCGGGCCGCTGGTGGCCAGCACCACGCTGATCAGGCGCGACAGCATCAAGCCCATGAAGAAGGTGAAGGCCAGGAGGATGGGCACACCCGCTGCCGAGTTCTTGAACTTCTCGATCGCGAACATGAGGCCGAAGGCGCCAACCAGAAACACCATCAGGCCGACGCCGGGTGACATGGCCCGTGCGATGCCGGTCTGCACGCCGATCCAGGCACCCAGCACCGTCGGCACCATGGACAGCGCCAGCAACCAGTAGGTATTGCGCAGGACGCGGTTGCGGTCGGCCGCCAGCGCGCCGCCACCGGCGAGGCCAGGATAGTTCTGCACGCTTTGATTCATGAAATCTCCAAGGTAGACAGGCGGCAAATCGCGCCGCACGTCGCATTCTAGTTGGCACCGGGGCCACTGTGCATGCCCCCACCGCGTGCAGCGGCTTGGCTGGCCAGACTTGGTATGGTCGCGGCCATGAAAACACAAGCATTGCTGACACTGGAAGACGTCCGGGTCATCGCGCTGGCAGCCGAGGCCGAAGCCCAGCGCAACGGCTGGGCGGTGACCCTGGCCGTGGTGGATCCCGGCGGCCACCTGCTGTGGCTGCAGCGTCTGGACGGCGCCTCGGCCATCACGGCCGAAATCGCGCCGGCCAAGGCTCGCACAGCGGCCTTGGGGCGGCGCGAGAGCAAGTTTTACGAAGACATGATCAACCAGGGGCGCACGGCCTTTCTCAGCGCACCCACGCTGCAGGGCATGCTGGAAGGCGGTATACCCATCCTGGTGGACGGCCAATGTGTCGGGGCGGTGGGTGTGAGCGGCGTCAAAGCGAGCGAAGACGCACAAATCGCTTATGCAGGCATCGCTGCACTGGGCCTCTGAGGGCCAGCGGAGCCGAACAGAGCCGAACAAACAGCAGACGGCGGCTATACTTCACAGGTTTACCCGCCCCCAGCCCAGCGCCGTCGCACTTCGCCGGAAATTCCGGTCACACCGAAGTCGGTTTCCCCCTCGGAACCGCCCTTTGCGGGTGGCGATGAGCGCGCGAACCCCGGAGCCTTTCATCTTGCTGCCCGTCCTGCCCGCCGCACTGCTTGCACTCGCAGACGGCACGACTTTCCTGGGCACCAGCGTCGGTGCACCCGGCCACACGGTGGGCGAGGTGGTGTTCAACACCGCGCTCACCGGCTACCAGGAAATCCTTACCGACCCCAGCTATTGCCGGCAGATCGTGACCCTCACCTATCCGCACATCGGCAACGTGGGCGTGAACGAAGAAGACGTCGAATCCACGCGCGTTCGCGCCGCCGGCCTGATCGTCAAGGACGTGTCGCTGCGGGTGTCCAACTTCCGCGCCACGATGACGCTGCCGCAATACCTGCAGCGTGAAGGCACGGTGGCCATCGCCGACATCGACACGCGGCGCCTGACCCGTGTGCTGCGCACCACAGGCGCCCAGAACGGCTGCATCGTCAGCTTCGAGCCGGGCACGGTGGTCGGCCCTGATGCCGTGGCCGATGCCGTGACCAAGGCGCGCGCCGCGCCGTCGATGGCCGGGCTGGACCTGGCGCGGGTGGTCAGCGCCACCGAGCCCTACGCCTGGGCCGAGACTGAATGGCAACTCGGCATCGGCTACGGCAAGCTCAGCAACGCGCGTCACCACGTCGTGGCCTTCGACTTCGGCGTCAAGCGCAACATTCTGCGCATGCTGGCCAGCCGCAACTGCCGCGTCACAGTGGTGCCGGCGACGACGGCCGCATCTGAGGTCATGAAACTCAAGCCCGACGGCGTGTTCCTGAGCAACGGCCCCGGTGACCCGCAGCCTTGTGACTACGCCATCGAAGCCACGCGTGAAGTCATTGCCAGCGGCACGCCCACCTTCGGCATCTGCCTGGGCCACCAGATCCTGGCACTGGCTTCGGGCGCGAAGACCTTCAAGATGAAGTTCGGCCACCACGGCGCCAACCACCCGGTGAAAGACCTGGACAGCGGCCGCGTCAGCATCACCAGCCAGAACCACGGTTTCGCGGTGGATGAAAAGTCGCTGCCTGCCAACCTGCGCCCCACCCACATCAGCCTGTTCGACAACACGTTGCAGGGCCTGGCCCGCACCGACAAGCCGGCCTTCTGCTTCCAAGGACACCCCGAGGCCAGCCCCGGCCCGCATGACATCGGCTACCTCTTCGACCGCTTCGTGAAACTCATGGAGCAAAAGTAATGGCCAAGCGCACAGACCTGCAAAGCATCCTGATCATCGGCGCCGGCCCCATCGTCATCGGACAGGCCTGCGAATTTGACTACTCCGGCGCCCAGGCCTGCAAGGCGCTGCGCGAGGAGGGCTACAAGGTCATCCTGGTCAACAGCAATCCGGCAACGATCATGACCGACCCGGACATGGCCGATGTGACCTACATCGAGCCCATCACCTGGCAGGTGCTGGAAAAGATCATCGCCAAGGAAAGCCCGCGTGCAGGAAAGATGGCCTTGCTGCCCACCATGGGCGGGCAGACGGCCTTGAACTGCGCGCTGGACCTGCACCGCCACGGCGTTCTGGCCAAGTACGGCGTCGAGATGATCGGCGCCAACGAACAGGCCATTGAAAAGGCCGAAGACCGCATGAAGTTCAAGGACGCGATGACGTCCATCGGCCTGGATTCGGCCAAGAGCGGCATCGCGCACAGCCTGGAAGAAGCGCTGGCCGTGCAAAAGCGAATCCAGGCCGACATCGGCGGCACCGGATTCCCGATGGTCATCCGGCCGAGCTTCACCATGGGCGGCACGGGCGGCGGCATTGCCTACAACCCCGAAGAATTTGAAGAGATCTGCAAGCGCGGGCTGGACCTGTCGCCCACCAAGGAACTGCTGATCGAAGAAAGCCTCATCGGCTGGAAAGAGTTCGAGATGGAGGTCGTGCGCGACCGCGTCGACAACTGCATCATCGTGTGCAGCATCGAGAACCTGGACCCGATGGGCATCCACACCGGTGACAGCATCACCGTGGCGCCGGCGCAGACGCTCACCGACAAGGAATACCAGGTGATGCGCAATGCCAGCATCGCCATCCTGCGCGAAATTGGTGTGGACACCGGGGGCAGCAACGTGCAGTTTTCCGTCAACCCGCAAAACGGCCGGCTCATCGTCATCGAGATGAACCCGCGTGTCTCGCGCTCATCGGCGCTGGCCTCCAAGGCCACGGGCTTCCCCATCGCCAAGGTGGCTGCCAAGCTGGCCGTGGGCTACACGCTGGACGAACTGCGCAACGACATCACCGGTGGCCCCGATGGTCACGTGCTGCCGGCCAGCTTTGAGCCCAGCATCGACTACGTGGTGACGAAGATCCCGCGTTTTGCCTTTGAGAAGTTCCCGGCCGCCGACCCTCACCTGACCACGCAGATGAAGAGCGTGGGCGAAGTCATGGCCATTGGCCGCACCTTCCAGGAGAGTTTCCAGAAGGCGCTGCGCGGCCTGGAAACCGGCATTGATGGCCTGACCGAACGCACGTCGTGCAAAGAAGCGGACCGCGACGAGATCATCGACGAGATTGGCAACGCGGGGCCTGAACGCATCCTGTTCGTGGCCGATGCCTTCCGGATCGGCATGTCGCTGGACGAGGTGTTCGAAGAGACCGCCATCGACCCCTGGTTCCTGGCGCAGATCGAACAGCTGGTGGACGTTGAGAAGCAGGTGGCTGCGCGTGAACTGGACAGCCTTACCGGGCCCGAGATGCGCCATCTCAAGAAGAAGGGCTTCTCGGACCGCCGCCTGGCCAAGCTGCTGCGCACGCATCAGCACGCCGTGCGCGAGCACCGCCATGCGTTGAAGGTGCGCCCTGTTTACAAACGTGTGGACACCTGTGCGGCCGAGTTCGTCACGCAGACGGCCTACATGTACAGCACGTACGAAAACATCGATGGCGAGTGCGAGGCCGAACCCAGCGCGCGCAAGAAGATCATGGTGCTGGGCGGTGGGCCCAACCGCATCGGCCAGGGCATCGAGTTCGACTACTGCTGCGTGCACGCCGCGCTGGCCATGCGCGAAGACGGCTACGAGACCATCATGGTCAACTGCAACCCGGAAACCGTTTCCACAGACTACGACACGTCCGACCGCCTGTACTTCGAGCCGGTGACGCTGGAAGACGTGCTGGAAATCGTGGCCAAGGAAAAGCCGCTGGGCGTGATCGTGCAGTACGGCGGCCAGACGCCGCTGAAGCTGGCACTGGACCTGGAACGTGCCGGTGTGCCCATCATCGGCACCAGCCCCGACAGCATCGACATGGCCGAAGACCGCGAGCGCTTCCAGAAACTACTGCACGACCTGGGCTTGAAGCAGCCGCCCAACCGCACGGCACGCACCGAAGAGCAGGCGCTGGTGCTGGCTCAGGAAATCGGCTACCCGCTGGTAGTGCGGCCCAGCTACGTGCTGGGTGGCCGCGCGATGGAAATTGTGCACGGCGACAAGGACCTGAACCGCTACATGCGCGAGGCCGTGCAGGTCAGCGAAAAGTCACCCGTGCTGCTGGACCGCTTTTTGGATGACGCCATCGAGGTTGATGTCGATTGCATCGCTGACGCCCATGGCGACGTGATGATCGGCGGCATCATGGAACACGTCGAGGCCGCCGGCATCCACAGCGGCGACTCGGCCTGTTCACTGCCGCCGTATTCGCTGAGCCCGGCGCTGCAGGACGAGATGCGGCGCCAGGCTGCCGTCATGGCCAGGGCCTTGAAGGTGGTGGGGCTGATGAACACCCAGTTCGCCATTCAAGGCGAAGGCGACGACGCGGTGGTCTACGTGCTGGAGGTCAACCCGCGGGCCTCGCGTACGGTGCCGTTTGTCAGCAAGGCCACCGGCCAGCCGCTGGCCAAGATCGCAGCGCGGTGCATGGCCGGGCAGTCGCTGGCTTCGCAAAAGGGGTCGGACGGCCTGGCGCCGCATGAAGTGATTCCGCCCTACTTCAGTATCAAGGAAGCCGTATTCCCCTTCAACAAGTTCCCGGGCGTGGACCCCATCCTGGGGCCTGAGATGCGATCGACTGGCGAAGTCATGGGCGTGGGCCGCACCTTTGGCGAAGCCATGTTGAAGAGTCAGCTGGGCGCTGGTTCGCGCTTGCCCGACAAGGGCACCGTGGTCATCACGGTGAAAAACAGCGACAAGGCGCGTGCCGTCAAAGTCGCAGGTGACCTGTTCGATCTGGGTTTCCAGGTGGTGGCCACCAAAGGCACCGCGGCGGCGATTTCCGAGGCGGGTGTGCCGGTGCGGGTGGTCAACAAGGTCAAGGACGGGCGCCCGCACATCGCCGACATGGTCAAGGCAGGCGAAATCCAGCTCGTCTACACCACCGTGGATGAAACCCGCACCGCGATTGCCGACTCTCGCTACATCCGTACCGCGTCCCTGGCCAACCGGGTCACCTACTACACCACGATGGCCGGCGCCGAAGCCGCCACCGAGGCGCTGAAGCACCAGGACGACCTGGAGGTGATCTCGCTGCAGGAACTGCACGCCGAACTTGCGGCTGCAGCGGCCCATTCAGCGGCTAACCAAGCGGCCATCCAAGCGGCCATCGAGTTGCACTAAACTCGGGTTCGTCGTCCGCCGCAGGCCACCCAGCAAGGGGTCCTGCGGCGGTTTCACTTTCATTGCTGCAGATTGCACCATGGTCACCATTCCCCTCACGCGTCGCGGCGCCGAATTGCTCAAGAGCGAACTGCACCGGCTCAAGTCGGTTGAACGCCATGCCGTCATCCAGGCCATCGCCGAAGCACGGGCGCAGGGTGACCTGTCCGAAAACGCCGAGTACGAGGCCGCCAAGGACAAACAAGGTTTCATCGAAGGCCGCATCAAGGAAATCGAATCCAAGCTGGCCGCAGCTCAGGTCATCGACCCCACGGCGCTGGACGCCGGGGGCAAGGTGGTGTTTGGCGCCACCGTGGACCTGGAGGATCAGGACAGCGGCAGCAAGGTCTCCTACCAGATCGTGGGTGACGACGAAGCCGACCTCAAGCTGGGCCTGATCTCGATCAGCAGCCCGATCGCGCGCGCGCTGATCGGCAAGGAGTCGGGCGACGTAGCCGAGGTGCAGGCGCCAGGTGGCGTCAAGCACTGGGAAATCGTGGACGTGCGTTACGCCTGAGTGTGTTGATCGACCGCGCCAGGCGCCTGCTGCCCGGCCTGTGGGCGGGCTTGCTGCTGACGGTGGCCACGTTGGCGACGCCCGCGCCGTTTGCCTTGTTGGCCCAAGCCGACGCCGGACGCGTGGTGGGCCGCATGCTGGCGCAAGAGGCCTACACCAGCCTGGCGCTGGGCATCGTGCTCCTGGTGTTGGAACGTGTGGCCGCCCGGCGTCACGCCAACGCAGGGCAGGGCACGCAGTTCAGCCCGGGCATGGTGCTTTGCCTGGGCGCGCTGTTCTGCACCGTGGCGGGTTACTTCGCGATGCAGCCCATGATGGCGCAGGCCCGCATGGGGCAAGGTGCGTTGAGCTTCGGGCAACTGCACGCCATCAGCGCGGCCTTTTTCATCCTGAAGTGCGCCCTGGTGCTGGCGCTGGCCTGGCGCAACGCCCGGGCGCCGGCGGATGCTCAGGCTTGACCCTGGGCCTTTTTCTTTACGCTGGTGGTGCGTGGTTTGTTGCGCTTGATCTGGCCGCCAGCGGTGACCCGTTCGTTGCCGTAGACCTTGACCTTTTTCACCGTGGCGCGGTGGTTGCCACTCTTGGAGAAGCTGACGATCTTGACCGTGCGCGGACCCGGCTTGCGGTCTTCGCGCTCGATCGCTTCCTTGGGTGGAATGGGCCGCCACAGCACGATCAGCTTGCCGATGTGCTGGATGGGCGCTGCGCCCAATTCTTCAGCCATCGTGCTCAACATGGCTTCACGCGCGGCACGGTCATCGGAAAACACCCGCACTTTGATCAGCCCATGGGCCTTCAGCGCAGCGTCGATCTCTTTGTGGACCGCAGGTGTGAGCCCGTCGCCACCGATCATGACGACCGGGTCCAGGTGATGGGCGCTGGAGCGGTGCTCCTTGCGTTGGGCGGGGGTGAGCTGTATCGCGGTCATGCCCGTATTATCGGCTGCGCATGAAGGTCATCAGCAAAAGCAAGAAGATCAACAAGGCGTGGCTCAACGACCACGTCAACGATCCCTACGTGAGGATGGCAAAGCAAGACGGTTACCGCGCCCGTGCTGCTTACAAGCTCAAAGAGATCGACGAGGCGCTCAAGCTGCTGAAACCGGGCCAGGTGGTGGTGGACCTGGGCGCCGTGCCCGGCGCCTGGAGCCAGTATCTGCGCCGCAAGTTTGCTGGCGCCGGTGCGGCGGTGGGTGAGCTGAAGGGCAGCATCGTGGCGCTGGACCTGCTGCCTTTTGATGCCATCGAAGGTGTCACCTTCATCCAGGGCGACTTCCGCGAAGACGCGGTGGTGCAGCAACTGGTGGACGAACTGGCGGGGCGGTCGGTGGACGTGGTGGTGTCCGACATGGCGCCCAACCTGTCGGGCGTCGACGCCACCGATGGTGCGCGTATCTCGCACCTTGTGGAACTGGCGGTCGAGTTCTGCGTCCACCACCTCAAGCCCGAGGGCGCCCTGGTCTGCAAGTCCTTCCACGGCAGCGGCTACAGCCAGCAGGTGAAGCTGTTCAAGGACACCTTCCGCGTCGTCAAACCGATCAAGCCCAGGGCTTCGCGCGACAAGTCCTCAGAGACCTTTCTGGTCGGCGTGGGACTCAAGGCCCGCTAAGGTCCGGGCTTGGCCGGGCGCAAGCGCCTGCAACTGATGTGCACTCGACCCGCTTTTCAGGGGCTGGAGATGCCGCTCACAACGGTGGGGTCAGGCCTTGACTGGCCTAGAATCGGCCCCATCTACCGTGGAATTCGGCACATCGGGCCCGATGTGCAGTACCGCTGAACTGGAAAAAGGAGCCGCGGTGAACAATCAATGGTTTTCGAAGGTCGCTGTCTGGCTGGTGATTGCACTGGTGCTGTTCACCGTGTTCAAGCAGTTCGACCGCGGTGTGGCTCAAGGCAACCAGATCGGTTATTCCGACTTTCTGGAGGAGGTGCGCGGCAAGCGCATCAAGGCCGTCACGCTGCAAGAGAACCCGGGTGGCGGCACCGAGATCATGGCGCTGACCAATGACGACAAGCGCCTGCGCAGCACGGCCACCTTCCTGGACCGCGGGCTGGTGGGCGACCTCATCGCCAATGGCGTCAAGTTTGACGTCAAGCCGCGCGAAGAGCCTTCGGTGCTGATGACCATCCTGCTCAGCTGGGGCCCGATGCTGCTGCTCATCGGCGTGTGGATCTACTTCATGCGCCAGATGCAAGGCGGTGGCAAGGGCGGCGCCTTCAGCTTCGGCAAGAGCAAGGCCAAGCTGCTGGACGAGGCCAACAACACCACCACCTTTCAGGATGTGGCGGGTTGCGACGAAGCCAAGGAAGAGGTCAAGGAGTTGGTCGACTTCCTGAAAGACCCGCAGAAGTTCCAGAAGCTGGGCGGGCGCATCCCGCGCGGCGTCTTGCTGGTCGGCCCTCCCGGCACGGGCAAGACGCTGCTGGCCAAGGCCATTGCCGGTGAAGCCAAGGTGCCGTTCTTTGCGATCAGCGGTTCTGACTTCGTCGAGATGTTTGTCGGCGTCGGTGCTGCCCGTGTGCGCGACATGTTCGAACAAGCCAAGAAGAGCGCGCCCTGCATCATCTTCATCGATGAAATCGACGCCGTGGGTCGCCACCGCGGTGCCGGTCTGGGCGGCGGCAACGACGAACGTGAGCAGACGCTGAACCAGATGCTGGTCGAGATGGACGGCTTCGAGACCAATGTGGGCGTCATCGTGATGGCGGCCACCAACCGGCCCGACATTCTTGACCCTGCGCTGCTGCGTCCGGGCCGTTTCGACCGCCAGGTGTATGTCACGCTGCCGGACGTGCGCGGCCGTGAGCAGATCCTGAACGTGCACATGCGCAAGGTGCCTGTGGGCCAGGACATCCGCGCCGACATCCTGGCGCGTGGCACACCCGGCTTCTCCGGCGCCGACTTGGCCAACCTGGTCAACGAAGCAGCCCTCTTTGCCGCGCGCCGCAATGGCCGTGTGGTCGAGATGTTGGACTTCGAGAAGGCCAAGGACAAGATCATGATGGGCCCCGAGCGGAAGTCCATGGTCATGCCTGAAGAAGAGCGCAAGAACACGGCTTACCACGAGGCAGGCCACGCGCTGGTCGCGCGCCTGATGCCCAAGACCGACCCGGTGCACAAGGTGACGGTCATTCCGCGCGGCCGCGCCCTGGGCGTGACGATGCAATTGCCTGAAGGCGACCGTTACAGCATGGACAAGGAGCGCATGCTGTCCACCATCAGCGTGCTGTTTGGTGGCCGTATCGCAGAAGAGGTGTTCATGAACCAGATGACCACCGGCGCCAGCAACGACTTCGAACGAGCCACCGGCATTGCCCGCGACATGGTCACGCGTTATGGCATGACCGACGAATTGGGCCCCATGGTCTATGCCGAGAACGAAGGCGAAGTCTTCCTGGGCCGCAGCGTCACCAAGACCACCAACATGTCCGAGGACACGATGCGCAAGGTCGACGGGGTCATTCGCCGCATCATCGACGAGCAGTACACCATCGCCCGCAAGCTCATCGAGGACAACAAGGACAAGATGCACGCCATGGCACAGGCGCTGCTGGAATGGGAAACCATCGACGCCGAGCAGATCGACGACATCATGGGCGGCAAGCCGCCCCGTGCGCCCAAGGACTGGACGCCGTCGGCCAGCAAGACCAGCGGACCGACACCGCCGGTCGGTACGGACAGCGCGCCGGCTGTGGCCTGAGGCCAGCCGGCCAGCACAGGCCGACGTCAAACTCAAGCGGGGCTTCGGCCCCGCTTCTCTTTTGGGCTCGTTTCAGGATCAAGGCGCCATGCACTGGTTGACCTCGCGCTTCAGCATCGATCTCTCGCAGCCGCGGGTGATGGGCATCGTCAACGTCACGCCGGATTCCTTTTCCGACGGCGGTCAGCACGCTGCAGCCGCTGCAGCCATCGCGCATTGCCAGCGACTGGTGGACGAAGGCGCGGACATCCTGGACATCGGCGGCGAATCCACCAGCCCGGGTTCTGATGCACCGGGCGTGGCGCATGAACTGGCGCGCGTGCTGCCGGTGCTGCATGAGGCCGTGAAACTGGGCGTGCCGGTGTCGGTGGACACCAGCGAGCCGCGGGTCATGCAAGAAGCGCTGGCCCTGGGCGTGGACATCATCAACGACGTGCGTGCCCTGCGCCGACCGGGGGCCTTGAAGATCGTGGCCGCACATCACCGAGTGGGTGTCTGCCTGATGCACATGAAAGGCGAGCCCGACACCATGCAAAGTCTGGCCGACTACGGCGACGTGGTGGACGAAGTGCGCCACTTCCTGGACCAACGCGCCCAGGATCTGCAGGCTGCGGGTGTGGCGGCCGAGCGCATCGTGCTCGACCCCGGCATCGGGTTCGCCAAGACAGCGGAACACAACTGGTTGCTGCTGCGGCGCCAGGCCGAACTGGCGGTACTGGGCCGACCGTTGCTGCTGGGCTGGTCGCGCAAGAGTGCGCTGGGCCAGCTCACCGGGCGGCCTGTGGGCCAGCGGCTGGCCGCCAGCGTGGCAGCGGCGCTGGCGGCCGTTCACAACGGTGCGGCCATCGTGCGTGTGCACGACGTGGCTGCCACGGTCGATGCGCTGAATGTCTGGAAAGCGGCAGGCCTTTCAGCACCGCCTGCGGGTTGAGCCCCAACAAATGCTCACAAGCCCGGCCCCGTCGGCCGGTTGGCCACCCGCCCAGGCGGGAAAATCGGCCGCAGAGGAGACGTGCACATGAGCAGAACATATTTCGGCACCGATGGCATCCGGGGCACTGTAGGGCAGGGCGCGATCACGCCCGACTTCATGCTGCGGCTGGGTCACGCCGTGGGCCAGGTGTTGCGCCGCGCCGCGCCACGCCCCACGGTTTTGATCGGCAAGGACACCCGCATCTCGGGCTACATGCTGGAGTCCTCGCTGGAAGCCGGATTCGCCTCGGCCGGCGTCGATGTGCTGTTGACCGGGCCCTTGCCCACACCTGGAGTGGCCTACCTCACGCGCGCGCTGCGTCTGGACCTGGGCGTGGTGATCAGCGCCTCGCACAACCCGTTCGAGGACAACGGCATCAAGATCTTCGCTTCCGACGGGTTCAAGCTTCCAGACGAGGCCGAAGAGGAGATCGAACGGCTGATCGCGTCGGACTTGATCGACAAGCAGCGCCCGCACGGTCGCAACATCGGGCGCGCCGAGCGGCTCGATGACGCGCCCGGTCGCTACGTCGCGTTCGTCAAGTCCACGTTCCCGCAGGAGCTTACCCTCGAAGGCGTGCGCATCGTCGTCGATGCCGCCCATGGTGCAGCCTATCGCGTCGCGCCCAGCGTATTCCGCGAGCTCGGCGCCGAGGTCATCAGCATCGGCGTGAATCCTGACGGTCAGAACATCAACCGCCGCTGCGGCGCCACGCACCCTGAAACGTGCGCCCACGAGGTCGTGAAAAAGAAGGCGCACCTCGGCGTGTGTCTCGATGGCGACGCAGACCGTTTGATTCTGATCGATGAACGCGGTCAGGTCGTGGACGGCGATGCCGTGATGGCCCTGTGCGCAACGCGCATGATCCGCGCAAGCAAGCTCAAGAAGCGCACGCTCGTCGCCACCGTCATGTCAAACCTCGGCCTCGAGCGCGCGCTCAGCGCCGAAAAAGGTAAGCTTTTGCGTTGCAACGTGGGCGACCGCTACGTGGTCGAGGCCATGCGCAAACACGGCTACAACCTGGGCGGCGAACAAAGCGGCCATCTCGTCTTCCTGGATCACGCAACCACAGGTGACGGCATCG
>JBBRCN010000107.1:0-13660 GCA_038204775.1 Burkholderiales bacterium | reverse complement strand
CCCGATACCTTGTACGTCAGCACGCTGGCCGCACCCGACACCATCAACACCCTTCCCGAGAAGACGTTGCGTGCGTTCGCCGACCACGGCCGGCTGCAAGACGTGATGCCAACCGATGGCGGTGACGCCGAAGCGGTGCTGTCGCAGATCAGCCGTGCGGGCGTGGATGTCGAGGCACTGGCCGCAAAGCTGCAGCAGGACGGGGCACAGTCTTTCGTCAAGTCGTGGCAGCAGTTGTTGCAGCGTATCGCCGAGAAGGCGCGTGCACCTGAGCCCGAGCGCCCATGAGCCAGCTCATCAGCCCCCTCGCCGGCAAGCCGCTGCCGGCAGCGAAGCTAGTCGACATACAAAGCCTGCTGGCCGCGTATACCGACCTGCAGCCTGACCCCGGCGTACCGGCCCAGCGCGTGGCATTCGGTACCTCGGGCCACCGCGGCACCTCGTTCGACGGCAGCTTCAACGCCTGGCATGTGCTGGGGATCACCCAGGCCCTGTGCGAGCACCGCAAGCGCCAGGGCATCGATGGCCCGCTGTTCATCGGCGTGCACACGCACGCGCTGTCCCAGCCGGCGTTCGAAGATGCGCTGCAAGTGCTGGCCGCCCATGGCGTGGAGACCATGGTCGCATGTCGCAGTGTAGGCGGCGATGGCGGCGATGGCGGCGAGTTCACGCCCACGCCGGCGGTATCGCATGCGATCCTGGTCTACAACCGTGGCCGAACCAGCGGCCTGGCCGACGGCATCGTGATCACGCCGTCGCACAACCCGCCCGACAGCGGCGGCTTCAAATACAACCCGCCCCATGGGGGCCCGGCCGACGCCGACATCACCGGCTGGGTGCAACAGCGCGCCAACACCTTGCTGGAGGGCGGCCTCGAGGAGGTCAAGCGCATGGCGCTGGCCGAGGCCAGAACGGCCGCCACGACGCATGAATACGACTACCTTGGCGCGTATGTCGCCGACCTCGGCAGCGTGATCGACTTCGGGGCGATCCGCAGCGCCGGCTTGCACCTGGCGGTCGATCCGCTCGGCGGTGCCGGCGTGCACTACTGGGCGCGGATTGCCGAGCACTACCGGCTCGATCTGACAGTCGTCAACGCAGAAGTCGATCCGCAATTTGCATTCATGACCGCAGACTGGGACGGCAAAATCCGCATGGACCCGTCGTCGCGCCACGCGATGCAGCGGCTCGTCGCCTTGAAGGACTGTTACGACATCGCCGTCGCCTGCGACACCGACCACGACCGCCACGGCATCGTGACAAGCAGCGCCGGTCTGCTGGCGCCGAACCAGTACCTCAGCGTCGCCATCGACTATCTGTTCCGGCATCGACCGCTGTGGGGCGCGACGGCGGCCGTCGGCAAGACGGTGGTCAGCAGCACGATGATCGATCGTGTGGCTTCTCGTCTCGGTCGCAGCTTGTTTGAAGCACCGGTCGGCTTCAAGTGGTTCGCCGCGGGTTTGCTCGATGGCAGCCTGGGCTTCGGCGGCGAAGAAAGTGCCGGGGCATCCTTCCTGCGCCGCGACGGCCAGGTCTGGACCACGGACAAGGACGGCATCGCGGCGGCGCTGCTGTCGGCCGAAATCACGGCCCGCACGGGGCGCGACCCGGGTGTCCTGTACCGCGAGCTGTGCGCCGAATTCGGCGAGTTCTTCGCTGATCGCATCGATGCACCGGCAACGCAGGCGCAGAAGCACACTCTGGCGCGATTGACGCCAGCGCAGATCACGGCTACCGAGCTGGCAGGCGAACCCATCACCCGTGTGATCGACAAGGCACCTGCCAACGGCGCGCCGATCGGCGGCATCAAGGTCAGCACAAAAGGTGGCTGGTTCGCCGCGCGGCCCTCGGGCACCGAAGACATCTACAAGATATACGCTGAGAGCTTCTGCGACGACGCGCACTTGCGTCGCCTGCTCGGACAGGCCCAGCGCATCGTGGACACCGCACTCGACTTCAAGGAATCAACATGACCACTCCGACCACTCCGACCACCCTGAGCCCCGACCTCCTGCGCAAGCTGCACGCCTGGTGGCGCGCCGCCAACTACCTGTCGGTGGGGCAGATCTACCTGCACGCGAACCCGCTGCTCGAAGAGCCGCTGACACTGGCGCACATCAAGCCGCGCCTGCTGGGGCACTGGGGCACCACGCCCGGCCTGAACCTGCTGTATGTGCACCTGAACCGCCTGATCAGGGAGCATGACCTGGACATGATCAACATCATCGGCCCGGGCCACGGCGGCCCGGGCCTGGTGGCGAACACCTACCTCGAAGGCACGTACACCGAAACCTATCCGGACATCTCGCGCGACCGGGACGGCATGCGCAAGCTGTTCCGACAGTTCTCGTGGCCAGGCGGCATTCCGAGCCACGTGGCGCCGGAAACGCCGGGCTCGATCCACGAAGGCGGCGAACTGGGGTATTCGCTGGCGCATGCCTACGGCGCGGCCTTCGACAACCCCGGGCTGATCGTGGCCTGCATCATCGGTGATGGTGAAGCAGAAACCGGCGCCCTGGCGGCGAGCTGGCATTCGAACAAGTTCCTGAATCCGGCACGCGACGGCGCGGTGCTGCCGATCCTGCACCTCAACGGCTTCAAGATTGCCAACCCCACCGTGCTGGCGCGCATCGGTCGCGAGGATCTGACGGCATTGATGCGCGGCTACGGCCACGAGCCGCACTTCGTGATTGGCGACGATCCCATGGCGGTGCACCAGCAACTGGCACAGACGCTGGATGCCGTGCTTGCGCAGATCAAGGCAATCCAGGCCGCAGCACGTGCATCAGATTCGCCCAGTCCGCCGCCCCTTCCGCGCTGGCCGATGATCGTGTTGCAGACGCCGAAGGGTTGGACGGGCCCCAAGGAGGTCGATGGCCTGCCGGTCGAAGGCACCTGGCGGGCGCACCAGGTGCCGATCACGCAGTTCAGCAACACACAGCACATCCGCCAACTCGAAGACTGGATGCGCAGCTATGCGCCGCAGGAACTCTTCGACACCAACGGTCGCTTTCGCGCGGAACTTGCAGAACTCGCGCCGGCCGGCAACAGGCGAATGGGCGCCAACCCTCATGCCAACGGCGGCGCGTTGCTGGCGCCACTGGTCTTGCCAGACTTCCGCGAATTTGCGGTTCCGGTGTCAACCCCCGGCGGCTCGATGGGTGAGTCCACCCGCGTGCTCGGCGGTTTCCTCGCCGAGGTGATGCGCAGGAACACTGAAAGTGGCAACTTCCGGCTCTTCGGCCCCGATGAAACCGCATCCAACCGGCTCGGTGCGGTGGTGGATGCCACGGGCAAAACGTGGATGGCCGAGATCGACGCGGTCGATGTGAATCTGTCGGCGGATGGCCGTGTGATGGAGGTGCTGAGCGAGCACCTGTGCGAAGGCTGGCTCGAAGGCTATCTGCTGACCGGGCGCCATGGCCTGTTCTCGTGTTACGAAGCCTTCATCCACATCATCGATTCGATGTTCAACCAGCACGCCAAGTGGTTGAAAGTCTGTCGGCAGATCCCGTGGCGCCAACCCATTGCGTCGCTCAACATCCTGCTCACCTCACATGTCTGGCAGCAAGACCACAACGGTTTTTCACACCAGGACCCGGGCTTCATCGATGTGGTGGCGAACAAGAAGGCCGACGTGGTGCGCATCTACCTGGCACCCGACGCAAATTGCCTGCTGTCGATCACCGACCATTGCCTGCGCAGCCGCAACTACGTCAACCTGATCATCGCCGGCAAGGCGCCAGCGCTGCAGTGGCTCGACATGGAATCAGCGGCAGCGCACTGCAAGGCCGGCGCGGGCATCTGGGCCTGGGCCAGCAACGATGCGGGTGCTGATTCGAGCGAGCCCGATGTCGTGATGGCCTGCGCCGGCGACGTGCCGACACTCGAAACGCTGGCTGCGGTCGCGCTGCTGCGCGGGTATGTGCCGGACATCCGCGTCCGCGTCGTGAATGTGGTCGATTTGATGGCGCTGCAGCCGCAGTCCGAGCATCCGCACGGCCTGGACGATGACACGTTCGACGCCATGTTCACACGCGACAAGCCCATCGTGTTCGCGTTCCACGGATACGCCGGGCTGATCCATCGGCTGACCTACCGTCGCCGCAACCACGGCAACCTGCACGTGCGCGGCTACAAGGAAGAAGGCACGACGACCACCGCGTTCGACATGGTGGTGCTGAACAACATCGACCGCTACCAGCTGGCCCTGGACGCCATACGCCGCGTCCCGCGCCTGGCGCACCTTGTCGAGCAGGCCACGCTGCGCTATGACACGAGCATCGCGCGGCACAAGGCCTACATCAGCGAACACGGCGAAGACTTGCCGGAAGTGCGGGATTGGCGCTGGTCATGATGAGCGCTCCAAGGCCGCCACTTCGCGGCCGCCGCCCCCCGCGGGGACCAAGGAAATTGGCAGAGCCACATTTCCTTGGGGGCGGCGATCCGGGCTGCCCCGTACTGGCGTTGAACGTCGGCTCGTCGTCGCTCAAGTTCGGTTTTTTCATCGTGGGCGCAAGCGGCACCCGCGTGCTGGATTCCGGCACGGAAGACACAGTGAGCGAACCGCAGGAAACGTTGGCCCACATCGTGAAGCGGCTGGAAGCGCAAGGCCTGCCCCCGCCCGCCGCGGTGGGCCACCGCATCGTTCACGGTGGACCGCAGTGTCGACAACACACGTTGATCGACGCGGCCGTGATGCAGCAACTGCAAGCCACCGCCGCCTTCGCACCGCTGCACGTGCCGCCCGCGTTGGCTCTGGTGCGCGCGGCGCAAGCGCGTTTCCCCGGCATCGCACAAGTGGCCTGCCTGGACACAGCGTTCCATTCCGGCATGCCGGCCGTCGCCCGCACGCTGCCCATCCCACGAGAGCTTCGCGCGCTGGGCATCGAACGCTACGGCTTTCACGGCCTGTCTTGCGAATCGATCGTGCGCCAACTGGGCCTTGATGTGCCACCGCGCCTGGTGATCACCCATCTTGGCCACGGTGCGAGCGTCACCGCAGTCGCTCACGGTGCGTCGGTGGACACGAGCATGGGCCTGACGCCGACGGGCGGCGTGATCATGAGCACACGCTGCGGCGACATCGACCCCGGCGTGCTGGCTTACGTGGTTCGCGAGCACGGTTATGACGCGGCTCGGCTCGAAGCCATGATCGACCAGCACTCGGGAATGCTCGGCATTTCTGGCCTCAGTGGCGACTTGCGTGCGCTGAACACAGCGGCCGCCTCGACATCCGATTCGGCAGATGACGCGCGGCTGGCCATCACCATGTTCTGCGCTTCCGTGCGCAAACAGATTGCCGCGATGGCAGCCGTTCTCGGTGGCGTGGACCTGTTGGTCTTCACGGGCGGGATCGGTGAGAACGATGCCTCCGCGCGCGCCCTCATTTGCAAGGGGCTCGAGGCGCTGGGCATCCACCAGACATCCGTGCGTGTGATGTCCACGAAGGAAGAAGAACAGATCGCCTGGCAGACGTCTCGATTCTTGTCGTGAAAAGCGCGGCCAGCCGTGCGACCGCTCCTGTTCCCGTGGGCCTGATTCCGGAATGTCGTCTGCCGCCCGCCCAGCCCAGGGTGCGAGAGCGCACAGACGGTTGCCTTATCGAACCCTACCGTGTGAACAAAAGGGATAACAGCACTCGTGCGAAGCAGCCAAGTCTTGGTTCACCGAAGGAAACGCTCTCAATGACCCCCCAGCTGCCTGCAGCCGCCAAATTCGCCCGGCGACATCGGCAGTGGGCAATGTTTTTTAAGGCAACCGAAGCCGCGGTCGTGACGCGGACCCGGCGTCTGCCGCAGTGCCCGCGCGATTCACGCCACATCGAGACCCGTGCCTGAGCAGCAACACACCAATTCACCGACCTTCGGTGAGTCACGTCTGGATGCACTGCAGCATCACTCATTCGAGTATTTTCTGCGCGAAACCAATCCGTCGAACGGTCTGGTCGCCGACAAGTCACAACCCGGCTCGCCGGCAAGCATCGCGGCGGTGGGGTTTGCGCTGACGGTCTATCTGGTGGGGGTCGAGCGCGGCTGGATGACGCGCGCGGATGCGGTGACCCGTACGCTTGCGCTGCTTCGGTTCTTCTGGGCCAGCCCCCAAGGCACCGCGCCCGACGCGACCGGGCACAAAGGCTTTTACTACCACTTTCTCGACATGCGCACGGGTCAGCGCGCCGGCTTGTGTGAGCTGTCCACGATCGACAGCACCTTCCTGTTCGCCGGGATGCTCGCTGCCGCTGCGTACTTCGACCGGGAAGACAAAAACGAGCAGGCCGTGCGCACGCTGGCCGACGCGCTGTACCGCCGGGCCGACTGGGCATGGGCATGCAACGGTGCGGCGACGGTGACCCATGGCTGGACATCGGAGAGCGGCTTCCTGCCCTACCGCTGGAGCGGCTACGACGAAGCCACCTTGCTGTACGTGCTGGGTCTGGGCTCGCCGACGCACCCGCTGCCGGCCGAGAGCTACGCGGCCTGGACTTCGACCTATGAATGGAAAACGATCTACGGCCACGAGTTGCTCTACGGCGGCCCGCTCTTCATCCACCAGTATTCGCACATCTGGCTGGACATGCGCGGCATCCAGGATGATTTCGCGCGCGACAAAGGCATCGACTACTTCGAGAACAGCCGCCGCGCGACCTATGTGCAGCGGGAGTACGCCATCCGCAACCCGCTGGAATTTGCGGGCTACGGTGAAAACTTCTGGGGCCTGACCGCCAGCGACGGGCCAGGCTGGACGAGCCGCCGCATCAAGGGCATCGAGCGTTCCTTCTTCGGCTATGCGGCGCGCGGTGCACCGAATGGGCGCGACGACGGCACCGTCGCACCCTGGGCCGTGGCAGCGTCGCTGCCGTTCGCGCCAGAGATCGTGCTGCCGTCACTCCAGCATTTTCAGGACGTGTATCCACAGGTCACGGGCGAATACTGCTTCCGGTGCAGCTTCAATCTGAGCTTCTCGGACAAAGCTGAAAGTGATGGCCACGGGGGCTGGACATCGCTCCATCACTTCGGCATCAACCTCGGCCCGGTGGTGCTGATGTGCGAGAACCACCGCTCCGATCTGCTCTGGCGTTTGATGCGTGCTTGCCCTTACGTCGTTGCGGGGTTGCGGCGGGCTGGTTTCACGAATGGCTGGCTGTGAACACCATCGCCGCGGGCGACGCTCAAGCAGGAGACCTTTGCGCACCACGCTGAAAGCCAAGGGCAGGTGCAGGCCTGCGCCGAGCGTGTCTTCGAACGCTTTACGGCGTACACGCCGCTCGAGCGGAAAGCCTGGATGACGTTCGGCACGCCTGGGCTCCATGTCAGGCCGGCCCAGGCCAGAATCGCCAGTGAAACGCTGGAGAACCGTTCTATGAAATCTCTGTTCGTGTCGCTCATTCTCGGCTGTCTGCAGTTGTCGGCATCGGCGCATGAGTTCTGGCTTGCGGCGCAACCTGTCGCGCCCGCGGCCAAAGGCTCCACCACGGTCACTCTGCACATCGGCGAGTACTTCGAGGGCGCCCCGATCGGGTTGACGGCCGCGCATGCCGCTGCGATACGGCTGCATTCACGGATGGGTATCGAAGACCTTGGCAAACAAGTGCCGGCGACGGGCATGCAACTCGGCATCAAGCTGTCTTTTCAGCGCCCGGGAACACACGTGCTGACCTATGAAAGCCATCCCAGCCAGATCGTTCTCTCGGCAGACAAGTTTCATGCGTATCTGCACGATGAAGGCTTGGACGCCATCATCGCGCGGCGCGAAGCCGACGGCACGGCCACCCAACCGGCGCGCGAGCGCTTCAGACGAAGCGCCAAACTGTTGCTGCGGGTTGGAGACAAGTCGGACGGTACCTACGCCGTGCGCACGCAGCAACGGGTCGAGATCACGCCCACGACCGATCCCCTGTCGGCCGCTGTGGGCCAGCCGCTGCGCTTCAAGCTCAGGTTCGACGGCAAGCCGCTGGCAGGCGTCCTTTTGAAAGCATGGCACAGGAGAGGGCCACAGACCTTGATGATTCGCACCGTCGCCGATGCCGATGGCCATGTGACGTTGGAGCTGCCGTTTTCCGGACGCTGGCTGCTGAGCGCGGTGCACATGGAGCCTGTCACCGATTCACAAGATCTGGATTGGGACAGCTTCTGGGGCAGTCTCGCGTTCGACCTGCGGTCCCGAAAGTGAGCCTTGACGCAAGCTCATCGCCGCGCGGATGAACCGCTTCAGTTCGCTGGCGAACCCAAGGAGAACAGGGTTATTGGGCGACAGCTGCCGGCGACCTCGACCGCTAAACTCTAGTTCCAATGCGCCGTTCCGCTGTCCTCTTCGTCATCCTGGTTGCCATGCTCTGGCAATCGACGGCACTGGCACGCGTCGGCTCGACGGTGAACGCGCTGAGCGACCTGCAGCATGCAGCGCTGCACTGGCAAGGCGAAGACCACCACCATCACGAGGATGGGTCATACCACCTGGACGACTCGAAGGAGTCGGCCCAGCACATGGTTGCCGACCATCTGAGCGCATCGCTGGGGATGGCAGCGCCACCATTGCACGACTTCGGGCGCCTTCAGTCAGCCGCTCCTGGCGGCCTGCACCCGACGCTCGTGCCCGACCCCACGCTCGACGGCCTGCTCAGGCCACCTCAGCCCCGTTCCTGATCCGCCTTTGCGGCGGACGTCCACCCTTGGACGCCCGGCCCACCCCTGCCCGGCAACTTGCGCAAGCTCATGTCCGCCCTTGAGGTGACCTGACCGCGCCTGCAGTCGGCCCCGGCTGTTGAATCGTCAGGATCATCGTGAAACCTCTCCCTTGGCTGTTTGCCTGCATGATCACGGGCAGCCTGGCCGCTGGGCCCGCCCGGGCCCAGCCTGCCGCATCCCCGGATGGCCCCCAGGCCGCCCTTCCATCCGCACCCGGCCCCAACGACGGCAGCGTCAACCTTAGGACCGCCTTGGGTGCCGCTTGGCAACGCACGGTCGCCGCGCGCGAAAGCGCTGGCCAGCGCCGTCGCGCCGAAGCGGACCGCGCCGCTGCTGGCAGCTTTTGGGCTGCGCCGCCCGCGCTGGAGTTGAGCCACCGCGGCGACCGCCTGCAAAGCAACACGGGCAAGAACGAAACCGAAATCGGCGTGACCGTTCCCCTGTGGCTGCCCGGTCAGCGGGCTGCCCGCTCACGCACCGCCGAGGCGGCTGCGGCCCAGGCACTCGCCGCCGAGAAGGTGGCCCGGCTGAGGCTGGCCGGTGAACTGCGCGAAGCGGCGTGGCAGATCGCCGCCCTGCAGGCCGAAGCGAGCGAGGCCGACACCCAGACCGACGCGCTCGAGCAACTCGCCGACGATGTCGAGCGCCGCGTGCGCGCCGGTGACATGGCGCGCGCCGACGCCCTGGCAGCCCAGGCAGAGCTGCTGGCGGCGTCAGCGCTGCAGTCCGACTTGCGCCAGCGCCAGCAGGCAGCCTGCGCGCGCTGGACCCTGCTCACCGGGTTGACGGCGGCGCCCGATCTGACGGCAGCGGCGGCCGTCGATGCAGCAACCACTACCAAAATTGCAGCGCCACACCCTGAACTTCAACTGGCCAGCCGGTCCACCGACCTGGCACGCCAGCGCGTGGAGCTGATGCGCCGATCGCGCCGCGACGCGCCCGAACTGTCGGTGGGCGTGCGCCAGGATGTTCCGGGACGGGCCGAAGCCTCGCAGGGCAGCCTGGTCATCGGACTGCGTCTGCCCTTCGGCACCGACGACCGCAACCGGCCGCTGGAAGCGGCAGCCCTCGCTGAGCTGGACGTGGCCGAGACCCACGAAATGCGGCTGCGCGAGCGGCTGGACAGTGACATCGCCACCGCGCGGGATGCACAGCGCTCATCCCAGGCACAACGCGAAGCTGAGACGTCCCGCGCCCGCGTTCTGCGCGAGCGCGCCACCTTGATCGACAAGTCCTTTCGTGCCGGCGAAACGCCATTGCCCGACCTGATACGCGCGCTCGCCGCTGCAGCCCAGGCCGACGGCGCGGTCGCCCGTCAGGCCGCCGCGCTGGGCCTGGCACACGCGCGCCTCCAACAAACTCTGGGACTCCTGCCATGAACCTTTTTCGCAACTGCCGCGCCACGCAGCACCTGCTGGCAACGGCCCTGATGGCACTGATGGGCCTGCCACTGATCACCACTGCGCCGGCCTTGGCCGGCCCCGGCGCGCATGGCCCCAACGGCGAGCATCTGGACAGCCCCACCACGATGAGCGCCGCATCGGCCCTGCCACGTGTCGAGTCGAAGTCGGAAGCCTTCGAGCTTGTCGCCGAATTGCGCGCCAGCGAATTGGCCATCCTTGTCGACCGCTACGAGTCCAACGAGCCGGTGCTGGGCGCCAAGATCGAAGTCGAAAGCGGCGCGTTGAAGGCCGTGGCTGTGTTCCGCGCCGAGCAAGGCGACTACGTGGTCACCGACCCGGCCCTGCTCAAGGCACTGGCTGCGCCTGGCGAGCACGGTCTGGTCTTCACGCTCGTGGCTGGCAAAGACAGCGACCTGCTGGATGGCAACCTGATCAGCTCCGCGCTGGGCACGGCCGCCGCCGGCATGAACAACGACCACGGACACGGGCACGGCAATGACACTGGGCACGCCCATGAACTGGAACGCTCCACGTGGATCGGCGCCGCTGTGGTGGCCCTGAGTCTCATCGGCGGCGTCGCGTGGTGGCGTCTGCGTCGCCACAACGCCATCAAGTTGCAAGGAGGCCTGTGATGGCGATGAACACTCCCCGCCCATGGGAAGCGCGGAACTTGGCCGCCGCGATGACGCTGGCCGCCGGCCTGCTCTGGCTGTCAAGCGCAGGGGCCGGTCCAGGCGCCCACGGTCCCAACGGCGAGCACATCGACGCGCCCGGCGCGGCAGTCAACGCGTCCGGTCTGGCCCGCCTGCCCGACGGCAGCGTCAACGTGCCCAAGATGGCGCAGCGGCGCATGGCGATCCGGACGGTGCTGGCGCCGGTGTCAGATGCCGCTGCCACGGTGGAACTGTCGGGGCGGGTGGTCATGGACCCGAACGCCAGCGGCCGCGTGCAGGCCGTGTATGGCGGGCGCATCGAGCCCGGCCCCAGGGGTTTGCCGGTCGCCGGCCAGTCGGTCAGGCGGGGTGAGGTGCTGGCGTACGTGCGCTACCAAGCCGAGCCCTTCGCGATGGGCGCGCAGCAGGCCCAGCTGGCCGAGTTGCGCGCGCAGCGGCAACTGACTGAGCAGCGCGTGCAGCGCCTGGAAAGCCTGGAGGGCACGGTGCCGCGCAAGGACATCGACGCGGCCCGCAGCGAGGCCCGGAGCCTGACTGAACGCGAGCGCAGCATCGGCGCCAGCCTGGTGGCGCGCGAGGCGTTGACCGCCCCGGTCGGCGGCGTCATCGCTCGCGCAGACCTCGTCGTCGGCCAGGTCGTCGAGCCACGCGATGTGCTGTTCGAGGTGGTCGACCCGGCGCGCATGCTGGTCGAGGCGACGACCGCCGACGCCACGCTGGGCGCACGGGTGGCCGGCGCGTCGCTGCAGGGCGTGCCCGATCTCACGCTGCGCCTGCTGGGAGCCGCGCGCACGCTGCGCGACGGTGTCTTGCCCATGACCTTCGCCGTGGCGCTGGTCAAGCCCGGCACGGCTTTGCCGCTGGCCATCGGCCAGCCGGTCACTGTCGTGGCGCAGTTGCGGGAACGCATCCAGGGCGTGGTGCTGCCGGCGCAGGCCGTCGTGCGCAACCCGTCCAACGAGCCCATCGTCTGGATCAAGTCAGGCGCCGAGCGCTTCGTCCCGCAACCGGTGCAGTTCCGGCAGCTAGACGCCGGTACCGTGGTGGTGACGCAAGGCCTGAGTGCCGACAACCGCGTGGTGGTGCAAGGCGCACCGCTGATCGCGCAAATTCGCTGAACAGGAATTTTTCACATGTTCAACTGGATCGTTCGCACCAGCCTGCACAACCGCCTGTTCGTGCTGGCGGTGGCGGCGCTGCTGATGGTGTACGGCGCGATGACGGCATGGCGCACGCCTATCGACGTGTTTCCTGACCTCAACAAGCCGTTGATCACCGTGCTCACCGAGGCCGGCGGCATGGCGCCGGAAGAGGTGGAGCAACTCGTCACCTTCCCGCTCGAGACCGCGCTCAACGGCATGCCGGGCGTCACACGCGTGCGCTCCACTTCGGGCGTCGGCCTGTCCATCGTCTACGCCGAGTTCGACTGGGGCACCGACATCTACCGCAACCGCCAGCTGGTGGCCGAGCGGCTGGCGCTGGTGCGCGCGCAGATGCCGGGCGACATCACGCCGGTGATGGGGCCCGTGTCGTCGATCATGGGCGAGGTGATGCTGGTAGCCTTGCCGCTGATGCCGGGGGACGGCAAGTCGCCTGCGGCCACACCGATGCAGGCCCGCGAATACGCCGACTTCGTGCTGCGGCCCCGGCTGCTGTCGATTCCCGGCGTCGCGCAGGTCATCCCCATCGGTGGCGAGGTGCGCACGCTGCGCGTGGCACCCGACACCGCGCGGCTGGCGCAGTTCGGTGTGACGCTGACGCAAGTCGAGCAGGCGCTGAAGGGCTACGCGGGCAACGCAGGCGGCGGCTTCATCGACCTGAACAGCCGCGAGTACCTGATCCGCCACCTGGGCCGCAGCAACCGCGTCGAAGACCTGGCGGGCGTTGCGGTGGCATGGAAGGACGGGCGGCCGATCCTGCTGGAGCAGGTGGCCAACGTCGCGTTCGCCGCCGGGCTGAAGCGCGGCGACGCCGGCTATAACGGTCTGCCTGCCGTCGTGCTGAGCGTGCAGAAGCAGCCCGATGCCGACACGGTGAAGCTGACCGCGCAGATCGAGAGCGCACTGGCGGAACTCAAGCAGGGCCTGCCGCCGGGATTGGCGGCGCCGCGCGTGCTGTTCCGCCAGGCCGACTTCATCAAGGCGTCCGTCGGCAATGTGGCCGAGGCGCTGCGCGACGGCGCCATCATGGTCGCCATCGTGCTGTTCGCCTTCTTGCTGTCGGTGCGAACGACGGTGATCTCGCTGGTGGCGATTCCGCTGTCGCTGGCGGTCACGGCGGTCGTGTTCCAGTGGCTGGGGCAGTCGATCAACGTGATGACGCTGGGCGGCCTGGCGATTGCCATCGGCGAACTGGTCGACGACGCGGTGGTCGACGTCGAGAACATCTTGCGGCGGCTGAAACAGAACCGCGCTGCCGGCAACCCGCGGTCGGTGCTGGAGGTGGTGCGCAGCGCCAGCGTCGAGGTGCGCTCGGGCATCGTCTACGCCACCGTCATCGTGGTGCTGGTCTTCGTGCCGCTGTTCGCCTTGCCGGGCATCGAGGGGCGGTTGTTCACGCCGCTGGGCATCGCTTACATCGTGTCGATCGCGGCGTCGATGTTCGTCTCGATGACCGTCACACCAGTGATGTGCTACTACCTGCTGCCGACGATGAAGCGCCTGGACCATGGCGACAGCCCGCTGGTGGGGTGGCTCAAGCGCCAGGACACGAAGCTGCTTGGCTGGTCGTTCGGCCGCGCCAAGCTGCTCATCGCGCTGGCGGCGCTGGCCGTTGCGGGTGCTGCGGCAACGGTGCCCTTCTTCCCGCGTGCCTTCCTGCCGGCCTTCAACGAAGGCTCGTTGGTGCTGGGCCTGGTGATGCAACCGGGCACGTCGCTCGCCGAGGCCAACCGCGT
>JBBRCN010000106.1:0-13840 GCA_038204775.1 Burkholderiales bacterium | reverse complement strand
GGCCGTCGAATCCGATGGCCTTGCGGTCTCTCCTAGCGCTGGGCCTCGTCACTTCTCGGGCTCTTTGTCGCGGCTCAGGAGTTCGGCGATCGAGGCCCACGACGGAATGTGGTCGGCGCAGATCTTCAGCGCAACCAGCAGTGGGACGGCCACCGCGACCCCGCCCACTCCCCACAGCCATCCCCACAGCAGCACCCAGGTGAACACGACCACCAGTGGCATGTCCAGCCGCTTTCCAAGCACCAGGGGTTGCACGACCTGCCCTTCGAGCACCGTCAGCCCGAGGTAGACCAGCGGCGGGATCACCATCGCCGAAGGCACGTCGAAGGTCAGGATCGACATCAGCGACACCACGACCAGCATGAACGCCGAGCCGATGTACGGGATGAAGTTGAGCACTGCCGCCATTGCGCCGATCAGTGCCGGCGTCGGCATATCGACCATCCTCATCGACAGCGCAACAAGCACGCCGAGGCCGATGTTGATCACCGTGATCGATGCGAAATAGCGACCAATCTGGGACTGGATGGATCGGGTGATTTCCACCGCGACGATCTTGTCGCGAAACTTCGGAATCACCCGGATCAGCTTGCGCAGGAACATGTCGCCGGATGCGAGTAGGAAGAACAAAAGGATCACAGTGGTCAGCGTGCCGACCACATAGGCCTGGGTGCTGGTAAGCATGCCCATCAGCGAGCGGCGCTCGATGACGACCTCCCGCGGCGGCAGCTTGTTGCCGGTTGAGGTGGCTTCGGTCACTTTCTCAGTCGCGTCCTGGACCGCCTCGACCGGAGCCCGCAGCACCGACAACTTTTCCCGCAGCTCGGCGATCTGGACCGGCCCTACATTCATCCACTTCTGCGCTGGCCCGTAGAGGTACGAGCCGAGCGTACCGATCAACAGCAGCAAAGTCGAGACGACCGCGACGGCTGCCAACCCGCGCGGAATCCGCAGCCGCTCGAGCAGGGCGACCAGCGGCGTCAGCAGCAGCGCCAGCAGCACCGCGATCAGGATCGGCAGCAGCAGTGGCCGGGAGAAGTACAGCGCGCCGACCAGCGCAAGTGAGAAC
The DNA here is from genome assembly GCA_038204775.1 of Burkholderiales bacterium. GTDB lineage: Bacteria > Pseudomonadota > Gammaproteobacteria > Burkholderiales > Burkholderiaceae_C > Rubrivivax. Next base: position 12,771 of record JBBRCN010000106.1, on the reverse strand, counting down.
AGTCCCACGACCGCCACTCGCATCGGCGCGCCGAGCCCGGTCCGGATTGCAGTTGCCGCTGCTTTCGCTTCACCATCCGGCGGCGCCGGGCCTGCCGATGGCTCAGCGCGCGTCGCAGGCTGCACGGCGGCAGGCGGATCGGACGCATGAACGACCGGTTCGGTCGCTGCATCGAGCTGCGGTGCTGACAGCGCCACTTCGGGCGCGGATTCGGGAATGTTCATTGCCAAGCGGCCTGGGCAGTACGCCCGCAGCCATGGGGTGTTAGGCGAGAAGAGTCGCACCTCGAGCGGGTGTCGGTCAAGCGGCTATCGCTCAGGCGGCCACCGGTCATGCGGGTATCGACGTCTGACCGATTCTGCGCCCGACCAGGAGGATTCTCTCGATCGCCACCCCCGGGATGACGGCGATGAATTTGAGCTCGCCAGCGTCGTTCGGTCAGGGTCCGGGGTCGGTCAAGAATACGCGCCCGTGCGGCCCGCGCTTGGGCAACACGCCGTGCTGCGGACCTGTGTTGTTGTTCCGCCCCAGCCCGGCACCCCAGTTGAAGGACACCGGGCCCCAGAGTGACGGGAACACGGCAATGCCATCGGCACTGCGCTGACTGGCGGCACGCGCCGACGGTGTTGTACTCTGCTCCTGGCGGGCCGCAGGCTCGCGGCTGGCGTGGCGCTGGTTGCGATTCTGGCCGGGCACGCCGTTCGCCACGGGGCTGCCGTCAGGAGGAATGCATGTCGCAAGGTCGTGTCCCGGTTCCGGTCGCGGCGATCGTGGTCATCGCCGTTGCGCTTCTCGCCCCGACGTCCACGCGAGCCGACGGCAGGGACGAGCTCGCCGGCCTGATCAACGCCTTGCGCGAGCAGCCGAAGGACTGTTCGGGGGGCTCGTCACCGCCGCCGCAGCCGTTGGCGCCGTCGACCGCGCTGGCGCGTGCACATCCCCCGGCGCATGGCGACGACCTGGGCCGGGCGCTGATCGCAGTCGGCTACCGGGCGTCGGCCGCGATGACCATCGTCGTCTCCGGCGCCAGCGACGCGCAGCGTGCCGGGGCTCTTCTGCGCAGCCATTACTGCAGCAGCCTGCGCGATCGGCGCTTTTCGGAGATCGGCGTGGCGCACACGGGCAACACCTGGCGCATCAACCTGGCCCAGCCGCTGCTGCCTGCGAACCTGGCCGACTGGCGCGAAGCTGCGAAGTCGGTGCTGCAGCTCACCAACCAGGCGCGGGCGCAGGCCCGGCAGTGCGGCGGCCGGCACTTCGATGCCACCAGCCCGCTGGCGTGGAACGATGCGTTGGCCGCCGCTGCGCTTGTGCACAGCCGCGACATGGCCAAGCGCGACTATTTCAGCCACGCCGACCCGGCGGGCGATACGGCCGCACTGCGCACGACGCGGCAGGGCTACTCATGGCAGACGGTCAGCGAGAACATCGCAGCCGGCCTGGCCACGCCGGAACAGGTGGTCGCCGGCTGGCTGACCAGCCCCGGACACTGCGCCAACATCATGTCCGCCGACTACGCCGAAATGGGTGCCGCCTATGCAACGGAGACGCGCAGCGCCATGGGCATCTACTGGACGCAGGTCTTCGGCCGACAGCGCAAGCCCTGAGCGGCGTCGCACGTCAGTGCGCCGTCTGAACTGACGGCCCCGGCCAGTTCCTGCCGCTCGCCACGGGCAGCCTTGCGGCATCTCACCTGGCCGTTCTCGCGCCTGAGGTGGCAAGGAAGGAAGTCAGCCACAGGTACCGGTTCTCGCGCCCGTTGCCGGGCCAGGAACTCGATGCCTGGCTCACGCAGCGCTGGCGCCAAGTCCATGGTCAAGACGCTCATGCGCGGCAGCCACCCGCTGATCCAGGCCAACGTGTCGTACTCGCCCAAGTTCATCTACGACGCCATCAAGATGACTGGGTTGGCGCGTCAGAAGGGAGAGAAGCTGCCCCCCTCGACAATGGTCTCTCGGTGCTGATCACCAAGCAAAACGCCAGGCCTTCTACTTCCCTGATTCGCCGTTCTGAGCAGTCGCCTGGATGCCGGTGGCGCAAGCTTTCGTCCAACAAGGCATCCACGTGATCTGCGACAAGCCGGTGGCCACTTCGCTGGCCGAGGCGCAGACGCTCGCGCAGGCGGTGCTCGAGCGGGGCCTGCTGTTCTTGCTGACGCACACCTACGCCGGCTACCCCATGGTGCGCCAGGCGCGCGAACTGGTGGCCGCTGGCGAGCTGGGTGAATTGCGCATCGTGCAGGTGGAGTACGCGCAGGACTGGCTGGGCGAGCCGGTGGAGCAACAGGGCAACAAGCAGGCCGAATGGCGCGCCGACCCCAAACGTGCCGGCCCGGCCGGTGCGCTGGGCGACATCGGCACCCACGCCTACCAGCTGGCGTGTTACGTGAGCGGTCTGACGGTGCAGGAGCTCTCGGCTGAACTCAGCACCTTCGTTCCGGGCCGTGCGCTCGACGACCACGTGCAAGCCATGCTGCGTTTTGAGGGCGGCGCACGCGGCATGCTCTGGGCCAGCCAGGTCGCCAGAGGCGCCTGCAACGCCCTGCGACTGCGCCTTTACGGCACACGCGCCACGCTGCATTTCGACCAGGAACAGCCCGAACAGCTCTGGTTTGCCCCGCTGGGAGAGCCCGCGCGCTTGTTGCGCCGGGCCATGCCGCCCCAGTCTGCCGCGCAGGCTTCGGCCAGCCGCATTCCCGGTGGTCACCCGGAGGGTTACTTCGAGGCTTTCGCAGAGCTCTACCGGGATTTCGCACGCGCCTGGCGCGGGGGGCCAAAGCCCCGCCATGCCCGGGTCTGCAGGACGGTCTGGAGGGCATGGCCTTCATCGAAGCCGTGCTCAGCAGCCACCAACAGAATTCGCGCTGGGTCCGGCTGTGGCCATCCATGCCACAGCGCCTGTGCCTGTATTCGCCAGCAATGTCAAATTGACATGCCCCGCCGGCGCAAGGCCGGTGCCGAAAGAAGGCAGTGGTCCGACCGAAGTCACGGCGCCTGCCGGCATCCTGGTTTTTTCCTGGATTTTTTCTGCCGTCCCCCTGCCCTGCGAGGGCTGGCCTTGGACGCTGCGGCCAACTCCTTCCCTGCCAGACGCCTGGTTGCGAGCGCTGCGTCGCGCCAAGCCACGCCACGCCGTTGGCGGCGGCCGGGGAGTCTGCGGACGCTGCCATGCCGGCGCTGTTCGCACTGGGCTACTGGCAGGTCTTCTCGGGTGCGCTGCTGTGCGGGGCGCCTGATGGACCCCCCCCCGCGTCAGTCCCTCGCACAGCGGGATGGCGGTGGAGCCTGGCCGCGCAGATTTCCGGGCACGTGAATTGCCCCCCGAGGGACAACTTCCAGGAGGTTGTATGACCACTGCTTATCGTGATGGGGCTTCTGCAGATCGCCGTTTGGGTTCAGTGCTGCTGCCCCGACTGGGTGCAGTTGCTGTTGCATCGATCGTGGCCGCCCTTGTGTTTGCCATGATGGAGATGGTGCTGGTCGCCGTTGTGATGGGGCAACCGTGGTACGGGCCGCTGCACATGATCGCTGCGATCGGAATGGGCAAAGACGGCGTGCTTCCGCCGCCAGCGTCGTTCGAAATGGGTGTCGCCGCCATCGCCATGGTCATTCACGTCTTGATGGCGCTCTTCCTCGGGCTTGTGCTGTCGACCATCCTGCTCGCCTTTCGCAGTTCCCTGGCCTGGATCATCGGCTCGACGTTTGGAATTGCGTTGTACTTCATCAATTTCTACGGCTTCACCGCGCTTTTCCCGTGGTTCGCTGAAGCGCGTGGATGGATCGGCTTTGTCTCGCATGCGGCCTTCGGCCTGGTCCTGGCGCTGATCTACCGGGGGATGGACACGCGCCAATCGGTCGGCGCCTCGGCCGCGTCGCGTCGGTGACGCAGCGCCGGAACTGAATTGCCGCCGTCACTTGCAAAAGCGCGACGGCGGCCCAGCACCCAAGTTCACGTCCACTGCTGCGCGCAGGGGCAATCGGCAAGAGCTACCGCAAGGCTTGCAAATCGACTGCGAGCGCGCCCCCCCCTTCGCCCTCAAGGGGCCGGGGTCACGCGCCACAGCGTGTTCGACAGGTCGTCGGCGACGATCAGGGCGCCGCGCGGGTCCACGCTCACGCCAACGGGCCGGCCACGGGTCTTGCCGTCGGTGCCGCGGAAGCCGGACACGAAGTCGATCGGCGCGCCAGCAGGGCGGCCTTCGCGGAACGGCACAAACACCACTTTGTAGCCCACCGGGTTCTCACGGTTCCAGCTGCCGTGCTCGCCGACGAAGACGCCATCCGCGAACTCACCGCCCATAGCAGGCGTGGAGAACGCGACACCCAGCGGCGCCACGTGTGAGCCCAGCGCGTAGTCGGGAACGAGGGCCGCGGCGACTTTCTGCGCATCCTGTGGCCGCACGCGCGGATCCACGTTCTGGCCCCAGTAGCTGTAAGGCCAGCCGTAGAACCCGCCCTCGCGCACCGAGGTGAGGTAATCGGGAGGAAGGTTCGGGCCAAGTTCATCGCGCTCGTTGACCACTGCCCACAGCTGGCCCGTGCCGGGCTGGATGGCAAGCGCGGTGGGATTGCGCAGGCCGGTGGCGTAAGGCTTGTGCGCGCCCGTCTGGGCATCCACCTGCCACACCATCGCCCGGCCGACCTCGGCAATCATGCCGCGCTCGGTGCTGTTGCTGTTGGAGCCGATGCCCACGTAGAGAAACCGCCCGTCCGCGCTGGCGGTCAGCGCCTTGGTCCAGTGGTGATTGATCGCCGACGGCAGGTCGGTGACCTTGACCGGTGCCGCAATCGCCCGCGTCTGGCCATCGGTGTAATCGAAGCGCACCAACGCATCCTGGTTGGCCACGTAAAGCTGGTTTCCGATCAGCGCGAGTCCGTATGGCGCGTTGAGGTCTTCGGCGAAGACCGAGCGGTTCTCGTAGATGCCGTCGCCGTTGCCGTCGCGCAGCAAGGTCAAGCGGTCGCCGCCTTTCACCGAACTGTTGCCCTGGGCCTTGATGTAGCCGGCAATCACGTCCTTCGGTGTGAGCTTCGGCGCACCGCCGCCCTTGCCCTCGGCCACCAGGATGTCGCCATTGGGAAGCACCAGCGACTGGCGCGGAATCCGCAGGTCGGTGGCGATGGCCGCGATCACATAACCCCGCGGCACCGTCGGCCGCTGATCGTCCCACTGCGCCGGGCTGGCAATGGTCATGTTGGGCAGCAACCCACGTTGCTGTTCGGGCAGCACCGGTTGGGGGCCGACATCTGCCGACCCCTCCTGCGCCCGGTTTGCATCGTTGCCGCAGGCGGACACCAGGACCGAAAGACCCGCAACTGCCCATAACGCCGGCCGCTTCATGGCGCATCTCCCATGCGAAGGTTGGACAAAGCCATCCATGCCGCCCCGCAAGCGAGCAACAGGACGATGGCCGACAGAATCAATCCTTCAGGCATCACAGCCCACGCGTCCTTTGCATGGACCAGCGCATTGATGAAACCCAGCAGCCAGATCGCAAGCAGGATCAAGCCATACAGGAGATAACGCCCCTCACGCCGATCGGCGTGGCGCAGGCCGATCAGTGCGAACACCAGCAAGATGCCGCCGAACAGCAGGCCAGCCGCAATCAACCACGAAGCGAAGTTGGTCCATTGGACTTGGTAACTCGTTGCGTAAGCGATGTCGCTCAACAAGGCGCCCAGAAAAAGTGTCACGGTCGCGGAAACCAAGAACGCGTGGACGGGGTGCAACGGCTTTTGCCGAGATCGGTCGACGGTGGCATCCAAAGTGGGTCTCCTGATGGCGAATCCGACAATTCACACTGCACACTGGCGTGGTGCAGCCGAATCGACGATGGCGGCGGCAGGGTGGCGTGTCTGTGCGGTAGTGCACGTTGCGTGTCCAGGATCTAGAAGCTTTCGACTGATGGAACCACGGTGAGTGGCTGTGACCGAGTCGCCCTGGTCCTTCCCGGAAGGGGTTCTTCGGCATGTTTTTGAGCTCGCTGGGCAGGGCCCGCCTCAGGGCGCACAGACCCAGACAGCTTGCAGCCAGACCGCGAGAGTTGGCGTGCGCCGATGCCGAACTTCACCGAAGCACTGGAAAGTGCGGGCGCGGCCACTGTCCAGTCCGGGCGAGCTCAGAGGCTGAGAGTTTTTCGAGCGTGACCGAGCAGCGCGTCAAAAGGCGTCCGATCTAGGCGCAAAGCACAGCCATAGCTCGGGCTATGGCGCGCATTTGCAACGACGAGCGGGCGGCTTTTGGCGTGATGAGCGGGCATGATCGAAAGACTCTCAGCCTCTCAGTAGTCGGTGCTGACGGTCACCTTCGTGAAGGCCTCGGTGTGATCGATCAACGCGTCCAGCGCCGCCGCTGCCCCGGCTTCGTCGCGCAAGGAGATCGCCCTGGCCAGCCGCGCGTGCAGATCGGCCATGATCTGGGTGTCGTCTGCCTGGCGGTGGTGCATGAACCAGAAACGGCGTGAAAGGCCGTGCATGAGCCCCATCGCGCCGGCGGCGAATTCGTTGCGCGCAGCACGCAGCGACAGATCGTTGAAGGCCTTGTCGGCCCGCATGAACCGAACCTGGTCACCGGATGCGGCTGACGCGGCGAACTCGCTGGCCAGCGTGGCGAATTGCCGGTTCTCCGCCTGGCTGGCGCGTCTTGCGGCTGAACGAGCCACGAGCCGTTCGACCTCACGCCTTGTTTCCAGCAGACGCAATTGGCGCTTGATGTCGATCTCTGACACCAGCACGCCGCGCTGCGGCAGGATCAGCACCAGGTGTTCTCGGGCCAGCCGTTGCAGCGCCTCGCGCACGGGCGTGCGGCCGATGCCCAGAGTCGCCGAGACTTCGGCCTCACTCATCACGCTGCCTGGGGGCATCTCGAGCTTGGTGATCATCTCCTCGATGCGCGTGTAAGCCTGTTCTGCCAGGCTGGGTGGCCTTGCGACGGGTAGCGCAGATGTCTCGGCAGGCGCCGCTGCGGTGCGAGTGGGCAACCTCGTCTTCTGGGCTGTGCGTGTCATCGGCGTTGAGCTCTCACGGGCAATCCCTTGGGTAACTTCCTGAGTTGACACCATTCGAAGGATATCTAAGACTACACTGATATGTCAGCTACATCGCAGAGGAGTGTAGAGCCGTGATGACCGAACGCCAGCGCCGGTTCCGAGAGCAGTACAAAGGGCGCATCAGCCCGTTCTACAACGGCGTCGTGCACATCGGCGTGATGTACACGGTGGGCATCACGGCCATCGCGTTGTGTCTGCAGCGCATCACGGATGCCAGCTGGGAATGGGCGCTCATGCTGCCTGTACTTCTCGCGGGCAACCTTGTCGAATGGGCCATGCACAAGTATGTGATGCATCGCCGCATCGACGTCTTCGCGCTGCGCGCCATCTACGAACGGCACACCCGCGAGCATCACCAGTACTTCACCGACAACGACGTCACGATCGACACGATGCGCGAGTTCAGGATCGTCTTCTTCCCCTGGCGCGTGCTCATCGTGCTGGGGGTCTTCGGCGGCGCGCTGGGCTGGACGACGGCGCAACTGTTCAACGCCAACGCCGGCTACATCGTCTATCTGACGATGGTGGGCCACTACCTGTTGTACGAGACCTTCCACTTCTGTTGCCATGTGCACGAAAACGCCTTCGTGCGCCACATGCCGCTCGTCAACACCATCCGGCGGCACCACACGGCGCACCACAACCAGGGAATCATGATGCACAAGAACATGAACCTGACGTTTCCGGTGGCCGATTGGCTGATGGGTACTTCGGACTTGAACCGTGGCCTGTTCGGCCACCTGTTCAACGGCTACGACGAAACCCACATCAAGCCCGAGCTGAAGCCGATCGTCGCGCGCTTTCGCAGCAGCGAAACCCAGGAGAAACGCGTCACGCTGGATGGCCCGGTGCTGACGCCCGCCGAGTCTCAGGCCCTGGCCTGAGCCCATAGCCCATAACCCATAACCCCCCGAAGGAGACAAAACCATGAAACGCCGTCTGTTCGTCGGCACCGGCCTTGCCGGTGCAGGTCTGCTGTCCGCCACTGCGTCACAAGCGCAGGCCGGTCCCACCTACAACTGGAAGATGGCCACCGGCTGGGCCGGCGGCCCGCTGATGGACATCGGCGCCAAGGCCTTTGCCGAACGCATGGACTTCCTGTCCGGCGGGCGCTTCAAGATTCAGACCTTTCCAGGCGGTGGCCTGGGCAATGCGCTGAAGGTGCCCGAGACGGTGAAGAACGGCCTTGCCGAGTGTGGCCACACCTGGATCGGCTACGACTGGGGCAAGGACACCACCACCGCGTTGTTCGGCGGCTATGCCGGCAGCTTCGACGCCGAACGCATGCTGCACTGGCTGTACGAAGCCGGCGGTGCCGACCTGCAGCGCCAGTTCCGTGAAGAAGCCGACGGCGTGATCTCAATGCCGCTGTTCATGCGCACAGCCGAGGTCTTCCTGCATTCGCGCAAGCAGGTCAAGACGCTGGCGGATCTGAAGGGCCTGAAACTGCGCACCGCCGGCGCCTGGCTGGAAATGGCCAAGGACCTGGGCGCTGCGCCCGTGACCACTGCTGGCGGCGATGTCTTCCCGATGCTCGAGCGGGGTGCGATCGACGCCACCGAATGGGGCACGATGTGGGAGAACGTTTCTCCGGGCTTCTACAAGGTGGCCAAGCATCTCAGCTACCCGGGTGTGCACCAGCCCTGCGCACCCTTTGAATTGGTCGTCAACAAGGACGTCTGGACCAAGATGCCGGCCAACGACCAGAAGCTCGTCGAAATCGTTGCCAAGCTCGTCACCTACGAAAGCTGGACACGCATCGGTGTCGAGGACGCCAAGGCCTTCGAGTTCTACAAGAAGCAGGGCGTCATCATGACCCAGCTCGACGACGAGGTGCAGTTCGCCGCGCGCAAGATCGGGCTGGACTGGGCGGACAAGACCGTGCGCGAAGGCAAGTCCAAGTGGTTTGCCCGCGTGCACAAGAGCCAGACCGAGTTCGACGCCGCCTGGCGTGAAGCCGACGACTGGCGCAAGGTCAAGGTCAAGCGCAGCTAACGTCGACATGCCTGGGCCCAAGCGGGCCCAAGCGGGCACAGGCTGCACCCGCGGGCCTGCCGCCGCCCGCAAAGAACAAGAAGGAAAGTCTTCGTGAGAAGCCTGATCGGCCTGGCCGAGCGCTGGGTCACGGCGGTCGGCATCCTCGCCGCATTGCTGCTGGTGCCGCTCGTCGTCGCCACGACCTGGGAAGTCGTGGCCCGCTATGCGTTCGGTGCGCCCACCATCTGGGCCTACGAGGTCGGCTACACGCTGACTGGCGCGCACTTCCTGCTTGCGCTGGCCTACACCTTGCGTCAGGGCGAACACATCCGCATCGACGTGCTCAGCGGCAGCCTGCCGGCCCGCGCGCGGCGCGCCATCGATGCACTGGCCTATGCGCTGGTGCTGCCGATCCTGCTGTGGATCACCTGGACGCTCTGGGGCTACACCAGCGCCGGCTTCGCGCGTGGCGAGACCTCGGGCCAGTCGGCGCTGAATCTGCCGGTTTGGCCGTTTCGTGCTGTGATCTGCCTGGCCTTCGCCACCTTCGCTCTGCAGGTGCTGTGTGAGCTTGCCAAGTCGCTCACGGCCAAAGACACGGCCACGGCCCGACCGCACAAGCCGACATGAGCGAGTACCTTCCTTTCCTGATGCTCCCGGTGGCCTTCGGGTTGATGTTCCTGGGCATCCAGGTGACATTCGCGATGTTGTTGACGGCAACCGGCTTCGGTCTGCTGACCTTCGGCCCGGCCGTGATGCACCAGTTCGTCGAGAAGATCGACGACCTGGCTTCCAACTTCGTGTTCGCGGCGATTCCGCTGTTCGTGTTCATCGGCGCCGTGCTCGAGAAATCGGGCATCGCCGACCGGCTGTTCGAGGCCATCCACATCTGGACCCGCCGTCTGCCCGGCGGCTTGGCCATTGCCACCGTGCTGATGTGCGTGGTCTTCGCTGCATCCAGCGGCGTGATCGGGGCCACCGAATCGGTGGTGGGCCTGCTCACGATCCCGATCATGCTGCGCTATGGCTACGACAAGCGGCTGATCAGCGGCGTGATCTGTGCCGGGGGCTCACTGGGCACCATCATCCCGCCTTCGGTGGTGGTGATCGTGATGGGGCCGCTGGCCAACGTCTCGGTCGGCGACCTGATGTACGGCATGGTTTTCCCGGGCCTTCTAATGGCCGGGATGTACTTGGCATACGTGCTGGTGCTGTGCATCGTCAAACCATCGCACGGCCCGCGTCTGCCGCCCGAGCCCGGCGAACCGAGCTTCACCCAGAAGCTCGGCATCACCGCCCGCAACCTGCTGCCACCGCTGGGCATGATCGTCGCGGTGCTGGGATCGATCCTGGGCGGCCTGGCATCGCCCACCGAGGCCGCCGCCATCGGCTGCGTGTTCGCGGTGCTGCTGACGGTCGTCTACGGCCGGTTCTCCTGGTCGGGCATGTACGACTGCCTGCTGAAAACGGTTCGCGTCACCGCCATGATCATGGCCGTGCTGCTGGGGGGCACGCTGTTCACCGGCGTGTTCATCGGCGGGGGTGGCATCAACCTGGCCAGCACGCTGATCAACGAGATGCAGCTCACGCCCTGGCAGTTGCTGGGCATGCTGCTGTTCATCCTGTTCATCGCCGGCTTCTTCCTGGACTGGATCTCGATCGTGCTGATCTTTCTGCCGATCTTCACCCCGCTGATCACGGCCGTGGGCTTCGACCCGGTCTGGTTCTGCATCCTGTTCCTCATCATGATCCAGACCAGCTACCTGACGCCACCGCTGGCGCCGGCCATCTTCTACCTGCGGGCGGTGGCCCCGCCAGAGATCACGATGCGCGACATGTACGCGGGCATGGTGCCTTTCATCGGGCTTCAGGTGATCGTGTTGGCGATGACCTTGTACTGGCCCGCGCTCGTCACCTGGCTGCCCGGCGTGGCACTCAGCCTGCGCTGAACCCCCACCATGGACGCCCGCCCGATCGAACGTGCCGATGTCGACCTGCTGGTCGTGGGCGGCGGTGCCACTGGCGTGGCGGCGGCCTGCACCGCGGCGCGGGCCGGCCTGAAGGTGCTGCTGATCGAGCGCCATGGTTTCTGCGGCGGTGGGGCGGTGGCCGGGCTGTCGGGCACGATCTGCGGCCTGTACGAGGCCGACGCCGAACCTCGCACGCCGCGCAAGCTGGTGCATGGCTTCGTCGACGAATTCATTGCGCAGCTGGAACAGCGCGGCGGCCTGACGCCGCCGCTGTTGTACGGCAAGACCTACACCCGAGTGCATGAACCCCTGGCCTGGCGCGACAGCGCCGACGCCCTGCTGGCGCAGGCTGGCGTGCGCGTGCTGTTCCACGCACTGTGCATCGAGGTCCATCGCACCGGCGACCTCATCGGTGGCGCCATCGTCTGGACCAAGTCGGGCCGGCTCGACGTGCGCGCCAGGCTCACCATCGACGCCAGCGGCGACGCCGACGTGCTGGCCATGGCCGGGCTGCAAACCGGGTGCGGTGCCGACGGCGTGGTGCAGAACCCGACCATGATCTTCAGGCTGCAGGGCGTGGACATTCCGCGCTTCCTGGCCGCCCACGGGCAGGACACCATCATGCCGGCCGCCGTCAGCGCCTTGATCGTCGGTGCCCAGCAGGCGGGCCAGAACCTGCCACGCAGCAAGATCTGGCTGTTCCCCACCACCCGACCCGGTGAGTTGCTGTGCAACTGCACCCGCATCCGCGCTGCCGATGGTCGCGAACTGAACGTGGTGGTGGCCGACGACTTCAGCGAAGCCGAAGTGCAGGGTCGACTGCAGGTGCGGGCCTATGCGCAGTTCTTTCGCGAGCAGTTGGCGGGTTGCAAGGCCAGCTGGGTCAACGACACCGGCGTACAAGTGGGCGTTCGCCAGACGCGGCAGGGCGCTGGTGTCGCGATGCTGCGCAACGCCGATGTCGTGGCGGGCCGCAAGTTCAGCGACGGCGTGGCGCGTTCACCCTGGCCGATCGAGCTGCACGCGGGCGAGCGGCCGCGGGTGGAATGGTTGCTCAACGACTACTACGAAGTGCCCTACGGTTGTTTCGTGCCCGAACGTGGCGAGGGCCTGCTGTTCGGCGGGCGTTGCCTGTCGGCCGAGCACGAGGCGGTGGCTTCGGCCCGTGTCACCGCGCAGTGTTTTTCCTACGGCCAGGCGCTGGGTGTGGCAGCGGCGATGGCCGCGCGCGAAGGCCTGCAGCCGCGCGAATTGCCAGGCCGATCCGTGCGTGACGCCCTGAACCGGCAGGGCGCCCGCCTGGACGACTGAACAGCCACCGCGGGAGCCGACATGAACACCTTCGAGCGCGCCGAAAGATTCGTGGCCTTGCATCAGGCGGGCTGCTTCGTCATCCCCAACCCCTGGCACCGCGGGTCGGCGGTGCTGCTGGCCGGGCTGGGCTTCCAGGCACTGGCCAGCAGCAGCGCGGGCCAGGCCTTGTGCCAGAGCCGTGCCGATGGCACGCTGGGGCGGCAGGCCACGCTGGCGCACCTGCGCGACCCGGTCGATGCCCCGCCCCTGCCGCTGAACGCCGATCAGGAGAACGGCTTGGGCGACCTGCCGCAGGACTGTGCCGACATCGTGCGCGCTGCAGCGGCGCTCGGTGTCGTCGGGGGTTCGATCGAAGACGCGAGCGGTCGCGCCGAAGATCCGATCTACCCCTTCGACATGGCTGTGGCCCGGGTTCGCGCCACTGTTGCTGCGGCTCGCGCGCTGCCGTTCCCGTTCATGCTG
>JBBRCN010000105.1:0-13892 GCA_038204775.1 Burkholderiales bacterium | reverse complement strand
CTGAAAACCTGCTTTGGCCTGCCCGGCAGGACTCGAACCTGCGACCCCCAGCTTAGAAGGCTGGTGCTCTATCCAGTTGAGCTACGGGCAGAGACTGGCCTGCGATTCTAGGCGGCGTGCCGTGGGCCTCGCGCGGCCCTCAGCGTTGCTGATACTGGGTCTTGCCGAACAGCGTTTCGCGAGCCTTGTCGTCCACCAGCGGCTTGCGCAGGTTGGCCAGCACTTCGACGCCACGCACGACGGCGGGCCGCGCAGCGATCTCGTCGAACCAGCCGCGCAGGTGGGGAAAGTCGTTCCAGTCGATGCCCTGGTTCTTCCAGCTGCGCAACCAAGGGAAGATGGCCATGTCGGCGATGCTGTAGTCCTTGCCGCCGATGTACTTGCTCTTGGCCAGGCGTTTGTTCATGACACCGTACAGGCGTTTGGTCTCGTTGGTGTAACGGTCCACGGCGTAGGGAATCTTCTCAGGCGCGTAGATGCGGAAGTGGTGCGTCTGGCCCAGCATGGGGCCCACGCCACCCATCTGGAACATCAACCACTGCAGCACTTCGTATTTGTCGCGCACGTCTTCGGGCATGAAACGGCCGGTCTTGCCTGCCAGGTACAGCAGGATGGCCCCCGATTCGAAGAGAGAAATCGGCTTGCCATCGGGCCCTTGCGGGTCCACGATGGCGGGAATCTTGTTGTTGGGGCTGATGGCCAGGAAATCGGGCGTGAACTGGTCACCAGCGCCGATGTCCACTGCATGCGCCCGGTAAGGCAGGCCACACTCTTCCAGCATGATGTGAACCTTGTGGCCATTGGGCGTGGCCCACGAATACACTTCGATCATGCTTGTTCTCCACAGGTGTGCGCCGTGCCGGCGCCGCAGGCTCACTGGACTCTAAACCATGCTAGATGGCCTGAAGCGCTTGTTCACCAACGCCCCTTCCGAGGGTGGTGATTGGGAGGGCGTCGCCCCCTGGGCGCAATCGAAGCAGTACGCCTTTCGCGCCGTGCAGAGTGAAGGTTTTGTCATCGACGGCCGTCTGGGTGCGACGCCCTGGCGGCTGGAATGGGGGCCTTCGCAGCGGCCCTACATCCAGGGCCAGGAACTGCGCATCCGTTCCGAATTGGGCCTGGCGTCCGATCTGCAGTTGGTGGTGATGAACCGCGTGCTGCAAGAGCAGATGGAGAAGGATGTCTTCGACCAGTACGTCGAAGGCGTGCAGACGCGGATCGACAACCAGACCCCGCCCGAGATGCGTTGGCTGGTGATGTTTCCCAAGCTGCCGGGCAGCGACATGCCCGAACTGCGCGAACGTTACGTGGCACTGTCCAGCGGCAAGCCCTGGCTGGTGCAGTGGCTGCAAGGCCCTTTGTCGCAGGCCATGGCGGCGCTGCGCATTGAAGCCGAAACGCCGGTGGTATTGATGATCGGCCGCGGCCGGCTGATGTTGCGCACGGCCTTGCCCGACGCGCAGGTGGGTGCGCTGCAGGGCTGGCTGCGTCTGTTTGAAGTGGCCATGCGCGAGGCTCGGCGCGTGGCCAACGAAAGCAGCGATTCCATCTCGCCCAGCACGCAGCCCAGCATGTGGTCCACCAGCGCGTTGCCGGGCGACGAGCGCAACAAGTAGAACCTGCAGGCGCGGCTTTCACGGCGCCCGGCTTGGCTTGGCGCGTCAGCGTGCCGCGATCTTGCCCAGTTCGATCTTGGCGATGGCGTTGCGGTGCACCTCGTCGGGGCCATCGGCAAAGCGCAGCGTGCGGGCATTGGTGTAGAAGTAGGCCAGCGGAAAGTCCTGGCTCATGCCCGCGCCGCCGTGCACCTGCATCGCCCAGTCGATGACCTGGCAGGCCATGTTCGGTGCCACCACCTTGATCATCGCGATCTCGGCCTTGGCGCTTTTGTTGCCGGCCATGTCCATCATCCAGGCGGCCTTCAGCGTGAGCAGGCGCGCCATGTCGATCTGGCACCGTGCTTCGGCAATGCGTTCCTGCGTCACGGTCTGCTGTGCGATGGTCTTGCCAAATGCCGTGCGGCTGACGGCACGTTCGCACATCAGCTTCAGCGCCCGTTCGGCGATGCCGATCAGGCGCATGCAGTGGTGGATGCGACCGGGCCCCAGTCGGCCCTGTGCAATCTCGAAGCCGCGACCTTCTCCCAGCAGGACGGCCGAGGCCGGCACGCGCACGTTCTTGAAGTCCACTTCCATGTGGCCGTGCGGCGCGTCGTCGTAGCCGAAGACGGTGAGCGGGCGCAGGATGGTGATGCCCGGCGTGTCGGCCGGCACGACGATCATGGATTGCTGCGAATGCCGCGGCGCCAGTTTGTCGGTCTTGCCCATGAAGATGTAGACCGCACAGCGCGGGTCGCCGGCGCCGCTGGTCCACCACTTGCGGCCGTTGATGACGTAGCTGTCGCCCGCACTTGTGGATTCACGGCTGATGTCGGCTTCGATGTTGGTCGCGTCGGACGAAGCCACTGCCGGTTCGGTCATCGCAAAGGCGCTGCGGATCTTGCCGTCCAGCAGCGGCTTGAGCCAGCGCTCCTTGTGTTCGGCGGTGCCGTAGCGCGCAAAAACTTCCATGTTGCCGGTGTCCGGCGCCGAGCAGTTGAAGACCTCGCTGCTCCAGGGCACGGCGCCCATGATCTCGGCCAGCGGCGCGTAGTCCTGGTTGCTCAGGCCGAATGTGAATTCGGCGTCGCTTTCGGCACCCGGGCCATCGGTGCTGCCCTGGCCATGTGCGCCCTCGGCAGACGGGGGCAGGAACAGGTTCCATAAGCCCGCCGCGCGTGCCTTGGGCTTGAGTTCTTCAATCACCTGCAGCGGCGTCCAGCGCTTGCCGGCCTTGGCGTTGGCTTCGATCTCGGCGAAGTAGCGGGCTTCTGCCGGGTACACATGTTCGGCCATGAAAGCCTGCAGGCGGGCCTGCAACTCTTGGGTGCGGGCTGAGTAGCTGAAGTCCATTTTTTGTTCTCCGGGTGAAGGTGGGAGCGCGCCGTTCGGCGTTTGATGCCCGCTGGCCTTACTGCGCGCGTTGTGCAAACTGCCAGGCCATCTGGGCCAGGGGCCGGGTTGATGCGCCCGTGGCCTTGGCCTGCGCGCTGGATGCAATGCCGTCCACCACACGCTTGGCAATGCCCTGTGTGATGGAGGCCAGGCGGAACAGGTTGTAAGCCAGGTAGAAGTTCCAGTCCTGCGCCAGTGCGCCGGGGTCTGACCGACCGGTGCGTTCGCAGTAGCGGCGCACGTAGTCCTGTTCGCTGGGTATGCCCAGCGCGGCATGGTCCAGGCCGCCGATGCCTCGGAAGGTGCCGGGCGGAATGTGCCAGGCCATGCAGTGGTAGCTGAAGTCGGCCAGTGGATGGCCCAGCGTGGACAGTTCCCAGTCCAGCACCGCGATGGCACGGGGCTGGGTTTTGTGGAAGACCAGGTTGTCCAGCCGGTAGTCGCCATGCACCACCGAGACCTGCGAACTGTCCAAAGCGCTGGTGGGCATGTGCGCGGGCAGCCAGGCGATCAGTCGCTCCATCTCGTCGATGGTCTCGGTGACCGAAGCCAGGTACTGCTTGCTCCAGCGGCCGATCTGGCGCTCGAAGTAGTTGCCGGGTTTGCCGTAGCTGGCCAGGCCCACGGCGCCCACGTCCACCTGGTGCAAGGCGGCCATGATCCGGTTCATCTCGTCGTAGATGGCGCCGCGCTCGGCCTTGGACAAGCCCGGCAGCGACTGGTCCCATAACACCCGGCCGTCCATGAATTCCATGATGTAGAAGGCGCGGCCGATGACGGCTTCGTCTTCGCACAGCAGCAGCATCTGCGCCACCGGTACGTCGCTGCCGGCCAGGGCGTGCATGACGCGGAACTCGCGTTCGATGGCGTGCGCTGAAGGCAGCAGTCTGGCCGCTGGCCCGGGCTTGGTCCGCATCACGTAGGCGCGGGCCGGCGTCAGCAGCTTGTAGGTGGGGTTGGACTGACCGCCCTTGAACTGTTCGACGCCCAGCGGTCCGGCAAAACCCGGCAGATTCGCAAGCAGGTGCGCCTGCAGCGCGGCCACATCAAAGGCGTGGCTGTCAGAGACAGCGCGTGTGCCGGTGTACTGGTCCATGGTGACTAGTAGTCCGTTCCGCCAAACCGATTACATGAAATCGCGCCTTCGACCGCCATGCGTCGTTGCAAATCCGCGCCGTAGCTGCAGCTATGGCTGTGGTTTGCGCCTAGCCTGACGAACGAATGCATCAATTTCATTTGTAATCTCATTGACAGAACGGACTACTAGGTGTTTCAGCGGTCAGCAATGGCCAGCAGCTTTTCGCGTGACAGCACCACCAGCCGTGTCGGTTCGACACGCACTGCGCCCTCGCGCTCGAAGCCTTTCAGTTCCTGATTCACGCGCTGGCGTGAAGCGCCCAGCAGCTGCGCCAGGTCTTCCTGCGCCAGCGCCAGGCCGATGCGGATTTCTTCGCCCTGGGCGATGCCATAGCTGCGCGCCAGCAGCAGGATCTGCTTGGCCAGGCGCGCTTGCAATGGCCTGGTGTTGAGATCTTCGAACTGGTTGAACATCAGCCGCAGGCGCCGGCAGTTCAGGCGCAGCAGCGCGTCGTACAGCTCCACGTGCTGGCTCAGCAATTCCTTGAAGTCGGGTTTGCGAACGACCAGCATCGTGGTCGCACCATGAGCGTCTGCATCGTGGGTGCGTGGCAGGCCGTCGAAGAGTGCGATGTCGCCGAACCAGGTGCCGGGTTCGGCATAGGTCAGTGTGACCTGCTTGCCCGACAAGGAGACCGAGCTGATGCGCACCGCACCGCGCGCCACGCCGCACCATTCTTCTGCAGCCGTTCCGCGCGAAGCCAGCGGGTCGCCATCGGACAGCCGGCGCACGGCGGTTCGCGACAGGATCGCGCTCCGCAGCTTGGGTGAGAGCTTGCTGAACCACGCGCCTGACTCGATGTTGTGAAGCTCTTCGATTGTAAGAACGGGGGTATTCATGGCTTGTCTCTGACGCGACAGCAGCGCGACGATGGGGAAAACTTGTCCGAGCCATTCATTGTCCATCGCGTGGCCACCGCGTCCATTCGTCACAACCAGCCCCTTTGCCGCAAGGACCCTCATGCCCACCGCCGCCCTCAGCATCCCGCACCGCCGTGACCAGGTCAGCCCGCAGGAGTGGCGCCTGCGTGTCGACCTGGCCGCCGCTTACCGTCTGGTGGCGTTGTTTGGTTGGGACGACCTGGTGTTCACGCACATCAGCGCGCGCCTGCCGGGGCCGGGCGGTGAACACACGGGGCAGTTCCTGATCAACCCCTATGGCTTCATGTTCGAGGAGATCTGTGCCTCCAGCCTGGTGAAGGTGGACGCACATGGCGTGAAGCTCGAGGACACCCCGTTCGACGTCAACCCGGCCGGCTTCGTGATCCACAGCGCCGTGCACGAAGCGCGCCATGATGCGGGCTGCGTGATGCATGTGCATTCGCTCAACGGCATCGCGGTTTCGGCGCAAAAGGGCGGCGTGCTGCCGCTGTCGCAGCAGTCCATCTTCGTGCTGTCGTCGCTGGGCTATCACGACTATGAAGGTGTGGCACTGCGCGACGAAGAAAAGCTTCGGCTGGTGACCGACCTGGGTGACAAGTCCCATCTCATGCTGCGCAACCACGGTCTGCTGACGGTGGGGCGCACGGTGGCCGATGCCTTTTTGTCGATGTACCTGTTCGAGACCGTGTGCACGATCCAGGTCCGTGCCATGGCCGGAGGTGGTGAGCTGGTGACGGTGGACCCGCGCATCGTGGCCACCGCGCGCCAGCAGGCGGCGGCGGTGACCAAGGGCCTGGGCTCACAGCTCACCTGGCCCGGACTGATGCGGCGGCTGGACCGCCGGTTGCCGGGTTACGACATCTGATCCGGTGCTTTTGCACACCTCGGCGGCGGCGCTGGCACGGGCCGCCGACGGCCGCGTTGATCGGCGTCTGCACCGTCTTTTGGGGGGTGCTCTTCTGCTAGAGTCTGCCGCGGTTAGGCTTACACGCACCACTTACCGCATGCAAACAAAACAGGCCTGGCTGGCGTTGGCGATTGGCAGTGTCTCGGCCCTGGCCGTGACAGCGGCCACGGCAGCCGGTTTGGGCTCGGGTTCAAGCTCAGCCGTGTTGGGCCAGCCGCTGGATTTTGCCGTGCAGGTGCGCCTGGACCCTGGCGAGACGATAGGCCCCGAATGTGTGTCGGCCGAAGTCACGTCCGGCGACCGCCGTGTGCCACCGTCGCAAGTCACGGCACTGGTCGAGATGACCGGGCCCGACACCGCTCGAGTTCGGGTCATCACCCAGCCGGCCATCGACGAGCCGGTGGTTGGCATCCAGCTGGCCGTGGGTTGTTCGGCGCGCATCACCCGCCGCTACGTGGTGCTGGCCGATCCGCCGGTCCTGACGGCTGCGGCACAGGCGCCGGCCTTTGCCGTCAATCCGGCCCCTGTGCAAGAAGGTCAAGCTGCAGTGGCCTTGCCAGCGGCAGCGGTTGGCTCCAGCGTCAGAACTGCCGGTTCTGCGGCTGGGCCGGATGCAGGCACAGCGGCTACTGTTCTGCGTCCGAGCACGGGGTTGTCAAGTTCTCGCGCTGCTGCGGCCCGCACGCAAGACACGGCCTCGGCTCAATTGACACAAGCCCCGATCGATCCCGCCGAAGCCGAGCGTCGGGCGCAGCGCCGCGCCGAGCGCCGCGCCGCGGCGCGTGCGGCGCGTGCGGAACGTTTGGCACGTCAAGAGCGCGCGGTTGCCGCGCGTGCAGCTGCTGCTGCCACCACGCAGACCGGCGCCCTTGGCGCAGGGGGCACACCGGCTCGGCTGCGCCTGGACTTTGTGGACACACCGGCGCAAACCGCCCAAGCCGGCACTGCCACGGCAGTGGAAGAAGCGCTGGCCGCTGTTGCGCAGGCGGCGAGTGCGGCCCGTGCGGCTGCGTCTTCGGCATCGGCTTCCGCCGAGCGCATTTCGGTTCTCGAGCGCACGGTCGAACAGTTGCGGGAAGAGGCCAAGTCCAGCCGTGACCTGGCGGCCCAGTTCAAGCAGCGCCTGACAGATGCCGAAGGCTCCAGCTTCTTGGTGCTGCCGCTGATGGTGATGGCCGCGCTGTTGGCCGCTCTGGCGGCATGGCTGGCCTGGCGCCTGGGCCGTGTGCAGAGCGAACGCCAGCAGGTGTGGCGCGAGGCCGTTGCGCCACCGCGCGTGCCCGACCCCGTGACCGAGGCCACGCCCAGCCGCCAACCCACCGCACCCATTCCCTTTGTCACTTCCGAGCTCAGGCCGGCGTCCTCAGCCGCTGCTGCTGTGCGTGGTCGCGGTTCACCAGCCTGGCCACCGCCTGCACCGCCCGTGGCCTGGCCGCCGCCGGACAGCACGCTGGCACCTGATGACACCCGGCCGCCCGATCTTGCGACTGAGCGTGAGGGTGACCGCGAGCGCGCGCCCGAGCCGGAAACCCTGACCCAGCGCACCCTGCCGCTGATGCGCCCGGGCAGTGATGAGGGTGCGCCGCGTGATGTGTCCATTGAAGAGCTGATTGACCTCGAACAGCAGGCGGAATTTTTTGTCGTTCTGGGGCAGGACGACGCCGCCATCGACCTGCTGGTGGAACACCTGCGCAGCACCGGCGGTGGCAGCCCGTTGCCCTACCTGAAGTTGCTGGAAATCCACCACCGGCGCGACGACCGAGAAGCCTACGACCGCATGCGCACGCGGTTCAACCACCGCTTCAACGCCTATGCGCCGGAGTGGGGCGTTGACCTGGGCCACGGCCGTTCGCTGGACGACTACTCGGGTGTCATCCCGCGCTTGCAGCAGGTGTGGCCGCGCCCGCTGGATGCGATGGCCGAGCTCGAGGCGCTGCTGTTTCGCAAGTCACGCGGCGAACTGTTTGATCTGCCGGCCTACCGCGAAGTGCTGTTCCTCTATTCACTGGCGCGTGACCTGCTGGACCGGGGCGCTGCCGACACCGGCAACGTCGACCTGCTGCTGCCCATGGCCGATGGCGGCGACTTCAGCAGCACCGCACCTTCGCCCTTTCAGAGGCTGGAGCGCGACGCCTTCCGCGACACGCAAGTGCCCGACGACAGGCCGACCGCCCCGGTGGACTTTGATGTGTCGGCCATCGACCGCCCGACCAGCATCTTCGACCTGCTGGACGACAAGCCGCCGACACCACCGCGGCACTGACGCGGCACTGACGCGGCCAGCACGCGGCCAGGACGCGGCGAGGACGCGGCGAGGACGCGGCGAGGACACGCTGCTGGGGCTCAGAGCCGGCGCAGCCGCTCCAGCGCCGACACCAGCGTGCTGTCTTGTTTGGCAAAACACAGCCGCGCCAGCCGTTGTTCGAAGCCGGCTTCGTAGAACACCGACAGCGGGATCGCGGCCACGCCCACTTCGCGTGTCAGCCACAGGCAGAAGTCGGCCTCGGGCAGGTCGCTCACGGCGCTGTAGTCCACCAGCTGGAAGTAACTGCCCTGACTGACCAGCGGCCGCAGCCGGGTTTGAGCCAGACCGTCGCGGAAGAGGTCGCGCTTGCGTTGGTAAAAGGCCGGCAACTCGCGGTAGGGCGCTGGGTCGGCCATGAAACGCGCCAGGCCATGCTGCACCGGTGTGTTGACGGTGAAGACGTTGAACTGGTGCACTTTGCGGAACTCGCCCATCAGCGACGCAGGTGCGGCCACCGTGCCCACCTTCCAGCCGGTGACATGGTAGGTCTTGCCAAAGCTGCTGACGACAAAACTGCGTGCTGCCAGCGCCGGCAATGACGAGGCGCTGACATGCGGCGCGCCGTCGAACACCATGTGTTCGTAGACCTCGTCGGAAATCAGCAGCACGTCGGTGGGTGCCAGCAGGTCGGATAGTTGCTGCATCTCCGATGCGGTCCACACCGTGGCACTGGGGTTGTGCGGGCTGTTGATGATGAGCAGTCGCGTGCGCGGGCTCATCGCCGCAGCGATGCGTGCAAAGTCGGGGCGGAAGGTGCCCGGTATCAGGGGCACACGCACCACGGTGCCACCAGCCAGTTCGATGTTGGGGCCGTAGCTGTCGTAGCAGGGCTCCAGCACGATGACTTCATCGCCCGGGTGCACGCAGGCCAGCACCGCTGTCAGGATGGCTTGCGTGGCGCCGGCCGTCACGGTGATCTCGGTAAGCGGGTCGTAGCGCCGGCCGTAAAGCGCCTGGATCTTTGCGGACATGGCCTGCCGCAGCTGCGGCACACCGGCCATGGGCGGGTACTGGTTCAGGCCTTCGTGCATGGCGTCGCTCACCTGCTTCAACAAAGCCGGGTCGCAGTTGAAGTCCGGAAAGCCTTGTCCCAGGTTGACAGCGCCAGTCTCCTGCGCCAGTGCGGACATCACCGTGAAGATGGTGGTGCCCACCTTGGGCAGGCGGCTTTCGATGGCGGGCGTGCGGTATGCGTCGATCGTGCTCATGGACATCGGAAGATCAAAGTTGGTAGTCGGAGCCTTGACCGTTCATCGCGCGCTGGATCAGTGACCCGGACAACCGAGGCGACAAGAGCTCGGCAAAGGCGATCACGAACTGGCGCAGGTAGGCGCCGCGCTTGAAGGCCAGGTGCGTGGTGTTGCTGCCGAACAGGTGGCCCAGCGGCTGCGACACCAGGTCGGGTTCGGGCGTGTGCATCGCCAGTTCGGTGACCACGCCCACGCCCAGGCCCAGTCGCACGTAGGTCTTGATGACATCAGAGTCGATGGCCTCCAGCGCCACCGTGGGCTTCAGCCGCGCACGTTCGAAAGCCTGATCGATGCGCGTGCGGCCGGTGACGGTGGGGTGGTACAGCACCAGCGGGTAAGCAGTCAGCTGTTCGAGCGTTGGCCTTTCCACCTGCGCCAGCGCGTGGTTGGCCGGCACCACCATCACGTGCTGCCATTCGTAGCAGGGCAGGGTGACCAGGCCTTCGTGCAAGGACAAGGCTTCAGTGGCCAGGCCGATTTCAGCCACGTCGTCCAGCAGCATGCGCGCCACCTGTTCCGGCATGCCCTGGTGCAGCACGACCTGGACCTTGGCGAATCGCTTGCGCAACTGAGCCACCGGTTCGGGCAGGAAGTAGCGCGCTTGCGTGTGGGTGGTGGCGATGGACAAAGTACCAGCGTCTTGCTTGGAGTATTCCTCGCCGATGCGCTTGAGGTTGGCGAGCTCGCGCATGATCAGCTCCACCGACTTCAGCACCAGCTGGCCCGGTTCGGTGACACGCTTGAGGCGCTTGCCGTGACGGGCAAAGATGTCCACGCCCAGCTCTTCTTCAAGTTCCAGGATGGCTTTGCTGATGCCAGGCTGCGACGTGTGCAGCGCCTTCGCTGTTTCTGTGAGGTTCAGGTTGCGCCGCACGGCCTCTTGCACAAAGCGGAACTGGTGCAGGTTCATGTCGCGGTATCGATCAGTTGCAGCGCGGCGGCAGCCATGGCCCGCGTCACGTCGTCCAGTTCACCGACTGCCGGGTGCAAGCTCACCTGCAGGCCCGGGTGCGCACTGCGCAGGCTGGCGATGAGCAGCGGCAAGTCCTTGCGCACATGGCCACCGGCGCCCAGAAACATCGGCAGCACTTGCAGTTGCGTGCAGCCGGCTGCTGCCAGTTCAGCGCCGGCTTGCGGCAGGGTGGGCGACATGAACTCAAGAAAAGCCAGCCGCACCAATACGCCGGGCCGCTGGGCACGCACCTGCGCGGCAACGGCCTCGAAAGGTGCAGCCCAGCGCGGGTCGCGCGCACCGTGGGCAAAGAGGATCAGACCTGGGCTCATGGCCCTAACGGTAGCGCACCAGCCAGGCAAAAGCCGCCATGGACATCAGCAGGTAGGCCAGGCTGGGCGCCGCTGCAGCCACCCACGGCGTCCAGCCGCGCAGCATGCCGACGTGGCCGGCCAGGTTGTTCAGCAACACAAAGCTGATGCCCAGCATGATGCCGCCAAAGACCTTCAGGCTCACGCTGCCCGCGCGAGCGTGCAGGTAGGCGAATGGCAGGGCCAGCGCCACCATCACCAAGCAGGCCAGCGGGTACAGCGCCTGGCGCCAGAAGCGGATCTGGTGGCCTTGTGCCGCTTGTTCCTGGGCGCTGAGATGTCTGCTGTAGCGCCACAGTTCAACCGTGCTCATGGTGCCCACGGGCAGCACGGCGGCGGCCACCACCTGGGCGCTGAGCGTGCTGGGCCAGATCAACTGGGCCTCGCGCCTGACTTGCACCGCGGGCGTGCCGGCCTCGCGGGCTGCTGGCCACTGCGTGACCTGCGCGTCGCTCAGGGTCCAGCTGCCGTCGTCGGCCACGCGACCCTCGGGTGACTCGATGCGCGACACCTGACGACCATCGCTGTCGAACTCGAAGATGCGAATGCCCGCCAGGCCGCCGCCTGCGCTGGTGCCGGTCACGTTGACCGAGTAGCTGCGTTCACCTTGCGGCGTGCTGCGCTTCTCCTTCAACCAGGCGCCGCCGCCGCCCAGCGAAATGCCGCCTGAAAAGCGGGCCTTCAGCAGCACACCTTCGCGCTTGGCGGCCGGTGACAGGTAGTCGCCGACGACAAAGGTCACCAGCCCGAACACCAGCCCCAGCACGGCCAGCAGAGACAGCGCCCGCCCAGGCCCCAGGCCGCCGGTGCGCAGGATGGTGAACTCCGAACTCTGCGCCATCCGCGCCAGCGAATAGATGGTGCCGATCAGCACCGCGATGGGCGCCAGTTCGTACAGATGCCCAGGAAGTTCGAGCAGCGCCGCCAACACCGCGTGCCAGGCGGTGCGTCCGCGGCTGCCCACACCTTCCAGCTGGTCGACGAAGTCGATGAAAAAAAACAGCGACAGAAAGGCCAGCGCGACAAAGAGCACCGAGGCAACAATGTCGCGGTACAGCAAGCGTCGTATGGTCTTCATGCAGCACGCAGCCTGCGCCAACTGGCCACGGCCGCATGGTCGCGCCACCACAGCAAGGCCAGCGCCAGCAAGAACACGGCGCCGTGCAGGCCGGCCAGGGCCAGCCCCATGCCCATTCGTTCACCGGCCACCCAGGCCTGCGACAGGCTGATCAGGTTGTAGTAGATGCCAAAGGCCATCAGCGCAAACAACAGGTTCCAGTTGCTGGCGCGCCTGGGGTTGGTGGCCGACAGGCCGATGCCCAGCAGCAGCAGGTTGGCCGCACCCAGCAGCAGGCCGAAGCGCCAGCTCAGCTCACCCTGGTTGCGTGGCGTGGGTCGGTTGATCAGGTCCCAGGTGCTGACCACACGGGGCGGCTGGTTGTCGGCCGACCGCGCGGCGCGTTCGCTGGCCAGCACACGGTAGCTTTCGAAGCTGGACAGGGTGCGTTCATTGCTCTGGCTGTCAATGTCGTTGCGCTGGCCCCGCTCCAGCACCAGGAAGCGGCTGTCGCCAGCGGCTTCGAGGCGGCCCGATCGTGCCGAGGTGACCGACTCGCCCCGGTCGGTGTTGGCCAGGATGAAGACATTGCGTGCATTCACGCCGTCGGTGCTTTCACGTTCGACAAAAAACACGCTGCGGCCGTCGCTGGAGGTCTGGAACACGCCCGGAGTCACCCGTGACAGGTCGCTGCGCTGCTGGTAGCGCTCGCGCAATTCCAGGCTGCTGCGGTTGCCCCATGGCCAGACGAAGATCAGCAACAGCGCCACCAGCAACAGCACCGGCCAGGCCATGCGCAGGACGGGGCGGACGAATCGCGACAGGCCGACGCCGCTGGCAAACCAGATGGCCATCTCGCTGTCACGGTACATGCGACCCAGGCCGACAACCACCGCGACAAAGAGCGACAGCGCCAGGATCATCGGCAGGTAGCCCAGGGCCAGATAGCCCAGCAGCAGCACCACATCCTGCGGAGACACAGAGCCGCTGGCGGCGTCGCGCACGGTACGGATCAGGAAGTTCGTCAGCACGATGGTGAGCACCACCACGAGCGTGGCACCAAAGCCCCGCGCCAGCTCACGACGCACAGTTGAATCGAATAACATCCGCCGTTTTCTCAGGTTGGACGGAATTATGGACTTCAAGACGCAGGCGGTTCCCGCTGCTGGCCTGTCAGCTGTGACTGCAGACGGCTTGCTGGTGGTGCTGGCAACGGCCGATGCCGCCAGCACATTGGACCAGCCACTGGCCGATGAGCTGACACGTGCGCTGCGCGACGGTGACTTTGAATGCAAACCCGGACAGGCGCTGTATGCGCACCGGGTGTCCGGCGTCAAGGCGGCTCGAGTCGGATTTGTCTTTGCGGGTGACAACAGCGCCAAGGCCTTGCGCAAGGCCTTGGCCGCAGGATTGACCCTGTTCAAGTCCGGCGGCACACGCAACCTGGCCGTGTGCTGTGCCGGATTTGGTGGGCTGAGCGCCGCGCACGGTGAAGCGCTTGTTGCCGCTGTCAGCGACGGCGTTTACGTGTACCGCGACACCAAACCCAGTGCGCCTGCGCCGGGCAAGCTGAAGGCCGTGAGTCTTTTGTGCGACAAGGCCGAGACCGCCGCTGCAGCCGAAGGCCTGCGCATCGGCCAGGCGCTGGCAGCAGGCACCACGCTGGCACGCGACTGCGCCAACCGCCCGGCCAATCTGTGCACGCCCAGTCACTTGGCGCTGCAGGCGCGCAAGCTGGGCAAGGACCACGGCCTGAAGGTCGAAGTGCTGGAACGCAAGGACTGCGAAAAGCTCGGCATGGGTTCGTTCCTGGCGGTGGCGCAAGGATCGGATGAACCGCTGAAGTTCATCGTTGCGCGCTGGATGGGCGGCGCCAAGAACGAAGCACCGGTGGTGCTGGTGGGCAAGGGCATCACCTTCGACACCGGCGGCATCTCTATCAAGCCTGCGGCAGAGATGGATGAGATGAAGTACGACATGGGCGGTGCCGCCAGCGTGCTGGGCACCTTGCGCGCCGTGGCCGAGCTCAAGGCCAAGG
>JBBRCN010000104.1:0-13904 GCA_038204775.1 Burkholderiales bacterium | reverse complement strand
GGACTGCTGGCCGACCTGCACGGTCAGCGAGGGGTTGGCCAGGCTGGGCGTGAGCAGCTTGCGCTTGGTGATGTCGAAAAGCGCCAGCGTCCACTCCAGCTCAAGCGCGCCCAGTTGGTGCTGGGCCTTGCTGCCGACTTCGACCTGGCGGCCGGGCGACAGTTCGAAGCCCTGCTGGGCCGCGCCCACACTGGCCAGTGAAGCCACCGGGTCGGTGGCCGCTGCCGTCTGCGCGTACACCGACCAGGTGGCAGTGGGCTTCCAGACTGCGCCGACATGCCAGCCCACACCTTCGAGGTCGGCGAATGTAAGGCTGGGGGTGGCCAGGCCGTCGCGGCGGTTGCGGTAGCGGTCGTGGCGCAAACCGAGGTTCAGGCTCCAGGCCGGGCCGAAACTCAGCCGTGCCTCACCAAAGGCCCCGGTCTGCATCAGCCGCATGACGTACTCGCGGCGCGATTCACCGCGGTAGAAGTCCAGATACACGCCCAGGTTCGGGTTCAGCGCATCGACCGGCGATGTGCCCGCGCGCACGTTGTCTTCGCGGTCGTAATGCATGCGGCTGAGGTCGACGCCGCCCAGCAACTGCAGCGCTACAGCGCCGACCTGCGTGTCCCAGCGCAGCCAGCCCTGCTGCCCATACTGCCGCTGCGGGGCCACGGCGATGTCGCGGAAGTTCGTGCGCCGCACCTGCGCCGGCACGGTGGCGGTGGCCGGCAGGTAGGTGAAGGTGAAGGTGTCGCGGTAGGCGCGGTCGTGGTCGACACGGTAGACCGTGCTGGCCAGCGCCAGGTTGGGACGCAGCTGCCATTCCAGGGCCAGTGTCAGCCACTGATCCTCGAAGTAATGCCGGTTGTCCAGCACGTTGTAGTTCACGCGTCGCGTACCGGGTGCCGGGGCACCCTGGAACACGGGCGTGCCCAGGTAATGCTGCGGGTGCTGCTGGCCGTAGTCCCACGCTGCGGTCAGGCGCAGCCGTTCGCTGGCGTCCCAGCGCAAAGCTGCACTTAGAGCCACGGTGTCGGACTCGCCGCGGTCGACCCAGCCGTCGCTGCTGCGGTGGCTGGCGTCCACCCGAAAACCCAGCCCCGGGGTCAGTGGCCCGCTCAGGCTGACGGCCTGGTGCAGTGACTTGAAAGACCCGGCAGCCAACGCCGCGCGGCCCTCCAGCCGCTTGAGTGACGGCGCCAGCGGCACCACATTGACGGCACCGCCAATGGCACCGGCGCCGTACAGCACCGAAGCCGGGCCCGACAGCGTCTCGATGCGCTCCACATTCCAGGGGTCGAACGGAAAACTCACGACGCCGCCGGCGTTGGAGATTTCCAACCCGCGGTAAAGCTGCTTGACCGAGTTCTGGCCCGAGAAGCCGCGCGCCGACAGCAGGTTGCCGCCGTTGCCCGGGTTGGGGGCCGAACTGATGCCGGGCGCCAAGGTCTTGGCGTCGATCAGGCTGGACAGGCCCAGCTCGCGCACGCGCTCGCCGTCCAGCACCGACACGCTGGCGGCGGTGTCGAGCGGTGTCAGCCCCAGGCGGCTGCCGGCCGTGGACGGCTGCGTCAGCACGGTGCCCTGCGTGCGCTGGCCGGTGATTTCGACTCGCTCCGGCGCGGTCTGCGCAAAAGCACTGCCGCAGCCCATAGTGAAGACTGCAAAGCCTGCGAATTTCGCCGTCAACCCATCGCCCAACCTCATGGACCCGCGCCCACCACGCACTGCGCCAGCCCGGCCAGCAATACATCCTTGGGCATGTCGCGGCCGATGAACACCATCTTCGAGTCGCGCTTCTCGCCCGGCTTCCAGGCGGCGCCAAGGTCGCTGCCCATCAGCATGTGCACGCCCTGGATGACGACGCGCCGGTCCTGACCTTTGACGCTGAGCACGCCTTTGTAGCGCATCAGTTTGGCGCCGTAGACCTGGATCACGCCACTCAGAAAGTCTTCGGTGCGGTCCAGGTCCAGAGGCTTTTCAGCGCGAAAGACGAACGAGGTGACATCGTCGTCGTGCTCGTGGCTGACATCGGTCAGGAATTCGGGCTCGATCTCGAGAATGGCGTTGAGGTTGAAGCCGCGGATGTCCAGCAGGTCGTCGATGCTGGCCACGCCGTTGCGCGCCTCGCCGATCTTGGCGCGCGGGTTCATCTGCACCACGCGCTGGCGCAGCGCCTTCAGCTCCTCGGCGCTGGCCAGGTCACTCTTGGTGATCAGGATGCGGTCTGCAAAGGCGACTTGCTCCTGCGCTTCATGGTGTTCGTCGAACTGCGCATCGGCGTGCACGGCATCGACCATGGTGACGATGGCGTCCAGCAAGTATTTCTGGCTGATTTCGTCATCGACAAAGAAGGTCTGCGCCACCGGCGCGGGGTCAGCCAGGCCGGTGGTCTCGATGACGACACGGTCAAAGTGCAGCGTGCCAGCATCTTTCTTCGCGGCCAGCTCACCCAGGATGCGCACCAGGTCGCCGCGCACGGTGCAGCAGATGCAGCCGTTGTTCATCTCGATGATCTGCTCGTCGCGGTCCTGCACCAGCAGTTCGTTGTCGATGCCGGCTTCACCGAATTCGTTTTCGATGACCGCAATCCGGTGGCCGTGTTGCTCCTTCAGGATGCGCTGGAGCAGCGTGGTCTTGCCGCTGCCGAGGAAGCCGGTGAGGATGGCGACGGGGATGAGGTTCATGGGGATCTCCAGGTTGATCGGTTTCAGGCCGCAGTGGCCTGGTCTTGCTCGAACCAGCCCAGCACGTCGCGGGCATGCGGCTGGCCGTAGAGCTGGGCGAAGCGGCGCGTCTCGTCGTGTGCCGGGTCACGCAGCACCGACAGCCGTGCCTGGATGAAGGCCGGTTCCAGCGGGATGCCGCATTCCACCTCGATGCAGTGACGCCACTGCGCGTAGGTTCGTGGGATGACGGGGGTCTTCATGCCGCGACCGCCTCACCCGTGCGCTGCCATTGCGGGAACGGGTCGGGCAGGCCCGCCCAGCCCTTCAAGCCCCGCTCACCCTTTCGCGTTTCGGTGTGGTTCAGGTGCATGGCCTTCCAGGCTTGCTCGATGGCGGCGCGGTCCATGTTGCGCCCGATGAACACGACTTCGTTGAGTCGGTCGCCATAGGGCTCTTTCCAGCGCGCGTCGATGTTCTGCCGCTCGGGCGTGCCTATGGCTGGCCAGCGTTCGCGCGGTGCGGCGGCCCACCAGCGGCCTGCGGGCTCGTGCGTGGCGGTGTTGCCGGCGCGTGAGTAGTTCACCACCCAGTCGGGCCGGCTGGCCAGCCAGACGTAGCCCTTGGCGCGGATCAGGCCCGGCAGCGGCAGATCCATGAAGGTGGAGAAGCGCCAGGGGTGCAGTGGCTGACGGCTTCTGAGAACGAAGCTGGTGATGCCGTAGGCCTCAGTCTCGGGCGTGTGCTTGCCTTCGAGTTCGCGTGCCCAGCCGGGCATGGCGCTGGCACGTTCCAGGTTGAACAGGCCCGTGCCGAGCACAGCCTTCAGCGGCACCTTGCCGTGGTCGGCGAACACCACCTGCGCCGTCGGGTTCAGCGCCTTCACCACCGCCGTGACTTCGGCGCGCCGTGCCGCATCCACCTTGTCGATCTTGTTGACCACCACCACGTCGGCAAACTCGATCTGTTCGGTCAGCAACGCGGCCAGACTGCGGTTGTCTTCATCACCGGCGACCTCGCCACGCTGGCTGAGCAGGTCGGTGCTGCTGTGATCGGCCAGCAGGTTGAAAGCGTCCACAACGGTCACCATGGTGTCGATGCGGGCCACGTCGTTCAGCGAGTCGCCTTCCTCGCTCGTGAAGTCGAAGGTGGCGGCCACGGGCAGGGGTTCACCAATGCCGGTGGATTCAATCAACAGGTAGTCGAAGCGCCCTTCTGCAGCCAGGCGCTTGACCTCCAGCAGCAGGTCTTCGCGCAGCGTGCAGCAGATGCAGCCGTTGCTCATCTCGACCAGCTTTTCGTCGGTGCGCGACAGCGCTGCCCCTGCGTTGTCAGCGCTGCGCTCGATCATCTGCACGTCGATGTTCACATCGCTCATGTCGTTGACGATCACTGCCACCCGCAGGCCTTCGCGGTTGGCCAGGATGTGGTTGAGCAGCGTGGTCTTGCCCGCGCCAAGGAAGCCGGACAGGACGGTGACGGGCAGGCAGTTTGGCTTCATGGGAACTTCGGGCGCCAGGCGGACTGCCCGAACTCCGGTTATTGCTAATGCGACAGCGTTATCATATAGGGATTCAAGAATCCGGTACGCTGCATGCATGGAACGAAACACCCGCCAACGCTCTGCCATCCGCGACGCCATCGCCCATGCCGAGCGCCCGCTGCTGCCGCAAGAGGTGCTGGACGCTGCGCAACAGCAGGTGCCGGGTCTGGGCATTGCCACGGTCTACCGCAACCTCAAGGCGCTGGTGGACGAGGGCGAGTTGCAGCCGGTGAACCTGCCCGGCGAGAACCCGCGCTTCGAGCTGGCCGGGCACCATCACCACCACCATTTCCAGTGTCGGCAGTGCGACCGCGTGTTCGACGTGCATGCCTGCCCGGGCAACCTGTCTGCGCTGGCGCCGCAAGGCTTCACGGTGGAAGACCACGACTTGACGCTGTACGGCCGCTGCAAGGACTGTGCGCTCCGCACAACCGCCACGGCGCCACGCCGTGCCCCTGCGCGAAGCACGGCCGCGCACCGGCACCGCGGATGACCCGTCGCCTGCCGAGGCAGCCGTGCTGACGGCGGGCGCGGGTGTGCGCCTGCTGTGGGCCACGATGATCGTTGCCGGCTTGTGGGCTCTGGTGGCCTGGGCGCTGGCATGACAGTCGCGCCGTCTACCGTTCGTCTGCTCGACCTCACCGTGGCCTACCGCGGCCACCCCGCCGTGCACCACCTCAGCGGCAGCTTCGTGGCCGGCGCGATGACGGCCGTGGTCGGTCCCAACGGCGCAGGCAAAAGCAGTCTGCTCGGCGCGCTGGGGGGCACCCTGCGCGGCTATGAAGGCCGCATCGAACACGACACAGCGCTTCGTATTGCCTACCTGCCACAGGCCTCGGCGCTGGACCGCAGCTTTCCGGTGCGGGTGTTCGACGCGGTGGCCATGGGCCTGTGGGCGTGCATCGGCAACTTCGGTGCGCTGCGCGGCGCTGACCGCCGGCGCGTGGACGAGGCGCTCGCCGCCGTCGGTCTGTCGGGCTTCGGGCAGCGCCTGCTGGGGGAACTGTCAGCCGGCCAGGCGCAGCGCGTGCTGTTTGCGCGTGTGCTCGTGCAGGACGCTGAACTGATCCTGCTGGATGAGCCCTTCAACGCCATCGACGCTCGCACCACCGCCGACCTGCTGGCGCTGCTGCACCGCTGGCGGCACGAAGCGCGCACCGTCATCGCCGTGCTGCACGACCTGGACCAGGTGCGTGCGAACTTCGAACACACCTTGCTGTTGGCACGCGAGCCCGTGGCCTGGGGCCCGACGGCGCAGGTGCTGGACGCGGCGCACCTGTTCAAGGCGCGCCAGATGGCCGAAGCCTGGGACGATGCAGCACCGCGTTGCGAACGGGTTGCATGAGCGTCGTTGTGCAAGCCCTCGTCGGGCCCTTCGTCGAATTCCCGTTCATGCGCCGGGCGCTTGTGGCGACCTGGGCGCTGTCGCTGGGCAGCGCGCCCATCGGCTGCCTGCTGGTGCTGCGCCGCATGAGTCTGGTGGGCGACGCGATGGCACATGCCGTGCTGCCCGGCGCGGCGGCCGGTTTTTTGCTGGCGGGCCTGTCGCTGCCAGCCATGAGCCTGGGTGGTTTCATCGCCGCGTTGGCCGTGGCTTTGGCAGCTGGCTTCGTCACCCGCCACACGCCCCAACGCGAAGACGCCAGCTTTGCCGCCTTCTACCTCATCGCGCTGGCGCTGGGCGTGTTGCTTGTGTCGCTGCGCGGCAGCCAGATCGACCTGATGCACATGCTGTTCGGCAGCGTGCTGGCGGTGGATGACGCGGCGCTGCTGCAGATCGCCATCGTCGCCAGCGTCACGCTGTGGGCGCTGGCGCTGCTGTACCGGCCGCTGGTGCTGGAGAGCTTCGACCCCGGCTTCCTGCGCAGCGTGGGCGGACCGGGTGCGGCCGTGCACATGGCGTTGCTGGTGCTGCTGGTGGCCAACCTGGTGAGTGCCTTCCAGGCCCTGGGCACCTTGATGGCCGTGGGTTTGATGATGCTGCCCGCCACGGCAGCGCGCTTCTGGGTCGCCGGGCTGCCAGCGATGGCAGCAGTGGCGGTGGCCATCGGCGCGGTGTCGGGCACGCTGGGCTTGCTGCTGTCGTACCACGCCGAACTGCCATCGGGCCCTTGCATCGTGCTGGTGTGCGGCGCGGCCTATGTCCTGTCCGTCCTGTTCGGGGCCCGCGATGGCGTGCTGTGGCGCCACCTGCGAAAACCCGCTCACCTCAGCCGCTGAACCCTGTCCGACCCATGACATTCATCAACCGTCGTCACCTGATCCAAACCACCGCGCTGGCCGCTGTGGCGGCCTGGCCCGTGCTGAGCTTGCGCGCGCAGCCCGGCGCACCCGAGACTGCGCCGCAGATCGTGGCCAGCTTCTCCATCCTGGCCGACATGGTGCGCCAGATCGCACCGGCCGCAATCGAAGTCAGCGTGCTGGTCGGGGCCGATGCCGACGCGCACGTCTTCCAGCCCACGCCCACGCATGGCAGGCGGTTGACGCAGGCCGGCCTGGTGGTGGTCAACGGCCTGGGTTACGAAGGCTGGATCGACCGGCTGGTAAAGGTCTCGGGCTATCGCGGGCCGGTGGTCGTGGCCAGCCGCGGTATCAGCCCACGCCAGGGCGGTGACCACGGCACCGACCCGCACGCCTGGCAAGACCTGTCCTTGGCGCAGCGCTATGTGGCCACGCTGCGCGACGCCATCGCCCCGCGCTGGCCTCAGCACCAGGCTGAACTGATCGAGCGCAGCGCGGCCTACCTGCAACGACTCAACGGGCTGGACCGCCAGGTGCGTGAACAACTCGGCGCCATCCCGCGCGCCCAGCGCCGGGTCATCACCTCGCACGACGCCTTCGGTTATTACGCTGCGGCCTACGGTGTGGACTTCATGGCGCCGCAGGGCTGGAACACGCACAGCGAGCCCTCGGCCGCCGCCGTGGCCCGGCTCATCCGCCAGATCAAGAAGGATGGCGTGCGCGCCCTGTTCGTCGAGAACATCAGCGACCCGCGACTGATTCAACGCATCGCGCAGGAGGCCGGCGTGCGGGTGGGTGGAACCTTGTACTCGGACGCACTGTCTGCAGCGGGCGGGCCGGCGGACACCTACCTCAAGCTCTTCGAACACAACACCCGCGTGCTGGTGGCGGCGCTGACCGCGCCACGCTGAGCTTTCAACCCAAGGAGATCACCGATGAAGATGAACCCGACTGCCCTGACGTTTGCTCTGGCAACGTCCGCCATGGCGCTCTTGATCGCTACGTTGCCGTCGGCCCACGCCGGCAAGGCTCACGAGCACGGTGTGGCGAAACTGGACGTGGCCATCGAAGGCAACAAGCTCACGGTGGCCCTGGAGTCGCCGCTGGACAGCCTGCTGGGTTTCGAGCGTGCGCCCCGCACCGATGCCGAACGCAAGGCCGCATCCGATGTGCTGGCGCGCCTGCGCAGCGGCGGCGAGCTGTTCAAGCCCGATCCGGCAGCGCAGTGCACGCTGAGCAAGGCCGAGGTCTCGGCGCCGGTGCTGGAGCCGACCAACACGGCAATCGGCAAGGCGCCGGTTTCGGGGGCGGCCGCCAAGGCGGCCGGGGACGAACATGCAGACCTCGAAGCCAGCTACGAATACACCTGCGGCCAGCCGCAGCAGTTGCGCACGCTCGAACTGGGCCTCTTCGTCGCCTTCAAGCGCATGCAGCGCATCGAAGTGCAGGTGGCTGGCACGCAGGGGCAGAGCAAAGTCACGCTGAAGCGGCCGGCGCGGACGGTGAAACTGGTGCGGTGATCGCGCTGACGCTGCGCGGCGCAGCCTCATAGGACGAAGCTGAACCCACTCGAGCAC
Organism: Burkholderiales bacterium; assembly: GCA_038204775.1. Classification (GTDB taxonomy): domain Bacteria; phylum Pseudomonadota; class Gammaproteobacteria; order Burkholderiales; family Burkholderiaceae_C; genus Rubrivivax. Next base: position 5,892 of record JBBRCN010000104.1, on the reverse strand, counting down.
CGTCGCCAGACGACCGGAGGCCGTCACTGCTGTGCCTAGAACCGTAACTGTTCCAAATTCTGGATCCATAACCGATGGACATGGCAGCCATCAAGACACTGTTCGGCCGGCTAGCCTCGACTGGCCATCCAGTCAAATGACGGGTCCGGCATCGACACAGGGACACGTACGGCACGCACCATCTGCGACAAGCCGACTCGAGCGCTTCTGGCTGCGGCGGGCCTTCTGCAGCAAGGTGCAGCCGCGCGTTGCCTGGCGGCGGTGCAGACGCTGCGCTGCAGCGTGCTGACGTCGCCCTTTCTCGCTGTTGTCTTGACGCTGCCCTTGTCGGCGCAGCGCTAATCGGCTTGTGGATGTTTCTTCTGGCTCGGCGGCACGGGCGTCTGTGCAGTGCGCTTGCGTCGGGCAAGGAATCTGGCCCATCCAGCGTCAGTGCAGCGGTGTAGGACAGTGTCAGCGCCGAATTCGGGCGGCGCAGGGCCCTTGGGTGCCTGACGGTCCTGCTCAAACGACTGCAGGCCGGCAGGCAGATGCTCGAAGCGGCTTGCGTCGGCGGTGCCCTTCAGGCCTTTGATCAGCATCGACGGGTCGGAAATGGGTGGGACGCCTCGGCGGTGGTCTGGGGCCCAGCCGACTGTGGGCGGGATTCGACATCATCGCCCAGGAAGGCGTCGGTCGTGTCCGCCTACGGTGCCGGCCACTCATAGCCCAATCGGGCCGACAACTCGCGGGCCTCGCGCAATGCACAGTCCCGCAGTTCCACCAGCCGCTCCTGCGTGTAGCGCGAACTCGGCCCCGACAGGCTGATGCCGCCGTGCAGCAGGCCGCTCTTGTCGAACACGGGCACTGCCACGCAGCGCATGTCGTCGGCGAACTCGAACTCGTCGTAGGCGAAGCCCTGGCGGCACACGCGCCGAAGCTCGGCGCGCAGTGCGTCCGGCTCGACGATGGTGCGCCGGGCAAACCTGGGCAAGCCACGCGCCAGCACCTGTTCGAGAAAGTCCTCATCCTCGCGGCACAGCAGTACCTTGCCGATCGACGTGCAGTGCAAGGGCGCTCGGTCGCCGATCTTGAAGTCGATGGCCACACGCTGCGTGCCGTGCACCCGATACAGGAGCACCGATTCGAAACGGTCGCGCACGCAGTAGTGCGTTGTCTCGCGCGTCTGTTCGGAGATGCTGCGCAGTGATGCCGCCACCAGCTCGGCGATCCGGTCGTCGTGCTGCAGGTACCGGGTCAGCGACAGTACCTTGTAGCTGAGCTTGTAGTGCTTGCCGCTCGCATCGCGATCGACATAGCCCGCGTCGATCAGCGTCAGCAGCATGCGGTAAGCGGTGCTGCGGTCAGCGCCGATCTGCTGCGCCACCACGGCCACCGGTACCGGCGCCCTTGACGCGGCCAGTGTCTCCAGGACCTTTAGCGCGCGCAGTGCGGTCGTGCTCTTGTTCGAATCGGCCATGAACCTGGCGTTGCCCCTGTGAAGCGCCATTCGCTGAGTAGGTGTTCGTGATTGTACGGTGCATTATTTGTTGACACCATACAAAAAATGCACGAGAGTGAAGCATGGAGTTCGAGACGGGTGGGCTTGACACGGCCGAGCTGAAGGCGCGGGCGGACGCACACGTGTTGCTCGCCGCGTTGGGCATCAGCAAGAGCTATGGCGGCACGCAAGCGCTGCGCGGCGTGAGCCTGGAATTTCGCGCCGGTGAGGTGCATGCGATCGCCGGCGAGAACGGTGCCGGCAAGAGCACGCTGACGCACATCCTGACCGGCGCGGTGCGTGCCGACTCGGGCCGCATTTCGATGCAGGGTGAGCCGGTGATCCTGCACAGCCCGGCGGACGGCCAGCGCCTGGGCATCCGCATGGTGCATCAGCACGACACGCTCGTCGCGCACCTGAGCGTCACCGAGAACGTGCTGCTCGGTCAACTGCCGCGCAGTCGCCGCAGCGGCCTGATCGACTGGGCCGAGGCGCGCCGGCGCGCGCAGGTCCTGCTCGCTCAAGTCGGCTACCCCGCTTTCGACTTGCGTGCAATGGCCCACACCCTGTCCGCCGCCAAGCGCCAGATCGTCGAGATGGCCAAGGCGTTGTCGACGGAACCGCGTGTGTTGATCCTGGACGAGCCCTCGGCGTCGCTGGCGCAGCAGGACACCGAGCGCATGTTTGCCTTCGTGCGCCGCCTGCGCGATGCGGGCAAGGCGATCATCTACATCACGCACCGTCTCGACGAGATCTTCGAGCTGGCTGACCGCGTGTCCGTGCTGCGCGACGGCGCGGTGACCGGCTCGCTCGCGGTGGCCGACACCGACAAGGCCAGCCTGGTTCGCCTGATGGTCGGCCGCTCCATCGAAGACCTGTTCCCCAAACGCTCCGGCGGCAACACGCACAGTGCGCTCAGCGTGCGCAACCTGGCGCGCGAGGGCGCGTTCGAGCAGATCTCCTTCGACGTCGGAGAGGCTCAAGTCGTCGGCATGTATGGGCTGGTGGGCAGCGGACGAACCGAGCTGGCGCGCTGTCTGTTCGGTGCCGACCGCAAGAGCGCCGGCAGCATCACCTGGCAAGGCTGCGCGTTCGAAGCGCGCTCGCCCAGCGACGCGCTGCGCGCCGGTATTGCCCTGCTGACCGAGGACCGCCTGGGCGACGGGCTGGTGCGTGGCCTGTCGGTGCGCGACAACGCCGCACTGGCCAGTCTGGAGGCAGACAGTCGATGGGGCTTGCTCGGCCTGACGCACCAGCGCCACCGTGTCGGGCAGCAGGTTCGCGATCTGGCCATCCGGCCCACCGACATCGAGCGCGACGTGGCCACGCTGAGCGGCGGCAACCAGCAGAAGGTGGTGCTTGCGAAATGGCTGCTTGCCAAGGCCAGGCTGCTGATCCTGGATGAGCCCACGCGCGGGGTCGACATTGCTGCCAAGCGCGACATCTATGCCGTCATCGGCCGGCTCGTCGATGCGGGCACCAGCGTGCTGCTCATCTCGTCCGACCTGCCCGAGGTTCTGGGCATGAGCGACCACATCCTGGTCATGCGCGAAGGTCGCCTCGCCGGGGGCTTCGACCGATCGCAGGCCACCGAGGAAAAGCTGCTGGGCTGTGCCTGCGGCCTGCTGCACTGATGTGCGCGGCCCGCGGGGATTCGATGAACCAAGCTGCAGCGTAGACGACGATGAAGACGCTGCTCGCCCAATGGCTGCCCAGCGGAGGTCTGCGGCCCAACTGGCAGAGTCTTGTGCCGGTGCTCAGCTTTCTGGCGCTGTTGCTGGCCGGCTCGGTTTTCACCGAGGTCTTTCTGACGGAGCGCAACCTCAGCAACCTGCTGCGCCAGACCGTGGCCAATGGCCTGATCAGCCTGGGCATGCTGATCGTCATCCTGACAGGCGGCATCGACCTGAGCGTCGGTGCCGTGGTGGCGCTGGGCGGCGCGCTCTTTGCCGGGTTGACCGATTCGCTGGGCATCGTACCGGCCCTGCTGGTTGCCGTGCTGGCCGGTGCGGCGGCCGGGTTGGTCAACGGGTTCGTCATCTCCCGTTTCCAGCTTCAGCCGTTCATCGTGACGCTGGCCACCATGGGCATCGTGCGCGGCGTCGTCTACATCTATACCGAAAGCCCGATCTCGCCCACGCACGCCGACTTTCGTGCACTCGGCAGCGCCTTGCTCGGGCCGCTTTCCATCGGCATGGTGATCATGCTCGCGTGCTACTTGCTGGCGGGGCTGTATCTCAACCGCACGGCCATGGGCCGCGCCACGGTGGCCATCGGCGGCAATGCCGAAGCCGTGCGCCTGGCGGGCGTGAACGTGCCGCGCACCATCACCGCGGCCTACGGCATCTCGGGGCTGTTGTCGGCACTGTCGGGAGCCATCCTGGTGTCGCGCCTGGGCATCGCGCAACCCAGCCTGGGCGCGGCCTACGAGCTGGACGCCATCGCCGCATGCGTGATCGGCGGCGCGGTGCTGGGCGGCGGCGGCGGCAGCGTCACCGGCACGCTGTTCGGCGTGTTCACGCTGGGCATTATCAACAACCTGTTGAACCTGCTGGGCGTGAAGAGTTTCTACCAGGACATCGTCAAGGGCTCGGTGATCATCCTCGCCGTGCTGCTGGTGGCCAGGAAAAAAAGAGCATGAACTCGACACTTGCGTAACCGCCGCTGCAAGTGTCGACAAGACCCATGGACGGCCTGAGCCACACCACGGGCAGCGCGGCGCAGTCTAGACAGGAGACACGAATCATGAAACGACTTTCCGTATGGCTGTTGGGCATGGCCGGCGCGCTGCTGCTCACCGCGGCAGCACAGTCGCAAGACCGGCCGCTCAAGATCGGCATCGTCACGCTGCAGATGAAGTCCCCGTACTTCGTCGCCATGGTGCGCTCGCTGGAGTCCGAGGCCGCCAGGCACAAGAACGTGACGGTCTATGTGGCCGATGGCGGTGGCGATGTGGCCAAGGTGTCCAGCGACATCGAGGACCTGCTGGCCAAGGGCGTGGACGGCCTGATCATGAACATCAGCCCGCTCGAAGCCTTGCCAGGACCGATGGCGGCCATCAAGAAGGCCGGCAAGCCGGTCGTGCTGGTCAACCGCAAGCTCAAGGGCGGCGAATACGACGCCTGGGTCGGCGTGGACAACTACGCCATCGGCACGGGGGTCGGCGGGCAGATCGTCAAGCACATGGGCGGCAAGGGCACGCTGATGATGATGCGCGGCGGGCCCGAGGACAACAGCACCGGCAACGCCCGCCGTGACGGCGTGCTTTCCAAGGTCACGGGCACCGGCATTCAAGTCCTGGTGGCACCCGAATTCGGCAAGTGGGGCGAAGACGGCGGCATCCGCGTGATGGAGGACATGCTCGCCAAGCACAAGACCATCAACGTCGTGTTCTGCGAGAACGATGCCATGTGCCTGGGCGCGCAGAAGGCCATTGCCGACGCGGGGCGTCAGAAGGAGATTTCGGTGGTCGGCTTTGATGGGCAGAAGGCGGCGGTCGAGCAGATTGCCAAGGGCACGAACTACATTGCCACAGGGCAGAACTCGCCCGACGCCATCTCGCGCATCGGCTTCGAGCGGCTGATGGACTTGATGGCCGGCAAGAAGGTCGAGAAGGACACCATCACCCCGGTGGTGGTGATCACCAAGGACAATGCGGCGTCGGTGGCCAACCCGAAGTCGGTGTTCTGAGCGGGGCGCGCATCAGAAATCCTTGCCGAACATCAGGTCGGGCGCGAACAGCACGACAGCTGGCACGAAGATCAGCAGTGCGGCCACCAGGGCCACCGCCAGCAGGAAGGGCAACGACTCGCGCGTGTACTCGCCGACCGGGCATTTCAGGATCGAGCACACGGTCGACAGTGGCGCTGAAATTGGCCTGCCCTCGACTCGGACCCGCTCGCGAAGGATCAAGCTCCCCCATCACAGTCGAGCGCGGCTGCGCCTCTCAAATTGGGTGACTTTGTCCCGCCGTCACAGGGTGGGCTACGGCGTGATTCCTGCGAGTGAAACGGACGCCGGCCGCGTCTTGGCCCGTCGTTTTGGCGCCGGCAGCGGCCCTGCCTTCGGCTGGCTGGCGAATCGTGCCCACTCTTCCATCTCGTGGCTGGCGCAATCCCAGTCGCGGCCGTACAGCCGCAGGCCGTGCAGGCACATCGTCAGGGCCATCCGCGCCGAGTCGGGATGACCGGCATTGGCCAGTTCCACGAAGCGGCCGTAGGCCTCCGCCGGGCGGCCGCCATGCAGCAACTGCACCGCCTGCGCGTGGGCCCGGTCGGCCCAGCTGGCGTCCGCTGCCGCACCGGGCGACGCGGCTGCAGCGCTGGCGGCCATGGCCAAGACGGCGGCGGCGCAGACGAGCAGCCGCTTCACAGCCGGTACCCCGCGATCAGCACCACCGCTGCCAGGCACAT
>JBBRCN010000103.1:0-13945 GCA_038204775.1 Burkholderiales bacterium | reverse complement strand
CGGTGGTGAGCCGGCCAAGACCGCCGCCAAGGCGACCACCAAGGTCGTACCCAAGGCCGCTGCGAAGTCGGCAACTGCCAAGAAAGGCGCCAGCAAGTGAAGCAACTCCACCTCGGTGCGTGGCCCGTCCGCCCACCCCTTGTTTGCCCAACTGGCGCAGGCCACGGGCCAAAGCCCAGGTTGGAACTTCAACAAATACCTGGTGGACCGGCGGGGCAGGCCCCTCGCGCACTTCGGCAGCACCACCGGCCCGACCAGCGGCGCGCTGGTGAGCGCCATCGAAAGAGCGCTGGCGGGTTAGCTAACGGCTGAGCTTGCCGTCTTAGCCTGCCGTCTTGGCTCGTCATCACCCGACAGCGGTTCGCGCGGCGCTACTGGGCCGCCGCCCGCCCGGCGACACGGTCACTTCAAGGATTCAATGAGGTCGACATACTCCTGCATCGCGTCGTCCTTGGACTTGTCCTTCATCGCGGCCCAGGCGTCGTACTTGGCGCGGCCCACCATGTCGGTGAAGCCCGGGCGCTTGCCTTCCACATCGCCTGCCGTGGCCTGCTTGTACAGCGCGTAGATCTTCAGCAGCGTCATGTTGTCGGGCTTCTCGGGCAGCTGTTTGCTGGCGGCAACGGCGGCGTCGAAAGTGGTTTGGAGCTGGGACATGGCAAGGGTCCTTTTCAGGGGCTGCGTGGGTGAAAGTCTGAGCTTGACGACACCATTGTTACCCAGCATCGTGGCCGGTTCAGCAGGAAACTGACTGCCCTAGGAGAAACCAGATGCAAGACGCCGAGCGCGAGCCGCAGAGCCCCGGCGCGCCGCGCACCGAACGCATGTCGCGCGTGGACACCGCGTGGCTGCGCATGGACAACGACGTCAACCTGATGATGATCGTGGGCGTGTGGCTGCTGACGCCGGCCATCACGACCGACGCGCTGCGCCAGCGCATCGGCGACAAGCTGCTCAAGTACGACCGCTTCTTGCAGAAAGCCGTGGCCGACACGATGGGTGCGCACTGGGTGCCCGACGAAACCTTCGACCTCACGCGCCACGTGGTGCGCACCACGTTGCAGCTCGAGCATGGCGAAACCGAGCGCCACGCGCTGCAGCGCCTGTGCGGCGAACTGGCCACCACACCGCTGGACCCGGCGCGCCCGCTGTGGCAGTTTCACCTGATCGAAAACTACGAAGGCGGCAGCGCAATGGTGGCGCGTTTGCACCACTGCATCGGCGACGGCATCGCGCTGATGAGCGTGATGATGAGCATCACCGACGGCGGCGCCGATCCGCCCAGGCGCCGACGCAAGGTCAAGCCCGAAGAAGAGTCGGAAGGCGACTGGCTCAGCGACGCTGTGCTCAAGCCGCTGACCGACCTCACGGTCAAGGCCATCGGCATGTACGGCAGCGGCGTTGGCAAGAGCATGGAGGTGCTGTCCAACCCGGGCGCCATGATGGGTGGCATGGACATGGCGCGCACGGGCCTGAAGGTGATCAACGACGTGGCTGCGCTGGCGGTAATGCCCGACGACTCGCCCACGCTGCTCAAGGGCAAGCCCAACGGCAAGAAGGTGGTGGCCTGGAGCGAGCCGCTGTCGCTGGACGACGTCAAGTGCATCGGCAAGGCGCTCAACTGCACCGTCAACGACGTGTTGCTGTCGTGTGTGGCCGGTGCCATCGGCGGCTATCTGCAGAACCGGGGGCAGGACCCGGCGGGCAAGGAAATCCGCGCCATGGTGCCGGTCAACCTGCGCCCGCTGGACAAGGCCTGGCAGCTGGGCAACCGCTTCGGCCTGGCGCCCCTGGTGCTGCCCATTGGCATCGCCAACCCGGTGGAGCGGGCCTACGCCGTGCATCAGCGCATGGACGACCTGAAGGGCAGCTACCAGCCGCTGCTGGCCTTTGCCGTGCTGTCGGTGAGCGGCCTTTTCATCAAGCCGGTGCAAGACGCGGTGCTGGGCATGTTTGCCAAGAAGGCCACCGCCGTGATGACCAACGTGCCGGGGCCGGGCGTGCCGCTCAAGTTCTGCGGCAGCACGCTGCGCCAGAACATGTTCTGGGTGCCGGCGTCGGGTGAAATCGGCGTTGGCGTGTCCATCCTCAGCTATGGCGGCGGTGTGCAGTTCGGACTGATCACCGACCAGCAGCTGTGCCCCGAACCGCAGGACATCATCGACCGCTTCGAGCCCGAATTCGACAAGCTGCTGTGGCTGACGATGATGCTGCCCTGGGCGGGCCAGGATGTCGCCTGACCATCGCCTCAGTCCCAACTTTCCCCTACCTCAACAACACTGCAGGAGCTCTGCCATGGCTGTCAGCGTCGCAATCGATCTGGGCTACGAGTTCACCGTCAAGGCGGCGATGAAGGAGGTGTTCGACGTCTTGTCGGACGTGCCCACCTCCGCCAGCTTCTTCCCCAAGGTCGACCAGCTCGTCGACCTGGGGGGCGGCGTCTACCGCTGGGAGATGGAAAAAGTCGGCACCGCTCAGGTCAACATCCAGACCGTTTATGCCAGCAAGTACGTGTCTGACCGCAAGAAGGGCACCGTGATCTGGACCCCGGTGAAGGGGGAGGGCAATGCGCTGGTCAGTGGCAGCTGGAAGCTGAGCGAGGCCAAGAAAGGCACCGCGCTGGAGCTCAAGATCGAAGGCACGGTGGACGTGCCGCTGCCGGGCCTGATGAAGATGGTGGTCGTGCCGGTGGTCAAGGGAGAGTTCGAAAAACTGGTCGAGAAGTACATCGACAACCTGATCGAGAAATTCGGCGGCGAGGTTTAGTTCGCCGGTCTTGCCGGGCGCGCCCACTGCAAACGCCTGGGCCAAAAAAAGCGCCACCGACCAAAGGCCGGTGGCGCGCTTGCCGGTTCAGGTCAGATCACAGGGCCTGCGGCGATTCGGTCTCCGACGTGGGTGGTGTCACCATGTTCACCCCCAGCGGCCGGTCGGTTTCGCTGGCCGTCAGCCGGCCGGTGTAGGCCACGTAGGCTGCCGTAGAAACCGTGGCCGATGCGGGCACCTGGCCGGTGTTGCCGGCCGGCTGGCCGCCGACGTCGGGTGCGTTGTCCGGGCTGTCGCCGCAAGCCGCCAGTGCCAGCGTGCAGGCCAGCAGGGCCATGACATTCAAAGTCTTCATCGTGTGCTCCTCTTGTTCAACGGCTGCCCGGCAGCGGCGTGTTCAGGTAAGGGAAGCTGGCCAGGAAGGGCACCACGGCCTGGTCGACGGCATCGTGCAGCTTGAAGGCAGTGGCGCCCAAGGGCACCTTGCTCGGGTTGCAGTCGGTGCCGAAGCCCAGGACATTGGTGGTGCCGTTGGCCACGCACAAACCACCCATCACGGCCACCAGCGAGATGTCCACCACGTCGTCCTTGGGACGGCGGCCGTTGGGGTAGCCGGCGTTGTCGCTGCCACCGGCCAGGATGTTGCCCACGATGCCCAGGCGGTTTTGCATCGCAAAGGGCACGGGTTCGATGGCTGTGTTCAGGCGCATCATCTCCGATGCCACCACACTCGCCGGTTTGTTGACGCCGGTGATGCCTGTCAGGAAGGTGGTGACCAGGTCGTTGCGCGGGAAGTTGGTGGGTGCCGTGCCCGGAATGGCCAAGGCAATTTCCAGCAGCGCCGGCAGCGTGGGGTTGGTCACGTAGTCGATGAACTGGCCGTCACCCATGGGCGCGCTGGCGTTGAACTTGTCCTTGTCCTTGAGGCCGATGACCACCTCGTTGACCAGGGGCATGCCCAGGCGCGAAACCTGCACCCAGGCGCCGCCGGGCTTTTCGCTGGTCTGGTGGCCAGACGGCGGGCTGGGGTTCAGCAAACGCGCCTGGCGCAGGCTGGCTGTGGTCCAGCCACCGATGACGTTGTCGCTGGCCACCAGGCAGCTCTTGTGCACTTCGACGGCCAGCGAGGTGATGTTCTTGTCGACAAGGGGGTTGGGCGCGGCGTTGATCAGCGTCGGGTCGGTGATCACCGACAAGGGGGCGTTCACCAGGTCGAAGATGGTGCCCAGGTTGACGGCAAAACCTTCCTGGCGCTGGCCCGCAAACACCTTGGCCGGCATGGCGCAGCCGGGGATGGCCACGGTGTAGATGTGGCGGCTGGCGTAGTCGGCATAGTTGGGCAATGTCTTGACGCCGATGTTGTCGATCGGCTTGGCGAAGGTGGCGCTGCCGCCGGTGGCGTTGGTGACCACGGCCGTGGTGCCGGTGCGGCGGTCGCCGCGCACGACGGTCACGCTGTAGCTTTCGGCCAGGTTGATGGTGCCGTCACCGGGGTTGACGATCTGCCCGGCCTGCACCAGCGGGATGGCCACGTTCTTGCCACCGATGGGCAGCGTGATGCCGTTGCCTGCGGCCGCCAGCTTGTTGGTGAAGCGGAACTGGAAGGTCAGGTCTTCCTTGGCGTCACCGTTGTTGTCGACGTGGATCTCGTACAGCGCGTTGGGGTCCATCGCGAAGTAATTGGGGCCGCCGTAAGCATCTTGCAGCGGCTGGTAGTTGGCGATCAGCGTCACGTAGCCGTCGCGGCCGGGTTCGTAGCTGCGGAACATGTAGAAGTCGGTGCCGTCGACCTTGGGGCTGGTGGTGATGAACGGGGCTTCGCGGTGGCTGGAAGCCAAGGCCAGGCTGCTCAGGGTCAGCAGCGCTGCAACGGCAGCTGCAACGGGTGCTACGGCGCGCAGTCGAGGCAGGGCAGGGGGGATGTGACGGTTCATGGGCTTGCTCCTGGGGTGGGTTTCCGGTTTTGGGCGGCGGTATGCGGGGAGTTCGCTTGCCGTCAACGCCCTGTACGCCCAGACCGATGCGTTGGATGTGGCGGCTGTATGGCTGACATGCGGCAAGGGGCATGCATCCATCTCCACCCCTGCGACGTAGACGCTCCATCGGGGCGCTTTGCCCCTACTTTTGAAAGCCACTCGCCATGGTCACGAACCCATTGTCTTTGCGCTGCTCTTTGCCTGGTTCTTTTCGCTCGGCGCTGGGCAGTTGTGCCTTGGCGCTGAGCGCCCTGTTGGCCAGCGCCGCAGCGCAGGCCGCGCCGCTGAGCTTTTTTGTGCCCTACACGGGCCAGGGCAATGTCTCGGTGTTCGACGCCACGGTGGGTACCGGCGGCTGGGTCGGCAGCATCGACGAGTTTGCGGACCCGGCAGTGTCCGATCCGCTGTCGCTGGTGTCGGTGGTGCTGTTCACCGTGGACGAACTCAGCAACACGCTGACCGGCAGCTTCGAGTTCACTACCACGGACCTGCTGAACACCTTGTTCGGCACGCTGACTGGCAGCTACCTGGAGGAGGACATCCTGACCGCGGGTGGGCAGTTCTCCATCGACTACCTGCTGCTGGGCGGCAGCGGCCGCTTTGCCGGCGCCAGCGGCTTTGGCCTGGCGTTTGTGGACTACATGCCGCTGGCCGCTGGTGGCAACAACTACAGCGAGAGCGGCTTGCTGGTGTTCGATGTGCCGATGCCGATGCTGGTGCCTGAGCCGGCCACCCTGGCGCTGGTGCTGGCGGGTCTGCTGGCTGTGGGGTCCAGCCGCCGCAGTTCATCCGCAACTTCATCCGCAAGCTGACCCGCAAGCTCACCCGCATCATCATCCTCAACATCATCCTCAATTTGAGCCAGCGCATGGCCGCGCCGTTAAACTGAGGGCCTTCTTTCGAACCGGGCCCGGCCGCACAGCGTCGGGCGCCTGCTGGCCATGAGCTCCCTCCCGATTGCCGCGCCCAATGCTGTCTACGACCCCACGGTCAAGCAGAAATCGCAGGCCAAGACCTCGCGCATCCCCATCAAGGTGGTGGCGGCAGAAACGCTGAAGAAGCCGGACTGGATACGTGTCCGGGCCGGCAGCCCCAGCACCCGCTTCTACGAAATCAAGCAGATCCTGCGTGAGCAGAAGCTGCACACGGTGTGTGAAGAAGCCAGCTGCCCCAATATCGGCGAGTGTTTTGGCAAGGGCACGGCCACCTTCATGATCATGGGTGACAAGTGCACCCGCCGCTGCCCCTTCTGCGACGTGGGCCACGGCCGCCCCGACCCGCTGGACGCCGATGAACCGCTGAAGCTGGCGCAGACGATTGCTGCGCTGAAGCTGAAGTACGTGGTCATCACCAGCGTCGACCGCGACGACCTGCGCGACGGCGGTGCGGCGCACTTCGTGGACTGCATCCGCCAGACGCGCGCGCTGTCGCCCGCCACACGCATCGAAATTCTGGTGCCCGACTTCCGCGGCCGCGACGACCGCGCGCTGGCCATCCTGCGCGAAGCACCGCCCGACGTGATGAACCACAACCTGGAAACGATCCCGCGCCTGTACAAAGAAGCACGCCCGGGCTCGGACTACCAGTTCAGCCTGAACCTGCTGAAGAAGTTCAAGCAGGACGTGCCCGGTGTGCCCACCAAGAGCGGCCTCATGGTGGGCCTGGGCGAAGATGACGGCGAAATCCTGCAGACCATGCACGACTTGCGCGCGCACGGCATCGACATGTTGACCATCGGCCAGTACCTGGCCCCCAGCGGCCACCACCTGCCGGTGCGCCGCTACGTGCACCCGGACACCTTCAAGATGTTCGAACGCGAAGCCGCTGCCATGGGCTTCACGCACGCGGCGGTGGGTGCCATGGTGCGCAGCAGCTACCACGCAGATGAACAGGCCCACGCGGCCGGCTTGACCGGCGCTTTGTAGCCACGCGGCCGGCTTGACCGGCGCTTTGTAGCCACGCGGCCGGCTTGACCGGCGCTTTGTAGCCACGGCGCACAAGCCATCCAGCGCAGCCCGGCCTCTCCCCCGAGGGAGAGGCGTCCACGCACTCAGTCGGCCAGCGGCAGCTCGCGCCAGTTCAAGCGGCGCAGGCCCAGGCCGGCGATCGGCTTGCGGGTCAGGCTGGCGCTCTTGCCGGCGTCGTTGCCGGCGATCAGCCGCGGCTTGCCGCCCACGCTGTAGGTGCGGTGTTCGATGACCACGCCGCCCAGCACCGTGCTGTAAGCGATGGTGGACCCGTCGGCGGCCAGCAGCTGGCTTTCGCCGTCACCGATGTCTACCGAGTACACGCGGCTGATGCCCGACGGGTTGCAGGCGTCGCCGTTGGGCAGCATGGCCACGAAGGTGACGATGCCGAAGAACGAGCTCGGATCGGTGATGACACGCCAGCCGTTGCCCGCTGCTGCCGTGCCCAGGTCCACCCACCAGCCCATCTTCGTCGCCGGGTCCACCACCACCTTGGTCGTGAGGTCGGTGTGCTGCACCAGGTTGCTGCGCTGGATGGGGAAAGTCACGCCGGACGGCAGCGCGGCGGCGGCGTTGAAGGCCGAGCCGTTGCCGTCGTGGATGGCGGCAAACACCTGCGCTTGGGTGCTGGCGATGTCGGAGGTGTCCAGCAAGCGGCCCGTGCCCACCGTCACGTAGCGGCGGTTCAGGCGCGGGTGCACCAGCACCAGCGGGCGCGAGGTGACCGGCACCGCGCTGCCCGAGGCGTTGGTCAGCTGCGCCAGGTGCACGGGGGCAGCGTAGGCGCCGGAGGCCGGCGTCACGTCCAGCCGCCACAGGTTGCCCAGCAGGTCGCCCGCGTAGATGGCGTCGGCCGTGCCGTCGGTGCGGTCCAGGATGAAGCTTTGCACATGCGCCAGGCCGGCCTGGCTGCCGGTGCTGCCCACGCCGGTGCCGATTTTCTCCAGCAGCGCGCCAGTGCGGGGGTTGACGATGAAGAAGTAGCCCTTGCCGTCGGCGTTGTTGTGGCCCGAGCCGAAGATCAGCACCCAGCCGTACTTGCGTGTTTTCACGGCCGTGGGTTCACCGTAGGTGTAGCCCAGGTCGGCGTGGCTGAACTCCCACAGCACCTTGCCGGCCACCAGGGCTTCGGTGGTCATGGTGGAAGGGTCGGTGATGTCGATGGCGAAGTAGCTCTTGCCACCCTTGCCCAGGCTGCCCACCAGCACGGTGCGCCAGTCGGTGCCCGTGCCGCCGGGCGTGCGGCCGAAGTCGATGTCAAACACCACCGGCGGGCCGTCGACCAGGGCCTTGTGTGTGAAGTTGGGGTCGCCGCGGGCCATCAGGCCGTCGGTGATGGGTGTGCCGCTGGGCCCCAGGTACAGCGGGCCGGGCACGTAGGCAAACACTTCCTTGCCGGCGGTGGCACCTGTCAGCGAACCGTCAATGGCGTGCAGCACACCGCCGTTGGTGCCGACGTACAACATGGTCGTGCGACTGGCGTGCGTGGTCTTGAAGGTGGAGTAGCCGGGGTTGGCGGCAGAAGAGAAGGGCGCCGAAGGCGGGCCCACCGGCCGCACCTTGGAGCCGACGATATCGCCCACCTGGTGCGCACGGTTGCGATAGATCTTGGCACTGCCGGCGGCGGTGGAGCTTTCTTCGTGCGTGGGGTCGCCGCGCAGGTAGTCCACAAAGTCCGCGCTGTCGTCACCGGTGCGGTAGATGGTGTCCAGTGCCGTCTGCTGCGCTGTCGACAGGCTGGCGTGGCGGAAGGCCACGGCCGTATTGGTGGCCGTGTTCCAGCTCACCATGCGGCGGTTGGTGTTCCAGCCGGTGCCACTGAGTTGCGCCGTCAGCTTGCTGGAGAAGGACCACTGCAGTGTCAGCGTCGGGTCACCCGTGGTGGCGTCGAAGGCCACGGTGTTGGCCTGCACTTCGCCGGTCCAGTTGCCGGCGTCGTATTGCGCGCCGTAGCTGGCACTGCCGCTCAGGGCCGTCTGCGGCAGCGATGTGGCAAACGATGTCGTGTAAGCCCGCAACTGAGCCTGAATGCTGGCGAACGCCCGTGTCAGGCCGGTCACCATGGTGTCGGGCTGGCTGGCCACGAAGTAGTTGTCGGGGCGATTCTGTCCGCCGACGGTTTCACCGGTGGTTGACCACCAGCTCAGCGGCAGATCGGTGCTGGCCGCGTAAGGGTCGAAGCCCGTGGGCACCTTGGCGCCCCCGTATTTGGCCGCCAGGTAAAACTGGTTGTTGGCCTTGTAGACCTGGTACTCCAGGATGTCCAGCCAATAGGTTTGCACCGTCTGCATGCCGATGGTCTGCGGTTGCGCGGCGACGTCCGGGCGGATGTCGCGCGTGTTTGAGTCATAGGCCAGACCGGCCATCAGCGCCGAGTTGTTGGTGCAGCACCCGTTGTACGGATTGGTGGTGCCCAGCGAGGCGCCCAGACCATGCAGCGAGCCCACTTTGTTGGTGGCGGTCACGGTGTCCACCGAGGTGTCGGCAACAACGGCCGCCGGCTTGGTCGGCTCATTGCCTGTGGGCGTGGAGCTGCCGGGCACGTTCTTGTCGGCGTGGGTGTTGACGTCGCCGATGCCGAGCACGAAGTTTTTCTGGCACGAGTACTGGACCGGGTCGTTCCAGGAAGTGATCACCGGGAAGCCGTCCACCCACGTGGTCTTGGTGGCGACGCTGGCGGCGCCCGGGGCAGACCACTCGGATACGTTGCCCAGGTTCTTGAAGTAGCGGATGGCCGCGTAGTACAGCTCGCCGACCGGGTCATAGGTCTTGTAGGTGCCTGGGGTGATCTGGCCAAACTTGTTGAGGTAGTTGATGACGCCGCTGTTGCTGACGGGCACGCCAAACAAAGCCGCGGTTGTCGTGGCATCGGTGGGGTCGGGGTTCGCGAACTGCACGCCTGTGTTTTCGTCCCACTCCGAGGCCGCGTTGGCTACCGATGTGGACGCCGGAACCGGATGGGTGGGTCCGACAAATTTCTGGCGCGCCCGCAGCACGCCGCCATCACGCTGGACGTTGCTGTCGTTGAGGTAGCCGAAAGCGCTGTAGCGGAAGCTTTGTGCGTACAGCTGCATCAGCCCCGTGGGTTTGTAGTTGCCTGCTGGATAGGCGGTGCAGTTGCCTTCCAGCGGGCCAGCGCCGGCGCTGGTGTCGCACACCTTGACCCGAATGCTGACCTCGTAAACGGTGCTGGTGATCGCTGTCACCGCCGGGTCGTAGGCCGTGGCAGCGGTATTGATGTCGCCGCTTTGCGAAAAGCGCATCCTGTTGCCCAGCCCCTGGATGCGCATCCTGAACTGGGTCCAGGCAAAGGGCGTGTGGTTGGCCACTGTGGTCGCGACACTGGAGGTGCGGTTGGGAAAGTTCCCCGTGCCGCCCTGGCCCGAAGCCCAAGCCTTTTCCAGCATCGTCACGGTGGCTGTATCGACCACCCGGTAGCCCCCCGTCAGCGCCCAGCGGAACGGGTCGACGGTCTGCATCGTCGCCCAGTTCATGTAATTGCCGCTCCACTTGCTGTCGTCGCCGCCGGTGCAGGCCCGGCTGACGGCGGCGCCGGCCGGATAGAAGTGGCGCAAGGTCTCGGTGACGTTGTAGCTGTAGAGGTAGCACTTGTTGGGATCGAAGTAGCCCAGGTAGGTCTTGGTGATGTCGTAGTTGGTGTCGATGTGCGCGACGCTGACCGCCGTGGGGAACTCCACCGACAGTGCGAGCGCCAGATTTCCTGGTACACCGGCGTTGGTGAACACCGGCTGGTCAGCCAGTGGTGTGCTGGCCTGCAGCGGCTGCACGCCGCCCAGCACCAGTCCGGCGGCCAGTGCCCAGGCGCGCATCAAAGGCCGTGGCCGAAAAGGCCGTCGCCGGCTGGGTGCCGGCGCTGCAGGGTGAACGGTCATCACGGTGGTCATCACGGCGGTCATCACGGCCGTCAGCGGGGACGAGGTGCGGTGTGAAGTGTTCATAGCGTCAAGGTGGTCTGAAAGTAGGCCTGGGTGTTGCGTGGCCCCGCCACGCGGATGCTCACGCGGTACACCACACGTTGGCCGAGAGCGCCGGCGCCGCCGGCGCTGGAGTCTTCGGCGCGGATGGTTTCCGAACCGCTGCCGCCTGCCGGGTTGGGGTCGTCGGCCATCGTGCAGTGGTCGGCGGCAGCGATGCCGGTGTTGACGCACATGCGGTCCACCACATAACGCAGCGTGATGGCCTGGCCGGTCACCGTGATGTCGTTGGCCACCAGGCCGAAGGTGGCGAAGTCGGTGTCGGTGGACAGCAGGGCGTTGGGCAGGCCCTGGGCGTTGCTGGGCAGCAGGGTGGAGCTGTAGTTCTGGGTTGGCGTGGTGGTCTGGCGTGCCACGTCGCCGGCCAGGGCGCCGGTCTGCAACTGCGTCAGCACGGCGGCCACGGCCCGTTCGGCCTGGTTGGTGAGGTCGCGCTTGAAACCCAGGTTGCCGGCGTTGATGAGCGAGGTGTTCATCGAGCGCACCATGGCCGCAGCGCCGATGAGCATGATGGCCAGCGCGATCAGCCCGAACAGCATGATCACGCCGCCCTGGTGGCGGCCGGCCCGGCGCTGGATGGGGGTGTGATGAGGACTTTTCATGGGCTTGGTGCGCATGGACTGGGGTCTCATGGACTTGGGAATCACGGACTTGGGATTCACGGACGTGAGACTCAAGGGCGCGGTGCCAGCAGCACGTTGCGCAAGGGGATCGTGAAGTCCAGGCTGCGCCAGCGCAGTTGGCGCTCGGCGGTGCTCAGGCTGCGCGTGGCATGCAGCGTAGGATCCAGGTCGCCAAAGAGCGTCAGCGAGGTGGGCGCGACGGTGTCGCGTTCAGGCAGGCTGGTGCGGATGATCACGCCCACCCGCACGGCCACGATGCGGCTCAGGTTGGTGCGTGATGTGGCCGACCCATCCAGCAGCGTGGCCGCGTTCCAGGGTGCGACGCCGGGGTCCTGCCAGCTGTCGATGCGGCCGTCGTCGTTGGTGTCCACACCGTAGCGGGCGCGCAGGTCGGCCACGCCGTCGGCAATGGCCACCACGTTGTCGGTGCCGTCCAGCTGCAGCATGTCGTGCGCCACCAGGGTGGCGTTTTCGCCCACGCCGATGAGCTGGAACTGCGGCCGGTTGCCGGTGGCGTTGCCCAGCAGCGACACCCAGGCGTTGTCGCTGACGCCCATGTCTTCCAGGCGCACACCGCCGATGTCGGATGTGGCGTAGGTGCCGCCAAAGTTCAGCGCCTGGTCGGCGCCGCCGGCAAAGCCGCTGGCCACCTGCTGCAGCATGCAGTTGCTGCCGTCCTGGAACACCATCACCAGGTCGCTGGCGCGTATGCCCAAGGTCGCAGGCACCCGCAAGCCGGTGCCGGTGGCCGAGGCGGTCATCATGCGCAGCGGCGATTCACCCAGGCCAGAAGAGCCGGTCTGGATGGCCAGCACGTCCGAGCCGTCGGTGCCCACACCGGCGTGCACCACCAGCGGCGCCAGGCGCACGGCCTGAGGCACGCTGGCGAAGGGCGCCAAAAAGGGCGTTGCCCGTGGCAGCGTGGTGGTGCCGCCACGCGCGGCCATCAGCCGGCAGCCGTAGGCGTTGCGCCAGGCCTGGGCGTAGCCCGATCCGGCGCTGCGCACCATGCGGTCCAGCGCATAGGACACGTAAGCGCCGCCGATGGACGAATCGTTCAGCGACGTCAGCGTGCGGCGGCCACTTTCAAAGCGCACCATCATCAGCGTGATGGCCAGCACCAGGGCCATGCCGATGGCCACGGCCACCAGCAGTTCGATCAAGGTGAAGCCGGCCGACCGGCGGCGTGCGGAACAACGGCGGTGCGCGATCATGGAATCTGCACCTGTGTGACATAACTGTGCACCGTGGTGGTCGGCTCGTGCGGCGCGCGCCAGGTGATGGTGACGGTGGCCACCGTGCCGGCCACCACCACCGTGCCGACCCCGTTGGGCAGGCCGCGGTTGGCCGCATCGCCGACTCGGGTGTTCCAGGCCGTGATCTCGCCCGCGGTGAGCGTGATGCTGTTGGTGCCCCACATCGCGGAGACGATCTCGTTGGCCAGCAAGGCCGCACGGCTGCTGTCTTCGGCGCTGACCGAAAACTGCACGGCACGCGCCTGCAGGCCCACCATGCCGATGAGGCCGAAGGAAAACAGCACGATGACGACCAGCACCTCGATCATCGAGACACCGCGGTTCCGGCGCTGGCGCAGGCTGTGGTGCGGCTTGTGGTGCGGCATGTGATGCAGCTTGTAATGCGGATGGGGCTTGAGCTTGTTCATGTCGGGCATCCGTCCGGGGCGCTGGCCGACAGCGTGCGTGCGGGGTCGCACTGGCGCACCTGGCCGCCCAGGGTGACCAGTACCCGCAGCGGGCGGTCGCCACCTGGCACGGCTATGTCGTAGGTGCTGCGGCCGGTGGCGTCCAGGGTGCAGGTGGCGGTGCCCGCACCGGGGCTGGTGTTGGCCGTCTGGCGGCCCGCAGAGTTGAAGCAGATGGCCGTGGGGCCGGTGATGGTCACGCCTTCGGCTCGGTCGGCAAGGTTGCCGCATTGCACCGTGGTGGCGGTGTCGCCGGCCGTCAGTGCCACGCTGCGCACGGCCCAGAAGGCGCCGTTGGCGGCGGGTGTGGTGCTGGCCGTGCAGGCGCTGTCGTTGGTCAGGAAAAAGACCACCTGGCGGTTGCGGCGCACGGCTTCGGTCTGCGCCAGGCGAGCGCCGTTTTGCAGCGTGTCGCTCACCGTGCGCACCATGGCATTGCGTGTCCACAACGTGAAGGAGGGCGCCGCCAGGCCCAGCAGAATGCCCAGCAGCGTGATGGTGACCATCAGCTCGATCAGCGTGAAGCCCCGCTGACCGGCGCCGGGCCGATGGCGGTGCGCGGCTGTCAGCATGTGGCGCCCTTCCTCAGCAGCCACTTGCTGGCGCAGGTGGTCCAGCCTGTGGGCGCGGCAGTGGTGGCACGCACGTCGGTCTCGGTGATCGTGAAAGTGAAGCCGGCAACGGCGCCGCTGCCCACGGCTTGCAAAGTGAAGGCTGTGGCCGTGGGTGTGCCCGAGCAGGTGATGACAAACTGGTTGAAGGTCCGCGACGCCGTGTCGGTGCTGGCGCAGGGTGTGACGAAGGTGCCCACCGTGGCGTAGCTGCGGTTGTCTTGGAAGTGGCGCTCCATCTGGGCGCGCAGTGTGGCCAGGCCGTTGGACGCGTCGGCCAGGTGGCCGCGCACGATGTAGTCGCG
>JBBRCN010000102.1:0-13946 GCA_038204775.1 Burkholderiales bacterium | reverse complement strand
GGAAATCGTCAGCTACGTGCTGAACGGCGCGCTGGCGCACACCGACAGCATGGGCAACGGCATGGCCGGTGGCGTGTCTGAAGGCAAGGCGAGCGGCGTCATCCGCCCCGGTGATGTGCAGCGCATGAGCGCCGGAACCGGCGTGCGCCACAGCGAGTTCAATCACGACAGCGCGGGCGAAACGCACTTCCTGCAAATCTGGGTACTGCCCGACCGGGCCGGCATCGAACCCGGCTACGAGCAGAAGCACTTCGACGCCACCAGCAAGCGGGGCCAGCTGCGACTGGTGGCGTCCGATGACGGCCGCGAAGGCTCGGTCACCATCCACGCCGACGCGGCCATCCACGCCGGCCTGTTCAACGGCGCAGAACGCGCCGAATTGGCGCTGGATGCAAAACGCATCGCTTATGTGCACCTGGTGCGCGGCAGCCTGCGTGTCAACGACCGCCAGCTGAGCGCCGGCGACGCGCTGCGCCTGGACCAGGAGAGCCGGCTCCTCATCGAAGGTGGCGAAGACGCCGAAGTGCTGGTCTTTGACCTGGCGCCTTGAAACCTGCCTATCCCTGTCCCGGTCCCTGAACCGAAAGCCACCCGGAAACAGTTCACGATGAGCCAGCTGGCGGTGTTTCTTTCTGCCGGCTGGCCGTGCTGGCCGTGCTGGCCGAATCGCCCGATCCACCGGAGCCCTGAGCGGCGCGCGGTGCCGGTTCATCACGCACCAGCATCCACGCCGCCAGCAATCCGAAGCCCACGTTCAGCAGAGCCACAAAACCCACCAGCAGAAGCCCCACGCCATTCAGTGGCAGCGTGTGCAGGGCCCAGGTGCACAGCGACGACAGCAGGTTGAACATCACCCACTGCCAGAACAGCAGGCGGCGCGGCTGCCACAGACGCGACAGCTTCATGCAGCGCCTGCAGCCAGGCGTTGCCGCGCCAGCGCAGCGGCTGGGCCCAGCGCCGCACTGCTGCGTTCGCATGGGCGCCCCTCTGGCCCCAGCGTCTTTGTCCACTGGATGCTGGCCTGGGTGCCGTGGCTGTAGCAGATGTGCACGGCCGTCGTGCAGGCGCGGCCGTTGGCCAGGCCCAGCGCGTGCAGGCACAGCGGCGTGGGGTCCAGCATGGCACGGGCCAGATCGTCGCCCGGCAGATTCCACTGCGGCCACGGCTTCCGGGTCTCGGCCAGCCAGGCGGGTTGGGGCAGGCTGCTGGCGATGGCGGTGTCGAACATCGGAGTTTCCTGGCTGGCGTGCTGGGCGCGGGGCGCGGGGCGCGCAGGTTAACGCAGTCGCGGCTTGGGTCTGGGCGAGTTCGGTCGCCGCGTGGCCGGCGTTGGCCGTCGACATGAGTGCTCTCACTGCCAGGGCCCCGAGGGTCTGCCTGCGCCGACAAGCTGGTCTTGAACCAGGCCTGGGCCTGGCGATTCAAACCCATGTGGGAGTCTCGCGGCCCGTGCCGTGACAGGCAGCGCGGCCGGTAGTGACAAAGGCCCGGGGCTGGAGGCCGCCGAGGCCGCCGAGGGCGGCGGGGGCAGCGATACTTCGCACCTTGCCCCCGGTCCTCATTTCTGACCTTTCGATGCCGCCCGTACGGCCGCCCGATCCGCCTCCACCCGATGACCGCGCCACCACCTGGCTCAGTGCGGTGGCCGTGCCCCTGCTCCAGGTCAATCCCGGCGGCCAGGTGTGCTGGGCCAACGCCGCTGCCTTGCAAGCGCTGGATGTGCAGACCGGCCAGGCCTTTGAAGCGTGCTGGGCGCGCCCTGAAGCTGCGCGGGCGCTGTTGTCTCCTCATCCCGCTGCGGCAGAGTTGCAGGCAGCCAAGCCACCCGCCAGTGGCCCGGCCCGGCCCGCGCCCTGGTTCCAGGTTCACAGCCAGCCCGTGGCCGATGGAAGTGATGGTGCTTGGCTGTTCACGCTGCAACCCGCCGACGCCCTGCGCGCTGCACGCCAGGACGCCAGCGACCAGGCTGAGCGCCTGAACCTGGCCCGCGACTTCGGCCGCCTGGGGCTTTGGGAACGTGACGTGCGCACGCTGCAGGGCCGCTGGGACCGCGAGGTGCTGCGCTTCTGGGGCCTGGACCCGGACGACAGCACACCCGATTACAACGACGCCCTCCGCAACGTCGTTGAAGCCGACCGCCAGGCGCTGACCAAGATCATCACCGAGTCCCGCAAACAAGCCGGACGCTACAGCGCCCGTTACCGTGTGCGCGGCCATGATGGTGCCGTGCGCCGCATGCACTCCCAGTGGCTGGTAAAGGATGGCGCCGATGGCCAGCCCGAGCGCATGCTGGGCCTGATGATGGACGACAGCGAGCCCTATGCGCTGGCACGCATCGCCAGCGAACTGGAGTCCCAGCTGGCGCTGGCCGTGGACCTGAGCGGCATCGCCGTCTGGCGCCACGACCTGGCCAGCGGCCGCATGCACTACAGCCCGCAGGGCTGGCGCGCCCTGGGCCGCGAACCCCGCCCCGAAGGCCTGACGATGGACGAGGTCCGGGCGCTGGTGCACCCCGACGACCTGGCGCGTGTGGTGGCTTCTGCCGAAGCCTCGATGCGCAGCCCGCACCCGGTGGACCTGGAGGCGCGTTATCTGCACGCCGACGGCAGTTGGCGGCCACAGATGCTGCGCCGCATCGTGCTGCGCGACGATGCCGGCCAAGCCGTCGCCTTCCTGGGGGTGGCGCTGGACCTGACCGAGCGGCAAGAGGAACGCCGCCGCGCTGGCGACATGGCGCGCCGGTTCGAGACCGTGACCCGAGCAGCCGGCATCGGCCACTGGATCCTGGAGTCGGGCCAGAAACAGGCGGTGTGGAGCGAACAGCTGCGCGAGGTCTTTGGCCTGCCCTCGCACGCGCCGGTGCCTTTGATGAGCGATTGGCTGAACAAGTTCGTGCACCCGGACGACCTGGACCTGCTCAAGCGCACCATGCAGGCGTGGCTGCACAGCGGTGCAGACAGTGTCGAACTCTCGTTCCGCGGACTGCGCGCGGACGGCGAGGTGCGTGAGCTGTTCAGCCACTCGCAAGTCGAGGCGGGCAGTGGCGGACGGGTGGTGTTCGGTGTGCTCATCGACCTGACCGAGCGGCGGCGCTCCGAGCAGGCCCTGAAAAACGCCGAAGAGCGCGTGGCACTGGCCGCGCGCGCCGCCGGCCTGGGCACCTGGGGGCTCGACCTTCAGACACGTCAGGTGCACTGGGACGCCCAGATGTGGCGGCTGCGTGGCCTGGCACCGCGCGAGCGGGCCATGAGCGATGCCGAACGAGACGCCTGTGTGCACCCACAGGACCGCGAGCGCGCCAGCCGCACCGTGGACCGGGCTATTGCCGACGGCAGCACCATCGAGCACGAGTTCCGTGTCGTCTGGCCCGACGGCCAGGTGCGGTGGCTGGCCTCGCGGTCGATGGAAACCCAGATCCCTGGCAACGGCGGCAAGCGCCGCATCGGCGTCAACTGGGACATCACCGACAGCCGCACCGCTGAGACTGTGCGCCACGAGCGCGAAATGGCGCTGCGCGAAAGCGCCAGCAAGTCCAAGTTTCTGGCCCGCATGAGTCACGAATTGCGCACGCCGCTGAACGCCGTGCTGGGGTTTTCACAACTCCTGCTGAGTGACGAACGCGGCAGCGACGACGCAGCGGCCTCGCGTCGGCGACGACTGGACCACATCCGCTCGGCCGGCCAGCACCTGCTGACGCTGATCAACGACGTGCTGGACCTGTCGGGCCTGGAAGGTGGCGAGGTGCGCATCGCCCTGCAGCCGGTGGCGCTTCAGCCGCTGGTGGAGCAGACACTGCCCCTGCTGGGGCCCTTGCTGGACCAGCGCCAGGTGCACTTCGAACTGGGCACGCTGGACCTGGCGGTGATGGCTGACGCGACCCGGCTGCGCCAGGTGCTGCTGAACCTGCTGTCCAACGCCGTCAAATACAACCGCCACGCGGGCACCGTGCGTGTGGAAGCGCTGCGCCGTGGCAAGCAGGTGCTGCTGCGGGTAACCGACACGGGGCGTGGCCTGTCGGACGAACAACTGCGCCATCTGTTCGAGCCCTTCAACCGCCTGGGCGCCGACCGCGAGTCCATTGAAGGCACCGGCATCGGGCTGGCCATCGTCAAGACGCTGGTCGAACGCATGGGCGGCTCGGTGCACGTGGACAGTCGGCTGGGCGAGGGCAGCGTGTTCGAACTGCGCCTGTGCGCGGCCACAGGCACCCCAGCCATCCCGGGCCACACTGCCGAGCGGCCGGCCGCGCCGACTGAATCTGTGACCAGACCCAGCCAGCACACGGTGCTGTACATCGAGGACAACCCCGTCAATGCGCTGATCATCGGTGAGCTCATGGCCCGCCGCAGCGACCTGGCCCTGCACGTGGCGGCCGACGGCGCCAGCGGTGTGAGTCAGGCGCGCACGCTGCAACCCGACCTGATCCTGCTGGACATGCAGCTGCCCGACTTTGACGGCTACGAGGTGCTGCGCCGGCTGCGCGACCAGCCGCAGACTGCCGCCATCCCATGCATCGCGCTGTCGGCCAATGCGATGCCGGATGACATCGAACGTGCCCTGCGCAGCGGCGTGTCGGACTACTGGACCAAGCCGCTGGACTTCAAGGCCTTCATGGCCTCGTTGGACACTTTGTTTGGCAAATCGCCGTAAGCCCGGCCCGGCCGCTCAGGCCGGCTCGGCTTGCAACAATCCGCGCTTGCGCAGCAGCGGCTCCACACGCGCCTGGCGGCCGCGGAAAGCCTGGTAGGTCTGGCCCGGCTCGACGCTGTTGCCGGCGCTGTAGATGTGGCGCAGCAGACGTGCCGCCACGTCCTTGTCGAAGGGGCTTCCGGCTTCGACAAAAGCGTCATAACCATCGGCATCCAGCACCTCGGCCCACAAGTAGACGTAATAGCCGGCGGCATAACCCGAGCTGGCAAACAAGTGCTGGAAGTGCGCCAGGCGGTGATTCAGGCCCACACCGTGCGGCAGGCCCTGCTGCTGCAGGAACTGGGCCTCGAAGGCACACAGGTCGGCCGGCGGTTCCGTATCGGCCAGCGAATGCACCGCCATGTCGACCATGGCGCTGGCGGTGTAGCGCACGGTTTCATAGCCCTGGTTGAACTGGCGCGCGCGGTGCATGCGCTGCATCAGCTCCAGCGGGATCGGCTCGCCAGTCTGCCAATGGCGGGCGTGGCGCTGCAGCACCTCGGGTTCGGTGATCCAGTGTTCGAAGATCTGCGAGGGCAGTTCGACAAAGTCGCGCAGCACCTGGGTGCCCGACAGGCGCTTGAAGGTCACGTCCGACAACAAGCCGTGCAGACCGTGGCCAAACTCGTGGAACAGCGTGCGTGCGTCGTCCAGCGACAACAGCGTGGGCTCGCCGCGGGGCGATGTGGCTGCGCCACTCGACCCACCGCCCTCGGGGGGCGGCAGCGAAGCTGCCTGCGGGCCGTCTGCACTGCCCTTGGCGAAGTTGTTGTTGTTGACGATCACTGGCAGATCCGCCGGCTGGCCCGGCAGCACATTGCGGCTTTGCCAGCGCAGCGCACTCATCCAGGCCCCACTGCGTTTGTTGGGGCGCGCAAAGTTATCCTGCATGAACACACCCATGACCTGACCCTGGGCGTTGCGCACCTCGTAGGCGCGCACATCGGGGTGGTAGACCGGCAGGTCGGCACGCGGCGTGAACTGCAGGCCGAACAGGCGACCGGCGCAGTCGAACGCAGCGTCCACCACACGCTGCAGTTCGAAGTAGGGCTTGACCTCGGCGTCGTCGATATTGAAGCGCTCGCGCCGCACCTTCTCGGCCCAGAAACGCCAGTCCCAGGGTTCGATCACACCGGTGCCGCCGCCGTGCGCCTGGCGCAGGTCCTGCAGCAGTTGCTGTTCGGCTTGCACGGCCTTCAGCGCACGCGGCCAGACATCGCCCAGCAGGCCCTGCACCGCGGCACGCGAGCCTGCCATGGTGTCGGCCAGTGCATGGTCGGCGTAACAGCTGTGACCCATCAGCGCGGCCTGTTCGCGGCGCAGGCGCAGGATGTCGCGTGCCACCTCGCGGTTGTCGTGTTCGCCCGCGTGTTCACCGCGGCCGGTCCAGGCGCGCCAGGCCTGCTCACGCAGGTCGGCACGTTCAGAAAAACTCAGGAAGGGCACCACCAGCGACCGCGCCAGCGTGATCACATGGCCGTCCAGGCCGCGGTCGGCCGCAGCATGGCGCGCAGCGGCGCGCACGAAGGCGGGCAGGCCGGCCAGGTCGGCTTCGCCAGCCAGTGCCAATAGCCAGCTGGACTCGTCGTGCAGCACGTTCTGCGCAAAACGTGTGGTCAGTTGCGCCAGCGCTTCCATCACCTGCGCGTAGCGCTGGCGCTGCGCATCGGGCAACTGCGCACCGGCGCGCACGAAGTCCAGGTGCAGCCGCTGCAGAAGGCGCTGCTGCTCAGGCCCCAGATCCAGTTTTGCGGACTGCTGGTTCAGCACCTGAACACGGGCGAACAAGGCGCGGTCGGTGAACACGGCACTGAAGTGCGACGCCACCGGGCCGGCCATCTGCCGCTGCACGGATTGCAGCTGCGCGCTGGTGGCCGAAGCCGTGAGGCCGTAGAAGACCGACATCACACGGTCCAGCTGGCGGCCACAGCGGTCGAAGGCCGCGACGGTGTTGTCGAAATCTGGCGCCGCCTTCTGTGCGCCCAGCTCGGCCAGTTCGGCGCGGTGCTGCTGCATGGCCTGGCGCAGGGCGGGCTCGAAGTGGCCCGGCGCGATGGCGGCGTAGGGCGGCAGACCGTAAGGCGCCGTCCAGTTTTCCAGCAGCGGGTTGACGGCAGCCGAGGCATCGGTCGTGGGCGTCATGCTGGCCATCACTTGTTGCCCCGCCGGATGGCAATTTCATCGTCTTCGCGGTAGCGCCGGTCGGCGCAGGTCTTGACCCACGTCTTGCGCTCGTCTTCCAGTGCGGCCAGCCCTTCATTCCACCTGGCGTTGCGCTCGTTCCAGGCCGTGACGCGGGCGTCCACCGCCGCGGCTTTGGCGTTGTAGCCGCGCACGGCCTCTTGCGCGCCCGTGCTCAGGATGCCACGTTCGGCTTCAAGGGCGACACGCTCCTTTTCGATCTCTTCGCGCTCGCGGTTCAACATGACCATGTTGCGTTCGTAGGCCGGCGTGCCCGACTTCTTGTCGGCGTTGTGCAGCGCGACGCGGTCGTTCCAGCCCTGCACACGTTCGGCAAAGGCCTTCAGCTTGGCGGCCAGCTCTTCGACCTTGGCCTTGGTGTCGTCGATCGGCGCACGGTCGGCGCGCAACTGCTGCTGGTCGGTGGCGATGGCCAGCTTCTCCTGGTCCAGCGGCGCCCGTGAAGCGTCCTGTTCAGCCAGCCGTGTGCGGATGGCTTCTTCTTCGTTCAGGCAGGCGCGCAACTCATCGCGCGACAGCAGCGGGCCGGCTCCCGAGCCGCTGTTCGTGCCGCCGCCGATGGCCAGCGTCTTGCCCTCGGCCCCCCGGGCCGGAACGGCAGCAGCGGATTTGGCGGGTGGTTTGGCCGCCGGCTTGGCAGGGGTCGATTGGGCCAGCGCCATCGGCGCGGCGGCGCAGCAGGCCATCGCCAGCAGCAGGGAAGTCACCTTCATCGTCATCCTTGGGCGTTGCGGTGCCGGGCATGCCGGCCAGGGTGCGAATGATGCCACCATGACTCCTGCGGCGTGGCGCCCGGCCCTGCAGCGCACGCCCCGTACCGTGTGGCACAGTGGTGGGCTCCGGTGCCCAGCCACCGCACTTGCCCAACGTCCAGCCATGCAACCCGCACTGATATCCCCGCCACAGCCTGCGGCGCACCCGCAGACGCCTTGCTGATGGCCATCAAAGCCACTATCTACAAGGCCAACCTGCAAATTGCCGACATGGACCGCGGGGTCTACGGCGACCATGCCCTGACCCTGGCGCTGCAGCCCTCGGAAACCGAAGAGCGGTTGATGATGCGTCTGCTGGCCTTTGTGCTGCAGGCGCCGGCCAGCGACCAGGACGGCGCGTTGCTGGCCGCACGCGGCCTGGCCGAGAGCGACGAACCCGACCTGTGGTTGCACGACCTGACCGGGCAATTGATGCACTGGGTGGAAGTGGGCCTGCCCGACGACCGACGCCTGTCCAAAGCCTGTGGCCGCGCCCGCCGCGTCACGCTGTACACCTATGCCAGCAGCACGCCCGTGTGGTGGGCAGCCATCCAGGGCAAGCTGTCGCGCCTGAACAACCTGGCCGTGTGGCAGTTGCCGGCTGATCAGAGCCAGGCGCTGGCCGGCATGGCCCAGCGGTCCATGCAGTTGCAGTTCACCGTGCAGGATGGCCAGCTCTGGGTCGGCGACGGCCGCCAGAGCATCGAACTGCAGCCCGTTTGCCTGAAAGCAGCCAAGGTTTGACTCACCGTCTTCTGCCCGCGCGGTGGGTGCGCCATCTGCCTGCACTGCGCCACCTCATCATCGCCATCATTGCCGGCGCCTGCGCTGCTTCCTGCCATGTCAAACACCTTGCCTTCTCCAGCCCTGGCGCCGCCCGAGGCCGACGACCCTTACCTCTGGCTGGAGGACGTGCAAGGCGAACGTGCCCTGCAGTGGGTGCACGAACGCAACGCGCAGACGGAAGCCGTGTTGCAGGCAGAGCCCGCATTCGAAACGCGCAAGCTGGCCATCCGCGAGGTGCTGGACTCACGCGAGCAGATTCCCTACGCATCGCGCCGCGGTGACTGGCTCTACAACTTGTGGCAGGACGCCGACAACCCGCGCGGCCTGTGGCGGCGCACCTCGCTGACCGAATACCGCAAACCCGCACCGGCCTGGGAAACCGTGATCGACCTCTATGCCCTGGGCCAGACCGAAGGCGAAAACTGGGTCTGGGCCGGCGCCAGCTGCCTGGGGCCGGACTACAGGCGATGCCTGGTGTCGTTGTCACGCGGCGGCGCCGACGCGCGGGTGGTGCGCGAATTCGACACCGTGGACAAGCGCTTTGTCGAAGGTGGCTTCCAGGTGCCCGAAGCCAAGACTTCTGTGAGCTGGATCGACAAGGACACGCTCTTCATCGGCAGCGACTTCGGCGCCGGCTCACTCACCGACTCGGGCTACCCGCGCACCGTCAAACGTTGGCATCGCGGCCAGCCGCTGACCCAGGCCGTCACGGTGTTTGAAGTGCAGCAGCAAGACCTGATGGCTGCCGTGTCGGTGGACCACACGCCGGGCCACGAACGCACGGTCTTCGTTCGTGTCGTCAACTTCTACAGCAGCCGCTATACGCTGCTGCAGGGCGGCACGATGCTGTCCATCGACAAACCCGACGACGCGCAACTGAGCTTCTGGCGCGAGCGTGTGCTGATCGAGTTGCGCAGCGACTGGGCCGTGGCCGGCAACACCTGGCCGCGGGGCTCGCTGCTGGTGGGCGATGCGGCTGCCTACTTCCGGGGCGAGCGCAGCTTCACGGCGCTGTTCACCCCCACCGCGACCCGTTCGCTGGACGGCTGGGACACCACACGCCGCACGGTGCTGATCAATGTGCTGGACAACGTGGCCAGCCGACTGGAAGAGTGGTCGCAGCCCTCACCCACCGCAGGCTGGCAGCGCCGTGACGTGCAAGCGCCCTTCCCGGGCAAATTGTCAGCGTCTGCGCTGCATGACCCGCTGCTGATGCATGACACGCTGGCCGAGGCCTACCTGCTGAACGCCAGCGACTTCCTCAAGCCCGATGCGCTGCTTCTGGGCCGCACCGGCAGCGACGAACGCGAGCTGCTCAAGTCCCGCCCCACCTTTTTCGACGCCACCGGCATGCATGTGGAGCAGCGTTTTGCCACCAGCGCCGACGGCACCCACGTGCCCTACTTCGTGATCTGGCCGCGGGGTGCGCAAGCCGGCGGGGCGCCCCTGCCCACATTGCTGTACGCCTATGGCGGTTTCGAGGTCTCGATGACGCCTTTTTATTCCGGCACCATCGGCCGCAGCTGGACCGGCGCCGGCGGGGTCTTCGTCTACGCCAACATCCGCGGCGGCGGTGAATTCGGCCCCGGTTGGCACCAGGCCGCCATCTTGCAGAACAAGCAGAAGAGCTACGACGACCTGGTGGCGGTGGCTGAAGACCTGATCGGTACGAAAGTCACAACACCTGCGCACCTGGGCATCCAGGGTGGCAGCAACGGCGGCCTGCTGGTGGGCGCGGTGATGCTGCAGCGGCCCGACCTCTTCAAGGCCGTGGTCTGTCAGGTGCCGCTGCTGGACATGAAGCGTTACCACCGCCTGCTGGCCGGGGCCAGCTGGATGGCCGAGTACGGCGACCCCGACAAGCCCGAGGACTGGGCCTTCATCTCGCGCTACAGCCCCTACCAGAACGTGAAGCCGGGGCAGAAGCTGCCCAAGGTGTTGTTCGTCACCAGCACGCGCGACGACCGGGTGCACCCCGGCCACGCCCGCAAGATGGCCGCGCGCATGTTCGAACAGGGTCACCCGCTGCTGTACTGGGAAAACATCGAAGGTGGCCACGGCGGCGCTGCCGACAACGGCCAGCGCGCGCAGATGCAGGCGCTGGAGTACAGCTTCCTGTGGCAGCAGCTGAGCGGTCGATGACACGCCGCGTCGCCTGAGGGAAACGAGCGCATGCTGAGCTGGATCGACGACACGCTGCCACTGCCGCCCGCGCACACCGCGTTGGGCGACGACAGCGACGTGCCGGGCCTGGTGGCCGCCGGGGGCCGCGTGACGCCGCGGCGCCTGGAAGAGGCCTACCGCAACGGCATCTTCCCTTGGTACAGCGCCGGTCAGCCGGTGCTGTGGTGGAGCCCGGACCCGCGCATGGTGCTGCCGGTGGACGGCTTCAAGCTCTCACATTCGCTGCGCA
This sequence comes from Burkholderiales bacterium, assembly GCA_038204775.1. GTDB lineage: Bacteria > Pseudomonadota > Gammaproteobacteria > Burkholderiales > Burkholderiaceae_C > Rubrivivax. Next base: position 3,104 of record JBBRCN010000102.1, on the reverse strand, counting down.
AGACGCTGCGCCGCTTCTTGCGAACCCCCGGCTGCACGCTGCGCATGGACAGCCAGTTCCGCGCGGTCATGCAGGCCTGCGCGCAGACGGCGCGCGATGGCCAGGACGGCACCTGGATCGTGCCGGTCATGGTCGACGCCTACACGGCCTGGCACGAGGCCGGATATGTGCACAGCGTCGAGACCTGGGTCGGCGACGAGCTGGTCGGTGGCCTGTACTTCGTGGCCATCGGCCGCATGTGTTTTGGCGAGTCGATGTTCTCGCGCCGGACCGACGCGTCCAAGATTGCGCTGGCCGCACTGGTGGCGGCCTGCCGCGCGCGCGGTGTGCTGCTCATCGACTGCCAGCAGAACACCAGCCACCTGGCCAGTCTGGGCGCGCACGAGATCAGCCGCCAGGCGTTTTTGCAGCATGTGCAGCATGCCGTGGTCCAGCCGGCAGCGCCCGATTGGACCTATGATGAAGCCGATTGGGCCCGGCTCGGCCTCTAGACGACGCGTGACACACCCCAAGGAATTGCCGCTGCGGTCCTTGCAGTTCTATGCAACGGCCCCCTATCCCTGCAGCTACCTGCCCGACCGGCAGGCGCGTTCGCAGGTGGCCACGCCCAGCCACCTCATCCATGCCGAGACCTATTCGGGCCTGGTGGCCAACGGCTTCAGGCGCAGCGGCATGTTCACCTACCGGCCGTATTGCGACGGCTGCCGCGCCTGCGTGCCGCTGCGCGTGCCGGTGGCGAGCTTCACGCCCACACGCAGCCAGCGCCGCGCACTGAAACAACACCAGCATCTGAAGGCGCGCGTGCTGCGCCTGGGCTTCGTGCCCGAGCACTACCAGCTCTACCTGCGCTACCAGAGCGGCCGCCACAGCGGCGGCGGCATGGACCACGACAGCGTCGACCAGTACACCCAGTTCCTGCTGCAAAGCCGCGTCAATTCACGCATGGTCGAGTTCCGCGAACCCAGCGACGACGAAGGCATTCCCGGCGCGCTGAAGATGGTGGCGATTCTTGACGTGCTGAGCGACGGCATCTCGGCCGTCTACACCTTCTACGAGCCCGAGCCGCACACCAGCTACGGCACCTTCAGCGTGATGTGGCAGGTGGAGCAGACGCGAATCCTGAAGCTGCCCCACGTCTACCTGGGCTACTGGATCGAGCAGAGCCCGAAGATGGCCTACAAGGCGCAGTTCGGTCCGCACCAGCTGCTGCTGGACGGAACCTGGCAGGCGGCCTTGCCTGCGTCTTTGCCTGCGTCCTTGCGTGAACCGGTTCCGCCTTCAGACCGCTGACCAGCGGTCGCCGGCGTCCAGCGCGGCCAGCCCTTCGCGCTGCAGCTTCAAGAGGTGCGCCCACAGTGAACGCTGCGCGACGCCGTGCAGCGCGGCCGGCACATCGTCGTAGACCGCGCTGACCAGGCTTTCCAGCGGCGCCGGGCCGTGGCTGCGCAGGGCCGCCAGCACCTTGGCCTCGCGCCTGCCACGGTGGGCGATGAGCGCGCGCAGCACGGCATGCGGTTGCGCCACCAGGAAGCCGTGGCCGGGGGCCAGCCAGTCCAGCGGCTCGTTCAGCAGTTCGTTCAGCGAACGCAGGTAGACCGCCATGTCGCCGTCAGGCGGGTTGATGACCACCGTGCTGCCCTGCATCACGTGGTCGCCCGTGAAGAGCAGGCGCTCTTCTTCCAGCAGATAACACAGGTGGTTGCTGGCATGGCCGGGTGTGTGCCAGACACGCAGCGTGGCACCCGGGCCGACGGTGATGCGGTCGCCATGGGCGGGCACGTGGTCGGCGCGGAAGGTCTCGTCCTGCCACGCGGGGTGGTCGGCCACACGGCCCCACACCGGCGCACCCGTGGCGGCGGCCAGGGCCGCAGCGCCGGGTGAATGGTCGCGGTGGGTGTGGGTGACGAGGATGCGTTCGAGCTTGCCGCCACGCTCATTCAGCGCGGCCAGCAGGTCTTGCACGTGCTGAGGGCTCACGGGCCCGGGGTCGATGGCCGTCCAGCCCGCGCCGGGGCCGCCACCGCCCACGAGATAGGTGTTGGTGCCCGAGCCCGTCATCGGCCCGGGGTTGGGCGCGGTGATGCGCAAGACGCGCGCCGACAACGCCACCGCACGCCCGGGCAGCAGGGTGGCGTGCATGTCGCCACGGCCCATGGCATCGAGCCGGCCCACTTCTGCATACGGCGGCTCGTGCGGCAGCACCACGCCCGGCCCGCGGGCGGTGATGGCGCGGCGCGGCATCACCAGGGGCACCTGGGCCAGCAGGCGCAGGGCGGCAAGGGCCGCCTCGGCGGTGGCGTGCGGCAGCAGGTCTTGCAGCAGAACGCGCGTCACGGGCAGCAGCTTCAGGCCGTACGCCGGGTCCAGCGCTGTGGCCGGGCGCAACCACATCACTTCCAGGGCTTCGTTGTTGTCGGCCTCAGGCCGCTGACCAGCCGGCGCGTGGACGGCGAAAAAGCGCGTGTCGAAGCGTTTGGGTACCCCCACGGGCGTGAGCCAGTGCGCGCTGTAGACGAGGCCTCTGAGATCGAGCTTCAGGCCGCAGGCGGTGCAGAAATCGACGATGCTGGCCGCGCCCGTTTGCAGGCGCTCGCGCCAGCCCACCAGCGCCGGCCCTTCGATGTCGCCCTGGGCCAGCAACAGCCCCACTTCTTCATAGGTCTCGCGCACGGCGGCGATGAAGTAGTCGAGCCCACCCTGCGCCACGCCCAGCCGGCGGCTGGCGGCGATGTCGTCGGGGCCCAGGCACAGCGCGTGCGCGGCGCGGTCGCGCGCGTCCAGCTGGCCACCGGGGAAAACGGCCACGCCGCTGCGCGGGTCGCCTTCACGTTCGGCGCGGCGCAGCATCAGCACTTCCAGGCCCGCATCACCATCGCGCAGCAGCAAGAGCGAAGCCGCCGTGCGTGCGTCGGCCGGGGGCTCGTGGCCGGGCTCGCTCATCGCAAGGCGCCCGCTTCGCGCAGGGCGGCCATTTCATCGGCCGTGAAACCGGCTTCACGCAGCACTTCTTCGCTGTGCTGGCCGATGCCGGGCGCGGGGCGCGGCTGCGCAGCCGGCGTGCGGCTGAAACGCGGCGCCGGTGCGGGCTGCTGCACGCCGTCCAC
>JBBRCN010000101.1:0-14046 GCA_038204775.1 Burkholderiales bacterium | reverse complement strand
AGCCAGGGCAAGCGGCCGTTCCGCGTGGCGCCGGCGACGATGGAGGAATCGCTGAAGGTGCTCGTCACCCACGGCGGCATGGACGCGGCCACACGCGGCAAGGCCGACGACTACTTCACGCTCGAACTGCTGCCCTGAAGCATGGCCGTCCCGACACGTCCGGCGCGTATGCACACGACATGTGCGCGAATGGCCGCTGCAAAGCGCTCATCGCGGATCGCGCAGCGCGCCGGGTAGTCCAATGAGCCCGCCGTGCCTCCCCAAGGGCAAAGATCGCAAGGCGCAGCCCGAAGTTGCCCCGTGAGCCGACACATCCACATAGCAGGCGTCGCCAAGACCTATGCATCGCGCAACGGCGCAGTCGAATCGCTGAAGCCGATCGATGTGCGCGTCGAGCCGGGTGAATTCGTCGTCATCGTCGGCCCCAGCGGCTGCGGCACGAGCACCTTGCTGAAAATTGTGGCCGGGCTCACGCCGGCCAGCAGCGGCAGCGTCGACATCGGCGGGCGGCGCGTCGACGGCCCATTGGACGACGTGGGGATCGTCTTCCAGACGCCGGTGCTGCTGGCCTGGCGCAGTGTGCTGAAGAACCTGCTGCTGCCGATGCAGCTGCGCGGCGAGGACGTGCGGCCGCATCTGCCGCGCGCGCGCCAGCTGCTCGAGATGGCCGGCCTGACCGGCTTTGAGGACAATCTGCCGTGGCAACTGTCGGGTGGCATGCAGCAGCGCGTGGCCATCTGCCGCGCGCTGCTGAGCGACCCTTCCATCCTGCTGATGGACGAGCCCTTTGGGGCGCTGGACGCGATGACACGCGAGCAGATGAACCTGGAGCTGCAGCGCATTTGGCTGCGCACGCGCAAGACCGTGCTGCTGATCACGCACAGCATTCCCGAGGCGGTGTTTCTGGCCGACCGGGTGCTGGTGATGTCGGAGAGGCCGGGCCGCGTGGCCGCCATCTACGACATCGACCTGCCGCGCCCGCGTCCGCTGGAGTGCATGGGCACGCCGCGCTTCGCCGAGTTGACGCAGACGCTGCGGCGTCACTTCTTCGCACAAGGTCAGACCGACGGCTGACGCCTGCGCACTGGCCGACCCCGATGCCGCCGCGCAGCACCCCGGCTGGTGGTTCCGGCATGCAACACCTCAGCCGTGTGCTGCCGCTTCCAGCAACCCACGCACATAGCCGATCGACCATCCCGCGCAGCCCGGCCCGTCGGGCACGTAGTCGAAGGGCTCCATCGCCAGCCAGCCGGTGTAGCCCTGGCGCTGCAGCGCGGCCAGGACCGGTGCGAAGCGATCTTCACCCTGACCCGGGCCGCGGCGGTTGCGGTCGTTCAGCTGCACGTGCACCAGCTGGCCGGTGGGCCAGACACGGTCGATCAGCGCCGACAGTGGCTCGGCCTCGGTGGCACCGGCCGAGCTGGTGTCCAGCATCGTCTTCAGCCCCGGCAACGCGGCGGCCCCGACGATGGCCAGCGCCTCGTCGATGGTGTTGACCACCGAGGTCTGCTCGCGCGACAGCGGTTCGATGCAGTAATGCAGGCCGGCGCGGCTGGACAGCGCGCCGGCATGCAGCCACGTCTCGGTGGCGCGAGCCAGTGCGTCGGCCTGGCTCTGCCCAGGCTGCGGGTTGCGTTGCGCCGGCGAGCCGTGCACGAGGTAGCTGCCACCGAGCAGCGCGCACAGCTCGATCATCCGTGCAATGACGCTGCGCGTGCGCTCGCGTATCTTGGTGTCAGGGCTGCTGATCGACAGGCCCTTGGGCGCCACCAGCAGCCAGTGCAGGCCGCTGACGACCAGCCCATGGTCACGCGCGACCGCCGTCCAGTGCGCGGCCTGCGCGTCCGTGATGCTCATCGGGTCTTCGGCCAGCGTGTAGGGCGCCACTTCCAGCGCGCGGTAGCCGAGCTTTGCCGCATAGGCACATTGCTCGGCAAAGCCCCAGGGAGCGAGTACCTCGTTGCACAGGGCCAGTCGTTCGATCATGTCTTGTTCCTCCGCGCGAACCAGCGCTTCACCATCGGCACCTGCATCAGCAGCATCACCAGCACCAGCGCGGCCAGCGCGGCGCTGATCGGCCGCGTGAAGAAAGGCAGCAGGCTGCCGTCGGACAGCACCAGCCCGCGGCGCAGCGACTTGTCGACGATGTCGCCCAGCACCAGGCCCAGCACGAAGGGCGCCACCGGAAAGCCGCGCCGGCGCAGCCAGAAGCAGGCGATGCCCACGCCCAGCATCACCCACACGTCGAACAGGCGCTGCGTGATCGAGTACGAGCCCAGCACGCACAACACGAAGACGATGGGCATGATGATGTCGCGCGGCACGCGCAGCACCCACAGGATGGGCCGCACCAGCACCAGCCCGAAGACCAGGATGCCGAGCGTCGCCAACAGCGTGATGCCGACCACGTCGTAGATGAACTGCGGCTGGTTGACCATCAGCATCGGGCCGGGCTGCGCGCCGTGGATGATCATCGCCGCCATCAGCACCGCCGCCGGTGCCGAGCCCGGGATGCCCAAGGCCAGCGCCGGGATCAGCGCGCCGGGGATGGCGGCGTTGTCGCCGGTCTCGGCGGCGATCAGGCCGTCGACCGAGCCCTTGCCGAACTGCTCGCGTTCCTTGCTGGCGCGTTTGGCCGCGGCATAGGACGACCAGGCCGCCATGTCCTCGCCCACCCCGGGCAGGATGCCGACGAACACGCCGATCAGGCCGGAGCGGATGATGGTGCGCCAGTAGCGCAGCAAGTCAGCGATCTTCGGCAGCACCGAGTCGACCGAACTGACCACCGCCTTCAGCTTCGTTTGGCTCATCACCGTCAGGACCTCGGCAAAACCGAAGGCACCGACCAGCGCGGGGATGAGGCCGATGCCGCCGCTGATCTCGTTGTTGTCGAAGGTGAAGCGCGGGTGCGCGTGGACCGGGTCCAGCCCGATGGTGGCGACGAAGATGCCCAGCAGCCCCATCAGCCAGCCCTTGATCGGGTTCGACCCGGTCAGGGTGCCCGACATCATCACGCCCACCATGCCGAGCCAGAAGAACTCGAAGGCGCCGAATTTCAGCGCGGTTTCGGCCAGCAGCGGCGTGAACATCGCCAGGCAGAGCACGCCGAACAAGGAGCCGGCCACCGAACCGGTGGTGGCGATGCCCATGGCGCGTCCGGCCTGCCCCTGGCGCGCGAGCATGTGGCCGTCCAGGCACGCGGCGGCATTGGCTGCGGTGCCGGGAATGTTGAGCAGGATCGCGGTGCGGCTGCCGCCATAGATGGCGCCGACGTACACACACACCAGCACCAGGATGGCGTCGGCCGGCGCCATCTTCAGCGTCAGGGTGGTGAACAGCGCCACGCCCAAAGTGGCCGACAGGCCCGGCAACAGGCCGATGACGATGCCCGCCAGCGTGGCGCTGAGCGCGTAGGCGATCTGCCAGGGCCCGGCCAGCGCGGCCAGGGCAGCGCCCAGGTGATTCAGCCCGTCCACAGGCCGCCTGAGTCAGCGAAGGGCCGTTCCTGCGTTGACTCCGCCGCCTCGGGGGGGCTGGCGCGAAGCGGCAGCTCTGGGCGCACCATTACGGAAGACGCACCAGGAACACCGACTCGAACAGCCAGGAAATGAAAGCCGAGGCAGCGATGGCCACGGCAAGGGTCTGCGCCAGACCGCGTGCGGCGCGTCCGGCTGCGCGCCATTCGGTCCAGCTGAACAGCGTGGTGAAGACGAAGATGAAAACCGCGCCCTCGATCACGAAGGGCGTGCCATGGCCCAAGGTGATGCCGGCGAAGACCACGCACAGCAGCAGCGCAAGGCCGGCACGGCGCATCGCGCCCGGCACGGCGGCTTCGTCGTCCTCGGCCCGTGCCGGCGCGCGCACGGCCTGCCAGCCCAGCACCAGCGACAGCACGATGATCAGCGTGCCCACCACGCCCGGTGTCAGGCCGGGCGCCGACCAGGCCTGGATGCCGCGGTCGGTGAGCCGGTCCATGCGCAGCGACGCCACCAGGATCGCCGCGCCGGCAGCGGCGAACACGCCTGCGTCGAGCAAGTCCCCGCGTCGCATCACGAGTCAGGCGGCGCGATCAAGTGGACGCCGTGGAACCGGCTTTGCCGGGCCACTGGCGTCGCCCCCTTGAGGGGGGGGCGCCGAAGGCGCTGCGGGGGTGGGTCATGTCAGCGCTTGATGCCCAGCGATTCGGGCGATGCCTTGGCCAGACCGGCATCTTGCAGCAGGTAGGCGTCGGTGATCACTGTCGGCCACACGGCGTCATAGGCGGCCTTGCCGTACAGCGGCGTGAACAGTGCGCCCTTCTCGGCGGCGTACTTCTTCAGCTTTTCAGAGGTGGCGATCTTCTCGGCCCAGAGCTTGTCCACCGTGGCCACCACCTCGGGCGGCACGCCCTTGGGGATGAAGATGCCAAATCCGGTGGTCACCTGCGGGAAGTCCTTGACGAACTGCGTGATCGGCGGGATGGTGCCGAAGCCCTCGATGGTCAGCGGCTGGCTGCCGACAACGGCCAGCGGCCGCAGGCGCTTGGCCTTGATCATCTCGGCCTGTTCGGGCGCCAGCTGCGTCGTCACCTCGGTCTCGCCGGATACCGTGGACACCACCGCCGGGTTGCCGCCGTCGTAGGTGACGTGCCGGTACTTCACGCCGGCGGCCTTGGCAATGGCTTCCATCGCAAAGTGGCCCGACGAGCTGTTGCCCGCGGTGGCCACCGACACCTGTTTGTTCTTCATCGCCTCCAGCAGCTGCGGGAAGGTCTGGTAGGGCGAATTCGGGTTGACGCTGACGATCGACACGTTGGTCACCGCCAGGTACAGGTTGAAGTCGTCGACTTTGCTGTTGATCATGCCCAGCACCGGGTAGGTGCCCAGCTGCTTGGCCGCGCCCGCCGTCCAGGTGTAGCCGTCCTTGGGCGCGTCCATCGCGGCCTTGGTGCCGATGGAGCCGGCGCCACCCGGCTGATTGACGATGACGATGCGCTGGCCCAGCCCGCTTTCGAGCTCTGAAGCGGCCAGCCGCGTCACCTGGTCGGTGGCGCCGCCTGCAGCCCAGGGCACGATGATGGTCACCGGTTTGGTCGGTTTCCACTGCGCCTGCGCCAGGCCGGGGCTCAGACAAACGGCGGCCAGCAGCGTGGCCAAGGTCCTTTTGTTCATGCGTGTCTCCTGTTGCTGGCCTGGGGCGGCCGGTTGTTCACTGACTGGTGAATCGTAGTCTCAGGGTGCACGCAGGGCAACAGGGAGAACACCCGAACGGGATCCCGTCCTGCGCACCCAGGCGGCAGACACCGCGCAGCCGGCTGTGCCCGGGCGCTGATGGCACCCTGCCGGGGCGGCCTCAATCCCTGACCAGGTAGCCCAGCACCAGGTCGGTCATGTGCGACAGCCGCTCCACCCGGGCCTTGGCGCCCAGCAGCGGACGGTTGAAGATGGTCGACAAGGTGTGGATATTGCCGAGGTAGAAATACGAAAGCCCGGCGATCGAGATGTACAGCTGCACCGGGTCGACCCCGGCGCGGAAAAGACCGCACTTGTGGCCGCGTTCCAGCACGCCCGCCAGTGTGTGCACCAGCGGCGAGTGCATCGCAGGCACCTTCGTCGATTGTTTCAAGTGGCGCGCGCGATGCAGGTTCTCGCTGTTCAGCAGCGTCAGGAACTCCGGGTGCTCGATGTAGTAGTTCCAGGTGAAGGCGATCAGCCGGCGGATCGCTTCCACTGGCTCCACCTGTGTCAAGTTGAGTTGCTGCTCCTCGCCGCGGATGCTTTCGTAGGCGCGCTCCAGCACCGCCAGGAACAGGCTTTCCTTGCTGTCGAAGTAGTAGTAGATGAGCCGCTTGTTGACCGCCGCACGCTCGGCGATGCGGTCCATGCGCGCGCCGCCCAGGCCGTGCTCGGCAAACTCGGCCAGGGCAGCGTCGAGGATGTCCCTTTGAGAGCGGTCGGCGTCTCGTGGGCGCGCTTCGGTGAGTGGAGCTTTTGCCATGGCAGGATGATTCACTGGCTGTTTAATTGCCTTTTACAGCACAAACCCTCGCCAGGCCTTCGCACGAGCCGGCTTCAGCGTGCAGGCGATGCAAGCGGAACCGCAAGCTGGAACCGCAAGACGCTGGCTTTACTTTCTGCGTACTTTCTACGGCAACAGGACTGCGCGCCGCTCACCTGACCAGTGGCCGCACGGTGGTGAATCCGCCGTCCACGGCAATCACTTGACCCGTGATGCGGGCCGATGCATCCGACAGCAGCCAGGCCATCGTGTCGGCCACCTGCGCGGCGGTCTGCACGCCGCCCAAGGGGTACTGCTTGCCAGCGCCTTCGCGCATGGCGTCGGCGCGCAGCATGTTGGCGGTCATCGGGGTTTCGGTCATGCCGGGTGCCACGGCATTGATGCGAAGGCCCAGCGGCGCGTAGGTGGCGGCGGCGCTGCGGGCCAAGGCTTCGATGCCGCCCTTGGCTGCGGCGATGGCCTCGTGGTTGGCCACGCCGATGCGTGCCACCACGCTGGACACGAGCACCGCCGCACCCGGCTGCCCGCCCGCGCGCAGGCCCTCCACCCAGGCCTGCAGCATGAAGAGGGCGCTGTCCAGGTTGATGCGCAGCACCTCGCGCATCTGCAAGGCCGTGCTGCGGTGCAGCGGCGCGATCAGCGTGCTGCCCACGCAATGCGCCAGCAGCGCGGGCGGGCCGCCGAGTTGGTCCCTGCAGGCGGCCACCGCTGCGGCGGCACCTTCGGGTGTGGTGGTGTCGGCGGCGATGTGGGCGTCGGCAGGCACGTTGGCCAGCGACGGGGCGTCGCGGCCGACGGCGGCCACGCGGTGGCCGCTGGCGCGCAGCTGCGCCACCACCTCGCGGCCGATGCCACCCCGTGCGCCGGTGACGAGTGCGATGCGGGCAGAGGAAGTTGAGGTGTTCATGGCGGGCTTTCTTGGATGGCGTGAGGGGTGGCAGGACCGACGGCCTGTTCGAACAGCGGCCCAGCCGAGCCGATTGGGGCACAGCCTGGCGAAGCCCCGCACTTCGGCGGCAGCGCAACACTGCGGATGCTGCGATTCCACGAAGCCATCGAAGGCCGCTGGTCTCAGTCTGTGTTTGGGAGATTCAGGCCGGACGAGTCTGGCGCCGGACGGTTGCTGCCGATGACGGCGGTGGCCAGGGCGCGCGCAGACAGCCAGGCGCCCTCGACGCCCGCCCCGCCCAGGGCATCGCCGCAAACGCCCAGTTGCAAGGTTGCGTCCCACCAGCAGCCACCGGGCGTGGCCGCGGCGCGTGCCACCGACGCCAAGCGCCAGCGGTGCGCGGTGGCGTGGTGCCAGGTCAGTGGGCGGCCGAGCCATTGGGCCAAAGCCGCCTGCAGTGCCACTTGAACATCGGCGGCGGGTGATTCCAGGTGCGTCTGGCTCCAGGCTGCCGTGGCATGCACCACCCAGTGGGCCAGACCTGGCGCGCGCTGGCGCCCAGGCTTGGCGTCGTTGCGCACCACCCAGGACAGCGGACCTGACGTTGGCCACGCCAGGTTCCAGGCCGGATCCCAGGCCGGATCCCAGGCCGGATCCGAGTCCGGATCCCACGCCGGGTCGGGGTTCACATCGTCCGTCACGCCCATCAGCGTCCAGCCAGGCAGCATCGGCAGCGCCTGCGCCCGTTGCGCCCATTCGTCACTGTGCGGCCGCAGCAGCGTGGCCGCTTGCAGCGGCGGGATGGCCAGCAGCACCGCGCTGAAGCCCTCGGCCACGGTGGCGCCCGCCCGGGCCAGGCGCCAGCCGCCGGGCCCGTGCTGCAGCGCATCGACCGTGCAAGCGGTGTGCACCGGCAAGCCGGCCAGCAGCGCCCGGCACAGGGCGGGCAAGTCGGGCGTCGGCACCCACATTGCCGGGCTGCCCAGCGGCGCACCGCTGCCGGGTGCCATGGCGGGCGACCACCGCGCCAGCAGGCCGTCGCGGTGCGCCTGCTCGGCAAAGTGCACAAAGTCGGCTGTGTGCGCGATGAATCCGGGCGCGCCGTGGTCGAAGGCGGCCTGGTGCAAGACCCCGTCGTCGGCCGACCACGTCACGCGCCGCGTGGCCATGCGGCCGCCAACGCCACGCGACTTGTCGAACACCTGCACGTCGTTGCCCGCGTCGGCCAGCAAGCGGGCACAGGTGGCGCCGGCCATGCCCGCACCGACGACTGCCACGCGCACCGCGCTGGGTTTCATCAGGCCCGGCGCCAGCTGCGCCTGACGACCAGAAAGGCACCGTAGCCCGATTCGAGCAGCCACAAGAGCGGCCCCGAACCCAGCAGGCGGCCCAGCCATGACCACTGCGGCAGGGCCCGCCACAGCCCGGTGAAGGCCTGGGCGCCACTGACCAGGCGGCCGTCGGGATGGCGCAGATGCAGCCTGGCCATGGCTGCTTCCCGGGTCAGGCCGGTGCCCAGGTCGCCCGCTTCGCACTGCGCGACGTCGACCCAGTGCAAGCCGTCTGACCCTGGCTGCCGTCGGTACATCGCCACCTCACGCGAACAGACGGGGCAGGCTCCGTCGAAGTACAGCGTCGGGAGTGGGCGCGTGGCTTTTTCCATGCCTGGATGATAGAACAATCAAACTCATATCAAACACAGCGGGGGCTCTTCGCATGATAAAACTCGTAGAACCCAATTCATAAACAACTCACAAACAACTCAGTCAACCCATGATTCGAAAGAAACAAGCACCGCCGGTGGCCTTGCCCACGGCTGCTGATTCCAGTTTCCGCAGCGGCACCGTGGCGCGGCTGGCCCGCATGCCGGTGGCCACGCTGCGCATCTGGGAACAGCGCCATCAGGCGGTGCGGCCAGCGGCTGCGCCGTCGGGGCACAGGCTGTATTCACCGGCCGATGTGCAGCGGGTGTTGTTGCTGCGGCAACTGACCGCTCAAGGGCATGCCATCGGCTCGATCGCCGCGCTGGATTCGATGCGGCTGCAGGCGCTGGCCAAGCAACATGCCGACATCGCAGCGGTTGCGGTAGTCAATCCCGAGCGGCCTGAGCGGCCCCTGCGCGCCGCTTCTGGCGCCGCGATGCGGCTGGTCGTGGTCGGGCAGGCCCTGGCCGCGCGGCTGCAGCGGCCGGCGGTCACACAACGACTGGCCGATGCAGCAACGGCGGCGCACGTCGTGGCTGTGTTCGAGTCGCTGGCCGAAGCCGCCCAAGCCGCCCAAACCGCCCAAGCCGCCCAAGCCGCCCAAGCCGCCCAAGCCGCCCAAGCCGCCCATGGCCCCGGCGCCGACCTGTTGATCTGGCAGTCGCCGGGTCTGCAGGCCACGGCGCCGCCTGAACTCGAGGCGGCTCAAGCCGTCTGGCGCGTGCGGCAGGTGGCGGTGGTCCATCGCTTTGCAGGGGCCGCCGCGAAGAAAGTGTTTGCTGACATCGGTGCCGTGGTGATCCGCGAGCCGGCTGACGATGAGGCGCTGGGTGCCTGGCTGGCGTCGCTGGCCGCCGGTTTGGCGGCGGCCGACGCCAAACCGTCCGCGCTCAGCGCGGCGCGGCCGGCCCCCGCATGGGCACCCGGCAGCGTGGCGCCTCGGCGTTTCGATGACGCCGCCTTGACGGCCATCGCAGGCCTGTCGCCGACCTTGGCCTGCGAATGCCCCCGCCATGTGGCGGAGTTGCTGATGCAGATATCAAGCTTCGAGGCCTACAGCGCAGACTGCGCCAGGCGCAGCCCGGCCGATGCCGAGTTGCATGCCGACCTGCAGCGCGTGGCCGGTGCGTCGCGGGCCCTGTTCGAGTCAGCCCTGGAAAGCGTGGCGCGCCACGAGGGTTTGGAATTGCGTTGAAACCGGAGATCATCACCATGTTGAAGTTCCTGTTCGGTGTCTGCCTGGCGACCCTTCACCTTGCATCGATGGCCATCGAAGAACCCCGCTACGAAGTTGTGCAGCAGCTCGACGGCGCCGAGGTGCGCCAGTACGCGCCCTATGTGGTGGCGCAGGTGCTGGTCGACGGCCCGGCCGATGAGGCCGGCAGCCAGGCGTTTCCGATCCTGGCGGGCTACATCTTCGGCAAGAACAAGGGCGCCAGAAAATTCGACATGACCGCACCCGTGACGCAGTCCCCGGTGCCCGTCAAGCTGCCAATGACGGCGCCCGTCACCCAGGTCGCCGCGCCCGGCGGTTATGTCGTGCAATTTGTGCTGCCCCAGGGCGTCTCACTCGCCACCGCGCCCGAGCCCATCGATCCGAGAGTGCAACTGCGCGAGGTGCCCGGCAGCCGCGTGGCCGTGGTCCGCTATTCGGGGTTCTGGTCGCAGGCGAACTATGACGAAAACCTTGGCAAGCTGCAGGCCGCATTGCGCGCTGCGCAACTGCCTTGGACCGGCGAGCCCACGCTGTCACGCTACAACGCGCCCATGACGCCGTGGTTCCTGCGCCGCAACGAGATCTGGCTTGCGCTGGATGAAGCCGCGCCGGGCGTTGGCTCGCGCTGAAGCTGAAAGAGCGGGTCACGCCAACGCCCCGCTCTGGGCTCTGGGCTCTGGGCTCTCGGCTCTCGGCTCTGGGCTCCCGGCTCCCGGCTCTGGGATCCGGGCATCACCAAACGGGCGGACCAGGCCGCAGCCTGGCAAGTCCCCGATCAGATCACGCCAGCAGCGCGCAGTTGGGCAATTTCGCCAACGCCGACCCCCAGTTCGGCCAGCAGCGCATCGGTGTGTGCGCCCAGCGCCGGCACGGCTTTCAGCTGCGGGTCACCGTCGTTCCAACTGCCGGGCGGCAGCAGAGCGGGCACCGGGCCGGCGGCGGTTTGCACTTCGCGCCAACGGCCGCGTGCGGCCAGTTGTTCGTGCTGCCACAGGCCCGCCATGTCGCGCAGTTCGGCGTTGGCGATCTGCGCGTCTTCCAGTCGCTGCACCACCTGTTCTTGGTTCAAGTCGGCGAAGCTGTGCACGATCAAGGCACGCAATGCTTCGCGGTTGGCCGTGCGGCTGGCGTTGCCCTTGAATCGTTCGTCCTGCGCCAGATTGGCTTGCAACAAAACCTTGTCGCAGAACTGCAGCCACTCGCGTTCGTTCTGCAGGCCCAGCATCACGGTCTTGCCGTCGCCGCAGGGGAAGGGGCCGTAAGGGTAGATGGTGGCGTGCGCGGCACCGGCGCGCGGCGGTGGCGCCGCACCTTCGAAGGCGTAGTACAGCGGGTAGCCCATCCACTCGCCCATGGCTTCGAGCATGCTCAGGTCGATGCGCCGGCCCAGGCCATCGATGTTGCGCTGAAGCAGTGCGGCCAGGATGTTGCTGTAGGCGAACATGCCCGCAGCGACGTCGGCAATCGGCAGCCCGGCCTTGCTGGGTTCTGCGGGCGTGCCGGTGATGCTGACGAAGCCGCTCTCGCTTTGGATCAGCAGGTCGTAGGCCTTCTTGTCGCGGTAGGGCCCGGGCTTGTCGGGGTCGTCGCCGTAACCCGAGATGTCACAGACGATCAAATCGGGCCGCTTCGATTTCAGCGCGTCCCACGACACACCCAGCCGGGCCGCAGCGCCAGGCGCCAGGTTCTGAACCACGCAGTCGGCTTTGTCGATGATCAACTGCAGCAGCAGTTCAGCGCCGCGTGGGTGTTTGACGTCCAACGTCAAACTCTCCTTGCTGCGGTTGGTCCACACAAAGTGCGAGGCCAGGCCCTTCACGCGCTGGTCGTAGCCGCGCGCAAAGTCGCCCACGCCGGGGCGTTCGATCTTGATCACCCGGGCGCCCAGGTCGGCCAGTTGCCGCGTGGCAAAGGGCGCGGCGATGGCGTGTTCAAGGGCGACGACGGTCAGGCCATTGAGCGGTTGAATGTCAGTCCTTCAAGGTGGCCACGGCGTCCATCGTCAGCCAGCCTTCGTGGTCTTGCGCCCACAGCTTGACGGTGTTGCCATCACGCTGGCCGTTGACTGTGAACGGGTGCAGGTCGAAGTGGGTCGCACGGCCTTGAACCCGAACGACGCCACCTCGGCTTGTGGTGCGTGCCGGCGCAGCAGGTCCATCAGCAGCGCGGCGATCAGCGGGCCGTGCACGATGAGGCTGGGACAACCTTCCACTTCGGTGACGTACTTGCGGTCGCAGTGGATGCGGTGGCCGTTGAAAGTGAGCGCGCTGTACCTGAACAGCAGCACATCGTCCGGCAAGATCGCGCGCCCCCACGCGCCCTGCGGTCGCTGCCCCCCGAGGCGGTAACCGCGCAAGGCAAGCCCGGCGCAGCGCGATCTGCTTCGAGCCTTCGCTGCTTTGGTTGAAGTGCGCCGCTGCATGGCGATAGATGACTCAGCTGGAATGCTTCGCGCGTGCTGCAGATGAGGTGGCTGGGGCTTGCGGTCGTGCCTTTGTGTCATGCCCGGCTTTCGCTAGTCATGCGTCGAAGCGAAAGCGACGGGCAGATTTATTCAACCACCCCACAAGGTCAACCGCATGAACGCAGATAAAACCCACCCATTCTTCACATCCCCAAGCCGCGCCAACGATCCGCAGTTTCTCAGTTTTTTCCGAGTCTCAAGCGGTCAGCTTCTCGGTGGTCGACCAACTTGCGCTTGGCGATCTCGCCCTCCTTCACACGGCCCAGTGCTCCGCGTCGAAACAATGATCGAAACTTTGGAGAACCCGGGTCAGCCGACGCATCTGACGCGTGCCAGCCAGACGGTGAGCTTGTGCTCGTTGACGAAGACGCCTGGGATCCCCTGCCGCAAAAGGGCCGGACGCATGGCTGCGCGAAGCCAGCCCGCTCTTGAACGAACGGTTGAGCAGAGTGGCCTTGTGGGGCGCACTTGCCGCCTTCATGGTCGACAACTCCCTGGGCGCCATGATTGGGTGCGCGAGCATTCTGGTTCCAGATGCTGGCAGCCGCGTGGCCACCGCCGACGACGCCGTGCACGGAGTCCACCTGGCGTCCTTCGCATGGCAGGTACGTCCGCGCCTGGCGTTGCCGGTGGACGAACTCGACGGCGACCTGGACATCGAGCCACCGGCCCTGATCCGGGCCCACCTGCGGCTGGGCGCCAAAGCGCTCGGCCCGCCGGCCTGGGACCCGGACTTCAACACGGCCGACCTGTCGATGATGCTGCGTATCCAGGATCTGTCGGCGCGTCATCGCAGCCACTTCCTGGGCGTGTGATGCGCGTTTCCTTCGACATGTTCGGCAACTGGCGCAATGCCGCGCCGGTCGTGCATGAGGCCCTTCCCGCTTGGCGGCGCGCGCCCTACCGGGCTGTCTTCATCTCGGACCTGCAACTGGGAACACTCGGGTGCCAAGCAGAGGAACTGCTCGAATTCCTCACAGCGGTCGCGCGGCGCCTGTGGATCATCCACGGCGACGCGTTCGATGGTGTGGTCCAGTGCGCGCGCTGGCTGGCCGTCGTGGGCGACAACCTGTACGAACTCACCTTACGCCTGAACTGTGGTGGCCGGGCACCTTGTCGCGCAACGTCTGCTCGTTCTTGCAGGCGTTCATGTCAACGCGGTCAAGCCGATGCTGGACGTCAGCGTGCCGCTGACATCGACCGTAACAGCCACGTGGCTGCTTGATCTGCACGCCTGGGCCGGCCCACTGCGCGGCGGCAGACGACTGGCCGGCTGCGCCCTGAAACGCCTCGGATTGACAGCTGTAGTTGCCCACCCAGCCCCTGAAGGCAGCCACCAGGTCTAACCCCGGTGTGTTGTAACTCCCGAGCTGAGGCCTGCTCTCGGTTTCCCTTCAAGCTGTCACTTTCGACCTTTCATGTTGTCACCGACCCGGTGACCTCACCACACGTTTCTCCGAGGTCGCCGCGCGAGCGGCTACTCGCATGACGTTTGAGGGCAGGCAGGCTGTACGCCCAGATCATTGACGGGCTCGGGCACAAGGCGCCGCACACACGCCGTGGTGCGAACCTCGAAATCCTGTCGCTCCGATTGCTCCACCAGAGTCCACCGCGGCTGATGATCGTGGACGAGGTGTGACCTTGCCCCTGGAATCCGTACCCCATAACCGAGTCACGAATTGACTTGCCTTGGTTGATTGGCAAGCCAGTCTTGCTCGAACTTCATCGGGCTGACGTAGGCCAGCGTCGAGTGCGGCCGAGTGCGGCCGAGTGCGGT
>JBBRCN010000100.1:0-14175 GCA_038204775.1 Burkholderiales bacterium | reverse complement strand
GACCGGCTTGATGATCTCCTCGATGACGGCTTCGGTGAACGACGCCTTCATCTTGGTCCTCGACTCGCTCTGATCCGGGTCGTGCTGGGTCGAGAGCACCACCGTGTCGATGCTGTGCGGCTTGCCGTCCACATAGCGCATCGTGACCTGGCTCTTCGCATCGGGGCGCAGGAACGGCAAGCGGCCGTCCTTGCGCAACTGCGCCTGGCGCTCGACGAGTCGGTGCGCGTAGTAGATCGGCGCGGGCATCAGTTCGGGCGTCTCGTTGCAGGCGTAGCCGAACATCAGGCCCTGGTCGCCGGCGCCGATGTTCAGGTGGTCGTCGCTCGCGTGGTCCACGCCTTGCGCGATGTCGTTGCTCTGCTTGTCGTAGCAGACCATCACCGCGCAGCCCTTGTAGTCGATGCCGTACTCGGTGTTGTCGTAGCCGATGCGCTTGATGGTGTCGCGCGCCACCTGGATGTAGTCCACGTGCGCGTTGGTGGTGATCTCACCGGCCAGCACCACCAGACCCGTGTTGCACAGCGTTTCCGCGGCCACGCGGCTGCGTGGGTCCTGCTTGAAGATGGCGTCGAGGATGGCGTCCGAGATCTGGTCGGCCACCTTGTCGGGGTGCCCTTCAGAGACGGATTCGGAAGTGAAGAGGAAGTCGTTTGCCACGAGAAAACTCCAGTTGGTTGAACAGTCTGACCCTGCGTCGTCGCCGGTCAGAAGCTCTGGAGCCGCGGCGAACGCTTTAGCGGATTTGTTGAACCGATGTGTGGCCACAACAGCCCCAACAATCGGCCCGGCGGAGCCCGGACTCTTCACAGATATCCTTCGCCCCGCTGATCGCCCCGCAAGTTGTCCTTTAACTCGGCGACCCGCTAATTATACGAACCCCCTGCACCCCATGACGCCCTTGCTGACCTGGCTGTCCAAACGCCCGCTGCGGCTTTTGCACGCTGCAGGGGCGGCGATGGGCTGGGCGGCCTACCTGTTGTCGCCCAGCTACCGCACGCGGCTGAAGGCCAATGCCGCGCTGGCGGGCATCAGCCCGGCCCAGCGCCGCGCCTCGGTGGCCGAAGCCGGCAAGCTGCTGATGGAGTTGCCGCGCCTGTGGCTGCGCCCGCGCGACCAGCCCATCAACGACCCTGTGTGGTGGGACCGTGCCGAGCTGGTGGACCAGGCGCTGGACCAGGACAAAGGCCTGGTGCTGCTGACCCCGCACATGGGCAGCTTCGAGGTCGCTGCGCAAGCCTACGCCGAACGTTTTGGCGCGCGTCAGCCCCTCACGGTTCTGTACCGGCCAGCGAAGCAGGCCTGGCTGCTGGAACTGGAACAAACCGCACGCGCCCGCCCGGCGCTGGCCACCGTACCGGCCACGCTGGCGGGCGTGCGGCAATTGATGCGCGCCCTGCGTCAGGGCCAGACCCTGGGCCTGCTGCCCGACCAGGTGCCGCCCGAGGGCATGGGCGTATGGGCGCCGTTTTTTGGTCAGCCGGCCTACACGATGACATTGGCCGCGCGGCTGGCGCAGCAGGCCGGCGCGGCCGTGCTGCTGATCTGGGCCGAACGCCTGCCCAAAGGTGGCGGCTACCGAGTCTGTCTGCGCCCGCTGGCCGAGCCGCTGCCGGACAAGTCCGGGCTGGGGGAAGAGGCCTGGACCGCCGCCACCGCTGCGTCCATCAACCGCAGCATGGAAGCCGTCATCGCGAACAAGCCCGACCAGTACCTGTGGGGCTACCACCGCTACAAGCAGCCGCGGCCGATGGAGCCGGCTGCGTGATGAATTTGCTGGCACGGCTGCTCATGCTGGTGGTGTGGTTTCTGCACCTGCTGCCGCTGGGCTTGCAAGCTGCGCTGGGGCGAAGCCTGGGGCGGGTGATGCACAGGTTTGCGCACAGCCGTCGGCGCGTGGCCTTGCGCAATGTCGAACTTTGTTTGCCCGAGTTGGACCTGAAGCAGCGCCAAGCCCTGGTGCACGAACACTTCCAGTGGCTCGCGCGCAGCCTGCTCGAGCGTGCCATGCTCTGGTACGCCAGCCCCCAGCGTTTGAAGCGCCTGATCCACATCGAAGGTGACGTGCACCTGGCCGAAACCAGCAGCCGCCCCGTGATGTGGCTGGTGCCGCACTTCCTGGCGGTGGACGTGGCAGGCGCAGCGACACAGCTGTTCCAGACCCGCATGGTGTGCAACGTCTACACCGCACAGAGCAACACCGTGCTCGACCAGGCGCTGAAAAAGGGCCGCGGACGCTTCGGCCTGGCCGAGATGTTCACGCGCCAGCAAAGTGCCTTGCCCATGGTGCGGGCCATCAAGCGCGGCAGTGCCTTTTTCAACCCATCTGACATGGACTTCGGCCTGCGCGACGCGGCCTTCGTGCCCTTCTTCGGCCAGCAGGCGGCCACGCTGCTGGCGCCTTCGCGTCTGGCGCGCAGCCTGAACATGATCGTGCAGCCGGTGGTGGCCGAAACGCTGCCGGGCGGGCAGGGCTGGCGCGTGCGCTTCCTGCCGCCCTGGGACCACTGGCCCACCGATGACGCGCAGGCCGACGCCGCGGTCATGAACCGCTGGATCGAAGAAGAGATCCGCCGCTGCCCGGAGCAGTACCTGTGGGTGCACAAACGGTTCAAGACACGCCCGGCCGGCGAACCTTCGCTCTACACCTGACCCGCAGCCGATAATCCCCGCCATGCGGCTGCCGTTCACCAAGATGCAAGGCGCGGGCAATGACTTTGTCGTGCTCGACGGCACGCGTGGGCGCATCGAACTGACGCCGCAGCAGATTCAACACCTGGGCGACCGGCGCTTCGGTGTGGGTGCCGACCAGATCCTGGCCGTGGAACGCAGCAGCACACCGGGCGCGGACTTTCGCTACCGCATCTTCAACGGCGCCAGCGGCGACGAGGTTGAACACTGCGGCAACGGCGCCCGTTGTTTTGTACGTTATGTGCACTCGCGGGGCCTGACCGACAAGACCACTGTGCGTGTGGAAACCGTCAACAACGTGCTCGAACTGCGCCTGCGCGACGACGGCCGTGTGACGGTGGACATGAGCCTGCCGGTGTTCGAACACACGCGCATCCCTTTCGACGCCAGCGGCTTGCGGCCGCGCGCCGAGAGCAACTTCGAGTGGTGGCCGCTGCTGGACCAGGAAGTGGCCGTGCTGTCCATGGGCAACCCGCACGCCGTGCTGCGGGTGGCCGATGTCGACAGCGCGCCCGTGGCCACGCTGGGGCCGCAGCTGGAGCAACACACCCGCTTCCCGCGCAAGGTGAACGTCGGTTTTGTGCAGCCCTTGTCTCGCGCTGAAGTGAAGCTGCGTGTGCACGAGCGCGACGCTGGCGAAACGCTGGCCTGCGGCACCGGCGCCTGCGCCGCCGTGGTGGCCGGCATCCGCCTGGGCTGGCTGGACCGGCGCGTGGAGGTGCACACCCGCGGCGGCAACCTCTTGATCGAATGGCCGCACGACCAGTCCGGCGTGCTGATGACCGGCCCCGCACAAACCGTGTTTGAAGGAGAGATCGAACTGTGAGCAACACACCGGGCCTGCCCCCTGCACAAGCCGTGCAGGGCATCACCGAAACCGACATCGCCAGCTACCTGGCCAACACACCCGGCTTCTTCGAGCGCCACGCCGAGTTGCTGTCCACCGTGCAGCTGACCAGTCCGCACGGCCAGCGTGCGGTGTCGCTGCAAGAGCGGCAGATGGAAATGCTGCGCGAGCGCATCAAGGGCCTGGAGATGCGCATCGTCGAGATGATCCGCCACGGCCAGGAAAACCTGGCCATCGCCGACCGCCTGCACCGCACCACCCGCCGCCTGCTGGTGACCACCGACCCGGCACAGCTGCCCAGTCGAATCGTTGAATCGCTGAAGCACGAATTCATGATTCCGCAGGCCGCGTTGCGCCTGTGGAACATCGGCAACGACCACGCGGCGCTGCCCTTTGCGCAAGAGGTCAGCGACGACGCCAAGGCCTTCACGTCCAGCCTGACCATGCCCTACTGCGGTGTCAATGCCGGATTCGAAGCCGCACGCTGGCTGGACGACCCGGGCACCGTGATGTCGCTGGCCCTGCTGCCGCTGCGCCAGGGTGACACCTGCTTCGGCCTGCTGGTGCTGGGCTCACCCGACCCCACACGTTATTCGGCCGACATGGGCACCGACTTCCTCATGCGCATCGGCGAAGTGGCCAGCGCGGCGTTGTCCCGTCTGCGCGTGGCGGGCTGAGCCCCGGTTCTGACGATGGCCGAGCTGGCCGCCGACATCCAGCGCTTCCTGCAGTACCTGACGGTGGAGCGCCGGCTGGCTGCGCGCACCGTGGCCATGTACACCGAGGCGCTGCTGCGCCTGCAGGCTTCGGCGCAGGCCGCCGGCGTGGAGTTGCGCGTGGCCCAGACACACCACATCCGCAGCTGGACGGCGCAGCTGCGCGGGCGCGGCCTGGCGCCACGCAGCATCGCCATTGCGCTGGCGGCCTGGCGCGGTCTGTTCCGCTGGTGGGGGCAGCAAGGCCTGGTGAAGGCCAACCCGGTGGAGGGCATCCGCCCGCCCAAGGCGCCCAAGCCCTTGCCCAAGGCGCTGTCGGTGCAGCAGGCCGTGGCGCTGTCTGAACACCACAGCAAGCACACATCCCCGGCCCTGGCCGCGCGCGACCATGCCATCGCCGAGCTGCTGTACGGCTGCGGCCTGCGCATCGGTGAACTGACGGGTCTTGACCTGCAGGTGCGGGCCGATGCGCGCGGCTGGGTCGATGTGCCCGAAGCCACCGCCCACGTGCTGGGCAAGGGCAGCAAACGCCGCAGCGTGCCCGTGGGCCGCCACGCGCTGCAGGCGCTGCAGGACTGGCTGGTGCACCGGCCCACCCTGGCACGCGGCGACGAAGCCGCGCTGTTCGTCAGCCAGCGTGGCACGCGGTTGTCGCCCAATCAGCTGCGCTTGCGCCTGCAGCAGCAGGCGCAACAGTCGGGCCTGCCCACCCGGGTGCACCCGCACATGCTGCGCCACAGTTACGCCAGCCACCTGCTGCAAAGCAGTGGTGACCTGCGCGCGGTGCAAGAGTTGCTGGGCCACGCCAGCATCAGCACCACGCAGGTCTATACCAAGCTGGACCACCAGCATCTGGCCAAGGTCTACGACGCCGCGCATCCGCGGGCGCGACGCAAAGGAAAGACGGAATGAAGGTTTCGATGTCGGACGGCCTGCTGCGCCACGTCTGGTGGTGCACCGCGCTGGTCTTGATCTTGTGCTGGGCGCCTGCGCAGGCGCAGAGCCCGGCGCCTGCCGCCGGCCCTGCTGCATCGACTGCATCGACTGCATCAACCGCAGCCGCTGAGTCGAAGTTCCGCATCCGACCCGTCGACGACGCCTGGCGCGCCGGCCTGCCGCGCGATGCTGCGGCCGCCACGCAGGCCTACCTGGACCGCCTGCCGGCCGACGTGGTGGCACGCTCCAACGCCTACTACGAAGGCGGCTACTGGCTGCGCCTGTGGAACTGGGTCGCGGGCATGGCGGTGGCCTTCTTGCTGCTGGCCACGCGGCCTTCGACCGCGCTGCGCGACTGGGCCACCCGGCGGCTGAAATGGGCACCGCTGCGCGACGGTTTTTACGGCGCGGCCTACGCAGCGGCCGGTTGGGTGTTGACCTTGCCGCTGAGCATCTACGAAGGGTTCGTGCGCGAACACGCCTACGGCATGGCCACGCAGACTTTTGCCGGCTGGTTCGGTGAACAGCTGGTGGGCCTGGCGGTGTCGCTCTTCGTCGGCGCGCTGCTGGTGGCTGTGCTGTACGCCGTGCTGCGCCGCGCCGGTGCGCAGTGGTGGCTGTGGGGCACCGCAGTCACGCTGGGTTTCATGGCGGTCATGGTTGCGGTGGCGCCGATCTGGATCGAGCCGCTGTTCAACACCTACAAGCCGGTGCCGGACGGCCCGGTGAAAACCGCCGTGCTGGCCATGGCACACGCCAACGGGGTGCCGGTGGACAACGTCTTCGTGTTCGATGCCTCGCGCCAGACCACACGGGTCAGCGCCAACGTGACGGGCTTGTTCGGCACCGCGGCCATCCGGCTCAACGACAACTTGCTCAACCGCAGCAGCGAACCCGAGATCCTGGCCGTGATGGCCCACGAGATCGGCCACTACGCGATGAACCACATCACCAAGTCGCTGGTCATGTTTGGCGCGGTCACACCTGTTCGGCTTCCTGTTTGCGCAGTGGGCCATGCGGTTGCTGCTGGCGCGCTTTGGCGCTCGCTGGCGGCTGGACGCGCAGGCCGGCGCGGCCGACGTGGCCAGCCTGCCGCTGCTGGTGGCCGTGTTCAGCACCTACCTGCTGCTGGCCACGCCGGTGCTGAACACCATCACACGCACTCAAGAAGTCGAGGCCGACCTCTACGGCCTGAACCTGGCGCGTGAACCGCACGGCGAAGCCGAGGTGCTGCTGAAACTGGTGGAGTACCGCAAGGCCGACCCGGGCGCACTGGAAGAGATCATTTTCTTCACCCACCCGGGCACCCGCACGCGCATCTACAACGCCATGCGCTGGCGCGAGCAGATGCTGCCCGATCTTGCAGCCGGTGCAGCCGGTGCAGCCGGTGCAGCCGGTGCGCCAGTGCCTGCGGCTTCAGCGCCCGCCAGGCCCTGACGGCGCGGTCAGCGCAGCGTCGGCCAACGCGGCATCGGCCAACGGCCAGGCCTGCGCCAGCTGGTCCGTGAAAGGCTTTGCGTCGGCCGTCTTGCCCTGAACCATCAAGGCCTGTGACAGGCCGGTCAAGGCCCAGCCGCTGCCGGGTTGCGCGGCCAGGTCTTCTCGAAAGGTCTTCTCCGCATCGGCCGCGCGGCCAGCGCGCAGTTGCAGGTTGCCCAGCGCCAGCCGCGCACCTGCGCCCAGCATCGGCGGCTCGTTGCTGTCCGCGTCTTTGGACGCGGCCACGGCCTGCGCTTGCAGCTTCAACGCGTCGTCATGGCGGCCTTCGGCCGAGGCAATCTGCGCCTGCAGGTGGTCCACGGCCGATTGGCTGATGTCGCGCAGCATGCGCTCCCAGCCCTTGGGTTTGGCGTGGGCCTTGGCCACCAGCGCAACTCCAATCTGTGCGCGCGCCAGCGCGGCCCGGGCCTCATCCAGTTGCCCGCCGTGCATAAAAGCCACGCCGCGTGCGCTGTCGCCCAATGCCTGCGCCATGCCTTTGTTGCCGGTGGCCACGGGCTCCTTGCGCAGCGCGTCCCAGCGCTGCAGGCGCAGCAGCGCCAGCACCGGCAGGCTGCGGCGGTACTCGGCAAAGGCGTGGTCGCCCGTGGCGCGGCTGGCCAGGTCGCGCGCAGCGGCCAGGGCCACGTCGCCACGGCCTTCCATCAGCGCGCCAAACCACAGGAAGTGCTGGTCGTGGTTGCGCCAGTCCTTGCTGATGCTGAAGCCTTGCACCTTTTGCGCGTCGAACAGTTTCTGTTCGGCACTCATGGCCTCTTCGTTGACACGCGTGGCGTCGGCATAACGGCCCACACGCACGTAGATGTGCGAGGGCATGTGCAGCAGGTGCGGTGAGCCAGGCGCCAGCCGGCCCATGCGGTCGGCTGCGGCCAGCGCGCGCGTGGCCGCCGGTGCGGCGTCGGCGGCGTGGATCAGGTAGTGGTTCAGGCCCGTGTGGTCGGTGAGGCTCTTCAGAGCCTGTTCCAGCCGCGTGACAAGTTCGCCGATGCGGCCGTTGGGCTGGCCGGTGGTTTCGTTCCACCAGGCGCCGCTGGTGGCGATCAGCTCGGCTTCGGCGTAAAGGCTCAGCAGATCGGCGTCGGCGGGTGACGCGTCCACCAGGCGCCGCAGGCGTTCGGCATAGGCCACATCCAGCGGATGGGCGCGTTCTTCGTCGCCACTGGCCGCACCCGGGCCGCAGCGCTCGGCCAACAGCGGCGCGGTTTCGCGGGCTTGGCTGTGGTGGCCGTAGCGCAGCGCCAGGGCATCGATCAGCGCACGTTCGCGCGGGCTTGCCTTGGCCGCATGGCGCAGCGCGTGGCTCAGGTAACGCAGCGCCTCGGCGGCGCCGTCGCGGCTGCTGTTGTTGATGTTGGGCCCCAGTTGCCAGGCCACGCCCCAGGCGCACATCGCACAGGCCGGGTCTTGCGCCAGCGCAGCCTTGAACTGCCGCACGGCTTCGGCCTCGTTGAAAGCGTAGGCCTGCAGCACACCCTGGGTGAACTGCCGCTGGGCCTGTGCCGACGGGGTGGTGATGGCCCATTGCAGGGTGCCAAAACCCGGCAGCTCGGGTGCACGTGCGGCCGTATCGGGCTGCAGCGGCACGGCGCAAGCGGCCAGCACCACCACCACGGCGGCTGCCGCGCCGCGCTTCAGTTCAAACGGCATCCTGATGCTCCCTGCGTCTGCTGGGGCTTGTATGCGGCGCAGGGCGCTGCGTCAAGACCGACGGCAGGTAGACGGCAGGTAGACGGCGTGCCGTGACGGCTCGCAGCGAGAATGCCGGCCATGAAATCCATCCGCCTGCTGCCCGGCAAGGAACGCTCGCTGCAGCGCCGCCACCCCTGGGTGTTTGCCGGCAGTGTGGCGCGGGGCAAGGCCGACCCCGGCGAGACGGTGCGGGTCGAAGCTGCCGACGGCAGCTTCCTGGCCTGGGGTGCTTTCAGCCCCAGCAGCAGCATCCGCGTGCGGGTGTGGAGCTTCGATGAAGCCGAGCGCATCGACGCAGCCTTTTTCCAGCGCCGCATCGCACGCGCCGTGGCCTTGCGGGCCCGCCTGCCCATCGCCAGCACCGGCATGCGCCTGGTGCACGGCGAAGCCGACGGCCTGCCTGGCCTGGTGGTGGACCGTTATGCCGACGTGCTGAGCGTGCAGTTCGGTTCGGCCGGCAGCGAGCGCTGGAAGGCCCAGATCACCGATGCGCTGGTGGCCACCACGGGCGTGTTGCGTGTCTATGAACGGTCTGATGCCCATGGGCGTGAACTCGAAGGTCTGCCGCCGCAGACCGGCTGGCTGCGCGGCGAAGGCGCCACTGAAGTGCAGATTGCCGAACACCACTGGCAGTTGACGCTGGACGTGGCGCGAGGCCACAAGACCGGTTTCTACCTGGACCAGCGCGACAACCGCGCCGCCTTCGCGCGCTGGGTCAAACAGCTGGGCTTGCAGGACGTGCTCAACGGCTACTGCTACACGGGCGGCTTCACGGTGGCTGCACTGGCAGGCGGCGCGGCGCGCGTGACCAGCGTCGACTCATCCGGCCCGGCGCTGGAAAGGGTCCAGGCCCATGTGCAGCTGAACGGCTTTGATGTTGCCGCCAGCAGCTGCCACGATGCCGACGTCAACAGCTTCTTGCGCGCCAGCCTGGAGACCGGCCGGCGCTTCGATGCCATCGTGCTGGACCCGCCCAAGTTCGCACCCACGGCCGCGCACGCAGAACGTGCCGCACGTGCCTACAAGGACATCAACCGCCTGGCCTTCAAGCTGCTGGTGCCAGGTGGCCTGTTGCTGACTTTCAGCTGCAGTGGCGGCATCAGCGCCGACCTGTTCCACAAGATCGTGGCCGGCGCGGCTGCTGACGCACCGGCCGACGGCGCCATCCTGCAGCGGCTGGAGGGTGCTTGCGACCACCCCACGACGATGGAATTCCCCGAGGGAGAATACCTCAAGGGCCTGGCGATCCTGAAGCAGGCTTGACCGTGGACAGCTGCATGCGCGGGTCGAACTTGGCGCGTTTGACGCTGAAAAAGGCCTTCACGTTGCGCACGTTGGCATCCTGCGTGAACAGGCGCTGCACCAGCAGGTGGTAGCTGGCCATGTCGGCCACGTGCAGCACCAGCACGAAGTCGGGCCCGGGCGAGACGCGGTAGACCTGCTGCACGGCAGCATCGGCCACGGCGCGGTCTTCGAAAGCCTGCAGATGTTCAGCGCCCTGGCGGTCCAGCGAGATCTCCACCAGCGCCGTCAGGCCTTCGCCCAGGCGATGGGGGTTCAGAAGCGCCACGCGGCGTTCGATAACCCCTTCATCCAGCAAGCGCCGCACCCGCCGCAAGGCGGTGGCGGGCGAGGTGTGGGCCCGTTCTGCCAGCTCCTGGTTGGACACCGAGGCGTCGGTTTGCAGCAGTTCCAGCAGACGGATGTCGGTGGCGTCGAAGTTCATCTTGAAATTATGCGGCTGGAAATGACAGTCGAATGAGTGAAAATTGCGTTCTCAATCCTGTGTGAAGAATTCAGTCTAAAAATCATCGAATTTCGACGAAAAAATCCAAACCTGCTGACCTAGCATCCGCCACCCCAACGTTTCAGGACACCCCCAACCATGTGTGGCATCGTCGGCGCCGTCAGCTCCCGCAACATCGTCCCCATCCTGCTGGAAGGCCTGAAACGCCTGGAATACCGCGGCTACGACAGCTGTGGCGTGGCCGTTCACCAAGGCGGCGGCCTGAAGCGCGCACGCAGCACCTCGCGCGTGGCCGAGCTCGAAGCCAGCGTGGCGGCCGACGGCATCAACGCCACCACGGGCATTGCCCACACCCGCTGGGCCACCCATGGCGCACCGGCGGTGCACAACGCCCACCCGCACTTCTCAGCCGGTCCTGGCGCGGGTGAAGCGGCCAGCGGCAAGATCGCGCTGGTGCACAACGGCATCATCGAAAACCACGACGAACTGCGGGCCGAACTGCGCCAGCGCGGCTACGTCTTCAACAGCCAGACCGACACCGAGGTCATCGCCCACCTGGTGCACAGCCAGTACGACGGCGACCTGCTCGAAGCCGTGCAGCGCACGCTGCCGCGCCTGCGGGGCGCCTACGCCATTGCCGTGTTCTGCCGCGACGAACCGCTGCGTGTGGTGGGCGCCCGCCACGGTTCGCCGCTGGTGCTGGGCGTGGGCGAAGCCGGCGTGGCCGAAAACTTCCTGGCCAGCGACGCCATGGCGCTGGCCGGCGTGACGAGCCAGATCGTGTACCTGGAAGAGGGCGACGTGGTGGACCTGCAGCTGGGCCGTTACTGGATCACCACCGCTGACGCCGGAAAGGACGGTCGGTTCCTGGCGGTGGACCGCCCGGTGCGCACCGTGCACGCCCACAGCGGCGCGGCCGAACTGGGGCCCTACCGCCACTACATGCAGAAAGAAATCTTCGAGCAGCCGCGTGCGCTGGCCGACACGCTGGAAGGCGTCGAAGGAATCAGCCCCGAGCTGTTTGGCGACGGTGCCCACCGCATCTTCAAGGACATCGACCGTGTGCTGATCCTGGCCTGCGGCACCAGCTACTACGCCGGTTCCACCGCGCGCTACTGGCTGGAAAGCATCGCCGCCATTCCCACCACGGTGGAAGTGGCCAGCGAATACCGCTACCGCGACAGCGTGCCCGACCCGCGCACGCTGGTCGTCACCATCAGCCAGAGCGGCGAAACCGCCGACACGCTGGCGGCGCTGAAACACGCCCGCAGCCTGGGCATGACACACACGCTGACCATCTGCAACGTGGCCACCAGCGCCATGGTGCGCGAGTGCGCGCTGAGCTACATCACGCGCGCCGGCGTCGAAGTCGGGGTCGCATCGACCAAGGCCTTCACCACCCAGCTGGCCGCGCTGTTCCTGCTGACCCTGACCCTGGCGCAAGTGAACGGCCACCTGTCGGACGAGGCCGAAGCGACCTACCTGAAGCAGATGCGTCACCTGCCGGTTGCACTGGCGGCCGTGCTGGCGCTCGAGCCACAGATCATCGCCTGGGCCGAGGATTTCGCGCGCAAGGAAAACGCGCTGTTCCTCGGCCGCGGCATCCACTACCCGATCGCCCTCGAAGGCGCGCTCAAGCTCAAGGAAATTTCGTACATCCACGCCGAGGCCTACCCGGCCGGCGAGCTGAAGCACGGACCGCTGGCGCTGGTGACCGAGGAAATGCCGGTTGTCACGATCGCGCCGAACGACGCGCTGCTTGAAAAGCTGAAGTCGAACATGCAGGAAGTGCGCGCCCGCGGCGGCCAGCTGTACGTGTTCGCCGACGTCGATTCGCGCATCACCTCGGGCGACGGCGTGCACGTGATCCGCTTGCCGGAACACTACGGCCTGCTGTCGCCGATCCTGCACGTGGCTGCGCTGCAATTGCTGGCGTACCACACCGCACTGGCGCGTGGTACCGATGTGGACAAGCCGCGTAATCTGGCGAAGTCTGTAACGGTTGAGTAAAGTCGCTTAGTCTGACCGCACGCGGGCCTGAAGTGACAAACACTATGGAGAATTATCTTGGGTCAGGCTAGTCAAACTCCTGACTTTTCGTAATTCGGATAATTCTGCCTCTTCTTATGCACATTGATAGAACCATGATCGGATCTTGCGTGCAATGCAGTAGCACGGTCGCGAATAAGTGCGTGCGCCGAACCTGATCCATCGCTGCAACTTCTGACACCTGTAGAAATAATATTTCCTAAGGATCTGATCATGAAATCGACGATATTCACATCATGGGCCTCGGTACTTGCGACGGTGGTGCTGGTCGCTTGCACGACTCCAACCACAGCGCCGCAGCCAGGGTCTTCAGCGCCGGTTGCCGCCGTCAATCTGGCGCAAGCCGCTGGCAACTGCGGCCCGTGCTGCGGCAAGAATCCCGCGGCGGAGGCAAGTGGCACCCAAGGCAGTTTTCCTTACGTCGGCAAGGACACCTACACCAACGTCATCGTCAATCAGGGGCTGGTGCTCTACTCGCTCACGCCTGGCGCCCCCCCTGGCTTTGCGGTACCGGAGCACACACTGCGGGAGGCGAACGGTAGTTGGGAAAAATACTATGATCTGGTGCAGGTCACCACCGACCCGGGTAAGGACGCCGCGGGCGCGCCGCGCAGGCTACGTGTCAACGTGCGGGCTTTTCACGTGAGTGAGAGAATCTGCGCGGCGATGGGCATCGCCCGCGCCAACCCGCACTTTGGCAGCGGCGGCGGTACCCAGTACTACGTGTCCCCGTCCGACGGCGATAAACTGAGCCCCGGCGACACCAGCCCGATCTCACAGTGGCATCCCTTAACGCAGTAAGGAACGATGGAAAACGACTCCGCCTGGAAAGAAACGCGCAGCGGCGACCTGATGCAGTGCGATTTCGCCC
This sequence comes from Burkholderiales bacterium, assembly GCA_038204775.1. GTDB lineage: Bacteria > Pseudomonadota > Gammaproteobacteria > Burkholderiales > Burkholderiaceae_C > Rubrivivax. The sequence goes on along the minus strand of JBBRCN010000100.1, from coordinate 1,129 downwards.
GGCCCCCTGATTGGACGAGCGAGCGCGTCGCGGCAGCCCAGGAGGAATTCGCTGCGTTGATCGAGAAGTCCGATTGGGATGCCCGCGTACCCGCACCTGGCTGGCTGCAGCTGGCACGGCGCCTGCCCAGCGCCTTGCGCGCTGCCCTGGTCGCCGAACTACGCGCGGGCAACGTGCTTACCGGCATCGGCAGTAGCGGCTGGCCGAACGATGGCAGCATTGTCGTCAACATGCGCGAGCGCTTCTCGGCCGCTCGGCGTGCGCCCTCGGCGGGGGTAGTCTGGCGCGAACTCAACGACCCGCATTACGCGCGCGAGGAGCTGAGCCAAAAGGTCGATTCAGTGGAATTCCTGATCATTACCTAGGCCGGCGCCCCTCAGAATTTCCCTGAATGGTCGAGGGTTGCCAGCGACCGCGCCGCACTGTCGCGCGCACTTTGCACTGGCACCGGGCGCACCGTCGACCGCACGCTGGCCGTATCCCTTTATCTTGTCTCTTGAACAGACATTGTCCGTGCTCAGACCCGTGCGGCCATGCGCGCCGGACCTTGCGACTCCGAGGTCGCCCAACTGGCATTGCCGTCCGTGAGAAACACGGTGTTCACTTCAGAAATCCTTAAGCTCTGGAACACAACATGCTGAACAAGGAGGTCACATGTTCAGCTATTCGTATTTTCTCCAGGCCGCTGCCTTGGCGTGCGCGTTCGCCGCGAACGTGGCCCACGCTGCGGCCCCACCCGACCTGCTGGCCGGGTATGTAGCCCAAGCGGGATTTCCAGCGAATCCAGCGCGAGGCCGGCAGCTGTTTATCAACCGTCACGGCCAACAATGGGCATGCGCCTCATGCCACGGTGCGACGCCCACCACGCCTGGCGAACACGCCGCGACCGGCAAACCCATTGCACCGCTGGCGCCGCGATTCAATCCCGACCGTTTTACCGATGCGGCCAAAGCGGAAAAATGGTTTCGACGCAATTGCAGGGATGTCGTCGGACGTGAATGCACCGCAGCCGAAAAAGCCGACGTGCTCGCCTGGCTGCTGACCCTTAAGCCCTGACCACCTCTGGAGCCGCCATGTTTTCGATTCGCCTAATTAGCTGGACCACAGTGCTGGCAGCCGGTCTGGCCCT
>JBBRCN010000099.1:0-14177 GCA_038204775.1 Burkholderiales bacterium | reverse complement strand
CCGGCCCAGCAGGGCCGGCTGCTGGGGATGCACCCCGCAGGTCTTCCACCGTGAACAGCGCCTTGCCGTCCAAGGTGGGCAAGAACTGGATGCACGCATTCACGGGCCTGAGCTGCAGGCTGCCGGCAGTGTCGAGCTCGCCCAGCACCACGGTGCAGGCGCCACAGTCGCCTTCGGCGCAGCCTTCCTTGGTGCCGGTGCAGCGGGCGTCTTCGCGCAGCCACTGCAGCACGGTGCGGGCGGTTTCGGGCCGGTCGATCTGGACCACCTGGCCTTGATGGAAAAAACGAAGCGGACGTGTGTTCATGTGGGATGTCGTTCGGACAGGGACTTACCCGAAAGGTAGCGCGGCGCTTGCCTGGTGGAATACGTTCCAAGTCATACTATCTATGCACTAGAGCGTATGGCCATGCGACCCGACTTCGACACCATAGACCTTCATCTCATCCGCGTCTTGCACACCGTGATCCACGAACGCAGTGTCTCGCGCGCCGCCGTCAAGCTGGCCAGCACCCAGCCTGCCGTCAGCGCCCAGCTCAAGCGCCTGCGGGCGCTGACGGGAGACCCGCTGCTGGTGCGTGCCGGCCAGCAGATGCAGCCCACCGAAACGGCCTTGCAATTGCTGGATCCGGCCGCGCGCATGCTGCAAGACGCCGAGCGCCTGTTCAGCCGCCACGGCCGGGTGTTGCGCAAGGCGCCTTTCGACGCGGCCGGCGCGCAGACCTTGTTCCGCGTCGCCGCCAGCGACTACCTGGACCCCTTTTTCCTGCCGCGGCTGGTCACGCACATCAAACGTGTGGCGCCCGGTGTGCGGCTGGAACTGATGCCACTGACACAAGACTACGACTACCGCCGCCACCTGGCCGCGGGTGATGTCGACCTGGTCATCGGCAACTGGCTGCAGCCGCCCGAAGAACTGCACCTGGGCCGCCTGCTCAGCGACGAGGTGGTGTGCCTGGTGGCGGCCGATCACCCCACGGTGGGCAAGAACTGGACGGTGCAGAAATACCTGGACAACGAACACGTCGCACCCATGCCCATGAGCCCGGGCGCATTGGGTGTCATCGACGAACACCTGCACGCTGCCGGTGTGCAGCGCCGCATCGTGGTGCGTGCTTCGCACTTCAGCCTGATTCCGCTGATGGTCGCCGGCAGCCTGCTGGTGCTGACCACCGGGCGCCTGTTCTGCAGCCGCTACGTGGGCACGCTGCCGGTGAAGATCGTGCGCTGCCCGGTGGGCTTTCCGCCGCTCACCTACTACCAGCTGTGGCACGAGCTCACACACCAGGCCGCCAGCATGCGCTGGTTCCGCGAGCAGGTGCGCGAAGTGGCACGCAGCCTGTCGCCTGCTGCCCTGAACGCGCCGGACGCAGCGGCAGCATGAAGGCCAGCCCATGAAAGCGATCCGCGCCGATCTGCTGGACTTCACCGCCGAACCCACCTGGGGCGACACCCGCAGCGCTGCCGTGCGCTGGCGGCCAGACCACTGGCTGCTGGTGGCCGACGACGGCCGCATCGCCGGCGTGCAGGCTGAAGTTCCGGCAGCCGGCATCGAACGCATCGACCACCGCGGCCGCCTGCTGATGCCGGGTTTCATCGACACCCACGTGCACAGCCCGCAGATCGGCGTCATGGCCAGTTATGGCACCGAACTGCTGGACTGGCTGAACACCTACACCTTCCCGGCCGAAAGCGCCTGGGCCGACCCGGCCGTGGCAGCCGCCGGCAGCGCGCACTTCCTGGACGCCTTGCTGGCCCACGGCACAACGGCGGCGGTGGTCTTTCCCACCGTGCACAAGACCTCGGCCGACGCGCTGTTTGCTGCCGCCAGCGCACGCGGCATGCGCATCATCGGCGGCAAGGTGCTGATGGACCGCCACGCACCCGACGATTTGTGCGACGACGTGGTGCAGGCCGAACGCGACTGCATCGACCTCATCCAGCGCTGGCACGGCCAGGGCCGCAACAGTTACGCGGTGACGGTGCGTTTTGCACCCACCAGCACGCCGCAGCAGTTGGCCATGGCCGGTGCGCTGTGCCGCGCCGACCCGACGCTGTACATGCAGACCCACGTGGCCGAAAACCGCGAAGAAGTGCGCTGGGTGTCGCAGCTGTTCGCGGCCGCACGCAGCTACCTGGACGTCTACGCCGGCGCCGGCCTGCTGCACCCGCGCAGCGTGCTGGCGCACGGCATCTGGCTCGACGCCGACGACCGCGCGGCGCTGCACCACAGCGGCGCACAGATCGCCTTCTGCCCCAGCAGCAACCTGTTCCTGGGCAGCGGTCTCTTCGACTGGCGCGCCACGGCAAGTGCCGGCGCCAAGGTCAGCATGGCCAGCGACGTGGGCGGTGGCACATCACTCAGCATGCAGCGCACGCTGGCCGACGGGTACAAGGTGCAAGCGATGGCTGGTGAGCGCCTGACCGCATGGACCGCCCTTCACGCGGCCACGCGCGGCGCCGCGCATGCGCTGCACCTGGGCCACGAGATCGGCAGCCTGGAGGCCGGCCAGATGGCCGATCTGTGCGTCTGGGACTGGGCGGTGGGCGCGGTAGGCAAGCACCGGCAGTCGGTGGCGCGCGACTTGCATGAGCAACTCTTTGCCTGGATGACCTTGTCGGACGAGCGCCACCTGGTCGGCACCTGGGTCGCCGGAGAGAAAAAATACACGAGGAGCGCCGCATGAACACGCCAAGCCCTGCCCTGCGACTGGAACTGCAGGGCATCAGCAAACAATACCCGGCGGTGCGCGCCAACGACCGTGTCTCGCTGCGCGTCGAGCCCGGCCAAATCCACGCCGTACTGGGCGAAAACGGCGCCGGCAAGAGCACGATGATGAAGATCATCTACGGCGCCGTGCAACCCGACGAAGGCCGCATCCTGTGGAATGGCGAAGCGGTCAAGGTCACCAGCCCGGCACACGCACGCAAGCTGGGCATCAGCATGGTCTACCAGCACTTCAGCCTCTTCGACACGCTGACCGCGGCAGAAAACGTGTGGCTGGGGCTGGACAAGTCGCTGTCGCTGACGCAGGTGGCGCAGCGCATCGAAGAAGTGGCGCACACCTACGGCCTGGACGTGCAAGCGCAGCGCCCGGTGCACACGCTCAGCGTCGGCGAAAGGCAGCGGGTGGAGATCGTGCGGGCGCTGCTCACGCAACCTCAGCTGCTGATCCTGGACGAGCCCACCAGCGTGCTCACGCCGCAAGCGGTCGACAAACTGTTCGTCACGTTGCGCAAGCTCAGCGACGGCGGTTGCAGCATCCTGTACATCAGCCACAAGCTGGACGAAATTCGAGCGCTGTGCCACTACTGCACGGTGCTGCGCGGCGGCAAGGTCACGGGCGAGGTCGATCCAGCCCTAGAGAGCAACGCCAGCCTGTCCAAGCTGATGATCGGCGCCGAACCGCCGCAGCTGCAGCACCGCGCATCCAATGCCGGCGCGGCCGTGCTGACCGTGAGATCGCTCAGCTTGAACAAGCAGGACCCCTTTGGCATGGACCTGCACGGCATGGGCTTCGAAGTGCGCGCCGGCGAAATCGTGGGCGTGGCCGGGGTCTCGGGCAACGGCCAGCAGGAACTGATGGCCGCGCTGTCGGGCGAAGACCCGCGCGCAGCCGCCGGCAGCATCACCATGAACGGCAGCGACATCGCGCAAGCCGGCCCAGGGCAGCGCCGCCGGCTGGGCCTGCACTTCGTGCCCGAAGAACGGCTGGGCCGCGGTGCGGTGCCGACGCTGAGCCTGGCCGAGAACACCCTTCTCACACGCACTGAAACGGTCAGCAAAAGCGGCTGGATCGCCACCGGCCGCGTGCAGCGTCTGGCCGAAGACCTGATCGCGCGCTTCAACGTCAAGGCCGGCGGCGCCGGTGCGGCTGCCAAGAGCCTGAGCGGCGGCAACCTGCAGAAGTTCATCGTCGGCCGCGAGATTGCGGCCCACCCGAAACTGCTGATCGTGAGCCAGCCCACGTGGGGTGTGGACGTGGGCGCGGCAGCACAGATCCGCGGTGAACTGCTGAAGCTGCGTGACGAAGGCTGCGCGCTGCTGGTGGTGAGCGAAGAGCTGGACGAGCTGTTCGAGATCAGCGACCGGCTGATCGTCATCGCCAAGGGCCGGCTGTCACCCAGCGTGCCCACGGCCGAGGCCACCACCGAACGAATCGGTGAATGGATGTCGGGCCTGTGGGCACCGCAGCCGCAATCCACTATCGCCTCAGCCCAGGCCTGAACATGATCAAGCTCGAAGCCCGCCCGCAGCCCTCGAAACTGATGTCGATTGCCAGCCCCTTGCTGGCGCTGGCGGTGACCGTGGTCATCGGTGTGCTGCTGTTCATGATGCTGGGCAAGGACCCGGTGCGCGGCCTGCAGATGTTTTTCGTCGAGCCGGTGAAAAACCTGTACCAGATCAGCGAACTGTCGATCAAGGCCACGCCGCTGATCCTGATCGCGCTGGGCCTGGCGGTGTGCTACCGATCCAATGTCTGGAACATCGGCGCCGAAGGCCAGTTCGTGGTGGGCGCGCTGGCGGCCGGCTGGGTGGCCATGCAGGCCGGGCCCGACACGGCGTGGATGGGCAAGGGCATCGTCGTGCTGGTGCTGCTGGCCGGCGTGCTGGGTGGCATGTTCTGGGCCGGTATCGTGGCGCTCTTGCGCGACCGCTTCAACGCCAACGAAATCCTGGTCAGCCTGATGCTGGTGTACGTGGCCGAGATGGTGCTGTCCTACCTGGTCTACGGGCCCTGGAAAGACCCGCAGGGCTACAACTTCCCGCAGACCATCACCTTCCTGGCCGACACCCGCATCCCCAGGCTCGTGCCCAATTTGCGCGCCCACATCGGCGTGATCATTGCCGTGGTGGCGGTGGGCCTGTTCTGGCTGTTCCTGTTCCGCACCTACCGCGGTTTTGCGCTGCAGGTGGGTGGGCTGGCACCGGCGGCGGCGCGCTACGCGGGTTTTTCTTCGCGCAGCGCCTTGTGGACGGCCTTGCTCATCAGCGGCGGCATGGCCGGCCTGGCCGGCGGGCTGGAAGCAGCCGGGCCCCTGGGCCAGCTGTCGCCCTACGTGCCGGCCGGCTACGGCTTCGCGGCCATCATCGTGGCCTATGTCGGGCGGCTGCACCCGGTGGGCATCATCTTCTCGGGACTCTTGATGAGCATGTTCTACATCGGGGGCGAACTGGCGCAGTCGCGCATGGGCCTGCCCAAGAGCCTGACGGGTGTCTTCCAGGGCCTGCTGCTGTTCACGCTGCTGGCGGCCGACACGCTGATCCATTACAGGGTGCGCTGGCAGCGGGCAGCACCTGCCGTGAAGGCTGCCTGACCATGGACAGCTTCGCACTCCTTCTGGCCGCCACGTTCAACGCCGGCACCGTGCTGGCGCTGGCTGGCATCGGCCTGCTCATCAACGAACGGGCCGGCATCATCAACCTGGGTGCCGAAGGCATGATGCTGGTGGCTGCCATTGCCGGTTTTGCCACCGCCGTGGGCACCGGCAACGACTGGCTGGCGTTTGGCGCCGGGGCCGTGGCCGGGGCGCTGATGGCGGCTGCGTTTGGTCTGCTGGTGATCTGGCTCAACACCAACCAGGTGGCCAGCGGCCTGGCGCTGAGCCTCTTCGGTGCCGGCTTTTCGGCCTTCGTGGGCATCGGCTTCGTGCAGGCCAAGATCGGCGAGCGCACGCAGTACGCGGTGCCGGTGCTGGCCGACATCCCTTTCATCGGCCCGGCCTTCTTCCGCCAGCACCCCATGGTCTACATCACGGTGCTGCTGGTGGCGGGCGTGGCCTGGTTTCTTTATCGCAGCCGCGCCGGCCTGGTGCTGCGTGCGGTGGGCGAATCGCCCGAGTCGGCGCACGCGCTGGGCTACCCGGTGCGGCGCATCCGCATGGCAGCGGTGATGCTGGGTGGCGCGATGTGCGGCGTGGCCGGGGCGTACCTCAGCGTCGTCTACACACCACTGTGGGTGGAAGGCATGGTCGCCGGCAAGGGCTGGATCGCGTTGGCGCTGACCACGTTCGCCACCTGGCGGCCCGCGCGCATTCTGCTGGGCGCCTACCTGTTCGGTGGCGTGACGATGCTGCAGTTCCACCTGCAGGGCCAGGGGGTGGAGATCCCCAGCCAGTTCCTGAGCATGCTGCCCTACGTGGCGACCATCGTCGTGCTGGTGCTGATCAGCCGCAACGCGGCGTGGATCAAGGCCAACATGCCGGCCTCACTGGGCAAACCGTTTTTCCCCGGCTCGTGAAGGCCGGCGCGCCATAATTTCCGACTGTTCCGTTCCCGTTCGACTGTTCCTTCAAACCAGGAGAGAGTTTCCATGACCGTCACATCCAAGCGCTCGCTGCTCAAGCTGGCCAGTTGGTCCACCCTCGCTGCTGCTGCGGCGCTGGTGGGCTGCGGCAAGAAGGAAGAGCCGCCGGCGCCCGTCGCCGCAGCGCCCGCCTCTGCCCCCGCACCCAAGCCCGAGCCGCTGAAGATCGCCTTCGCCTACGTCGGCCCCGTGGGCGACGGCGGCTGGACCTTCGCGCACGACAACGGCCGCAAGGCGCTGGAAAAGGAATTTGGCGACCGGATCGTCACCAGCTACGTCGAGAAGGTGCCCGAAGCCGCCGATGCCGAGCGCGTGTTCCGCGACATGGTGGGCCAGGGCAACAAGCTGATCTTCGGCACCACCTTCGGCTACATGGAGCCCATGCTCAAGGTCGCGGCCGACAGCAAGGACGTGAAGTTCGAGCACGCCACCGGCTACAAGCAGGCCGACAACATGCGCACCTACGACAGCCGCACCTACGAAGGTGCGTACCTGGCCGGGGTGATTGCCGGCAAGATGACCAAGAGCAACACGCTGGGCGTGGTGGGCTCGATCCCCATTCCCGAAGTCATCCGCAACATCAACAGCTTCACGATGGGCGCGCAGAGCGTCAACCCGAAGATCAAGACCAAGGTGGTCTGGGTCAACGAGTGGTTCAACCCGCCCAAGGAAACCGAAGCCGCCCAAAGCCTGATCAACCAGGGCGCCGACGTGCTGTTCCAGAACACCGACAGTTCCGCCGTGCTGCAGACCGCCGCCAAGAACAAGAAGCTGGCATTTGGCTGGGACAGCGACATGACGGCCTACGCGCCAGAAGCTCATCTGGCCTCGGCCATCATCAACTGGGCTCCTTACTACATCAAGACCACGCGTGAGGCGCTGGAAGGCAAGTGGCAAGGTAACGGCGCCGTGTGGTGGGGCGTGAAGGAAGGTGCCATCGACATCGTGTCCATCAACGACATGGTGCCGGCCGAAACCAAGGAACAGGTGGCCAAGATCAAGGCTGGCCTGACCGACGGCAGCTTCAACATCTGGAAGGGTCCCATCCTGGGCCAAAACGGCAAGGAAGTGCTGGCCAAGGACGCCGTGGCTGACGACAAGTTCCTGGGCGGGCTGAACTTCTACGTCAAGGGTGTCGAAGGCAAGGTGCCGGCGGGCAAGTAAACCTGCCGATCAGCATCCCAAACGCCGCCGTGGCATGACCCCCGGCGGCGTTTTTCTTTGCACGTGCGCAAGCGCACAGACGCGTGCCGACCCAGCGGAAAAGATGGTCCGGCGGCGCTTTTTGCCGCGTACGCAGGTTGGTGCATGAGCAAAGAGACCCCGAAGACAAAGAAGACTCGGCCAGCAGGCGGGCCGCCCAAGGCCCGCGCGCCAGCAACCCAGCGGGTGAAACCGGGCCCGGCTGTCGATGCCCAGGGCGAGCCCCCACCGGCGCTGGGCGCGGATCTGGCGCTTCCGCACGAGCGGGACCAGTCCAACCGCACCACCGCCGTTGAACCCGACCCCGTGATCCTGCAGGCCAAACGTGACCTCGATGCAGGCCTGGTCGACACCGACATGCGGGCCACGCCGGGCCTGGATGCCGCGCGGCGTGTCAAGCTCGTGCCAGGGCCGGGTGGCAAGCCCCCTTCGTCGCGCACCTGAAGCGCGCGCAGCGCCGCATCTGCACGATCAGGCCGCGCCCGCCCTGGGCAGCGCCAGAAAGAATCGAACCATCTCTGCAGACGCATCAGGCCCTGTGCCATCGGTGTAAGAACCCTTTGCGCTGCCGCCTGACCAGGCGTGGCCGGCGCCGTGCAAGGTCCAGCATTCGATGCGCGATGCGCCGCTGGCATCGGCATGCACGGTGCGGCTGAAGGTGCGACCACCTGGGGCCGTGCCACGCTGCGTGCTCACCTTCAACGCTGGCGCGCCAGGCAAAGCGCCATGTGCATCAGCGGCCTGCCGAGCGATCAGAGCGCCGTTGCCCTGTTTCACTGTTTGATCCCTGTCACCGTGGAAGACGATCGTCGGCACCGGCTGAACGGCCCTCTTCGCCTTGCCGGGTGTGGCCCCCGGCAAGCCCTGCAGGTTGCCCTGGGCCCCTGGGCGCCCTTTCATGGCCGCCAGCGCGGACGGGACGTCGTGTGCACTGCCATAGGGCAGGCCGGAATGAGCACCGATGCCGGCAACCCGATCCGGGTAGGTCTGGCCCAGGATGACGGCCATGGCCGCTCCTGCCGACAGCCCGGCCACGAAGATGCGCCGTGTGTCGGCGTCATGGCGGGCTGCAACTGCCGCGGCGATGCCGGCAATCAAGGCCGGCTCGCCACCATCTCGCACCTGATCCTGCGACTTGAACCAGTTCCAGCACCTCGAAGGATTGGCCTGCGCGGCCTGCTCGGGGTAGACGACCAGAAAGCCATGGGCTTCGGCCAGGCGGTTCATCTGCGTGCCGGCGGCAAAGTCGTCTGCCGACTGCGTGCAGCCATGCAGCATGAGCAGCATCGGCATCGGCCCCTGCACGGGCCGCGAAGGCACATAGACCTTGTACAGGCGCGTGCCGGCAGGATGGTTGATCTGGTGGGTCTCGAAGGCACCCGGCGCTTCGGCGTCACCGATCGGCGGTTGGCGTGTGGGCTGAATCGGGTCGGGCAAGTCGGTCTTGATCTCGCGCGCCACGATGTCGATGACGGACCCTTCGGCAACCGTCGGGGCCGTTGCGCCGGACAAACCCGCTGCGGCCAGCGAACGCCGGATGGTGTCGGTCACACCCTGCATGGCGCCAGAGCGTGTGTCCAGCCCCGCCGATGCCAGCGCACGCTGGATGGTGTCGTGGATGGCGCCGGCGTCCAAAGGTGCCGCTCGGGTGCTGAATGGGTTTTTCATCGTTGTGATCTTCCAAGTGTGGAAATGGGTCAGTGGATACGGCCCGACAGTGCACGGCGCACTGCGGGGCTGGCTTGCAGCGCACCGAGCACGGTCACCGATTCGATGGCAGCCAGCGCCAGTTCGGGGGTCACGTCGTCGGCGATGCGGGCGAGCCCGACCACCTGAATCTGCAGCCGCTGGCCGGCCGCCACCGCTCGCTCCAGGTCGGCGCGGCCGTAGTGCAGCAGACCCACGCTGAGCGTGCGGCGCGCCACGGTCTGTTTCACCGCATCGGCGTGCAGCGCCAACTGGTTGCGCAGCGCCGTCCGGACGAGGTCTGAGCGGTTGGAATAGAAGCCCTCCTGGACCAGCAGGTCGACCTGGCCCAGGTCGACCACGCCCACGTTCACAGTCATCTTTTCTGTCTCGCCGGCACGCGGCCGGCTGTCGAGGCTGACACTTTTGCTGTTCATGACATCCACATGGATTCCAATTGGAATCTGATTGGAACATTTTTGGACACCACGCCGTATGGCTGGCGCCCCTTTGTCCCTTGGCCCGGCAGGGTGGGCGCCCTCGCGGCCCGGAGCGGTTTGCCAGCCGACGGCGCGCTGGCCAGGGCACCGGCCTGTCCCCGAACGGGAACAAGCCCGCTTTTGCGGTCCATTTGACCGCGCCTCTCAAGTTGTATCGCGGCGCCTCCGATATCCGACGACATGAACCGGAAAGCGGTGTGCCTGCCTGTGCAGGCAGCCCAAGACCCCGGAGCGCACGAAGGACTGATTCCATGGCCACCAACATCCCGAACCTGACCACGTCGCAGATCGCCGTGATGACGACGACTGCGATCGCAGCGTTGACCACGGAAGACTGGCGGGCCTTCAGCGCTGAGCAGATTGCAGCGCTCACGGTGGGCCAGGTGTCGGCCATTTCAACCACCGGGCTTCGAGCGCTGAGCACATCCATGATTGCGGCTTTCGAGTCGCAGGATGTGGCCGCCTTCTCGGCCAGCCAGGCGCAGGCCATCGGCACCGGTGGCATCCGGGCGCTGACCACGGCACAGGTGGGCGCGTTGACCTCGGTGCAGATCGGCGCCCTGACCACCGCGCAGGTGCGGGCGATGGAAACCGCCGACGTGGCCATGATCAGCACCAGCTCGATCAGCGCCATGACCCAGAGCCAGGTGGCCGCCATGGCCACCGCACAAGTGGTGGCGCTGCGTGAATCACAGGTTGCTGCACTCACCACCACACAACTTCGCGCCCTGACCACAGGCCAAGTGGTCGCACTGTCTTCTGCCGATCTGGCCGGACTGTCGTCCACCCAGATCGGGTCGCTCACCACGGCACAACTGCGTGCGCTGTCCACGTCAAGCCTGCTGGGCATCGACTCGGCCGACATGGCCGCCATCGGCACCACGGGCGTGCAGGCGCTCAGCAACCAGCAGGTGGCCTCGCTCACCGGCGCACAGGTGCAGGGCCTGACGGCGCAGCAGGTGGGGGCCATGTCCACCGCACAAGTGGGCAGCCTGGGCACGACCCAGACTGCTGCGCTGCAGACCGCCGACCTGGCCGCGATGTCCACGGCCCAGGTGCGGGCCTTGTCCACCGCCGGCATCTCCGCACTGGAAAGTGCCGCCTTGCAAGCGCTGAGCAGCGCACAAGTGGTGTCGCTGAGCACGGCCCAGGTGCGCGCGCTGGCCAATGACGCCATCGGCGGCCTGGACACCGGTGACGTGCGGGCCATGAGCACGGCACAGATCCGCCAGCTGGGTACCGCGCAGGTTGCGGCGCTCGAGACCGACCAGGTGGCCGCCCTCAGCACCGGCCAGTTGGCCGCGCTGGGCACATCACAAGTGCGAGGCCTGGAAACCGCCGATGTGGCGATCCTGAGCACCAGCCAGCTGGCCGCCTTGGGCACGACACAGGTGGCCGCCCTGGGCTCGGCCCAGGTCGAAGGCCTGAGCACCAGCCAGCTGGTGAGCCTGAACACGGCGCAGATCGCTGCTTTGTCCACGTCTGCCGTGGCCGCGCTGAGCGCCGATGACCTGAACGCCCTGGGCACGGCCCAGGTGGCCGCGCTGCGCAGTTCACAACTGGCTGCGCTGAGCACGGCCACGCTGGCAGCACTGGACACCACGGCCATCGCCGCACTGACCACGGCACAACTGAATTCGCTGAGCACCGCTGACTTCGCGGCCTTCGGCACCACCCAACTGGCCAGTCTGAGCACCGCGCAGATCGCCGGCCTGGCCACGCGCCATGTGGCCACGCTGGACAGCAGCGAGCTGTCGGCGCTGGGCACCTCACAATTTGCCGCCTTCACCACGGCCCAGGTGTCGCGATTCAGCACGGCACAAGTCGCCGGCCTGGACACCGACGACCTGGCCGCGCTGGGCACGGCGCAGATCCGTTCACTGGGCAGTGCGGCCATAGCGGCGCTGGAAACCGACGCCGTGGCCGCACTCACCACGCGCCAGATCGCGGCACTCAGCACCGGCCAGGTGGCTGCGCTGCAGACAGCCGACGTGGCCGAGCTGGGCACCAGCCAGTTGGCGGCGCTGAGCACGGCGCAGATCCGCGCGCTGGGCACGGCCCAACTGGACGCGCTGGACGACACCCAGGTGGCCGCCTTCAGCACGAGCCAGGTGCGTGCACTCAGCACTGGCCAGATCGCATCGCTGGACAACCTGACCAGCACGCAGATCGATGCACTCAGCACGGGCCAGCTGGCCGCGCTGGGCACGGCCCAGGTGGCGGCCCTGACCAGCGCCGACCTGGCGGTGATGGACACGGCGCAGATCCGCGCGCTGTCCACCGCCACCATCGCGGCCCTGGACACGGCGCAGATCGCCGCACTCAGCACGGCTCAGGTGGCCGCGCTGTCCAGCAGCCAGGTGCGGGCCATTGAAACGGCCGACATCGCGGCCATGGACAGCGGCGACATCGCCGCTTTCACCACCGGCCAGATCCAGGCCCTGCGCACGGCGCAGATCGACGCGCTGGACGCGGCCCAGCTGGGTGCCATGAGCACGGCGCAACTGCGTGCGCTGACCACCTCGCAGCTGACGGCCCTGAGCAGCACCGACTTCAACGACCTGTCCAGCAGCCAACTGGCGGCACTGAGCACGGGCCAGATCGCCAGCCTGGGCAGCGCCCAGGTGTCGGGCTTCGACAGCGACAGCCTGGCTGCGCTGACCAGCAACCAGCTGCGTGCCCTGAGCACTGCCGCCATTGCCGGCCTGGACGCCACCGACCTGCAAAACCTGAGCACGGCACAGGTGCGCCAGCTCACCGCCGCCCAGGTGGCGGCCATCGAAACCGCCGACCTGGTGGCCATGGAAACCGCCGACCTGGCGGCCTTCACCACGGGCCAGATCCGCGCCCTGACGACGACCCAGCTGGACGCCCTGGGCACGACCGAGATTGCTGCCTTCGACACGGCGCAGATTCGCGCGCTGACCACCGCCCAGCTGTCGGTGATGGACGGCCTCACATCCACCCAGCTGGCCGCCCTGAGCACCGGCCAGCTGCCGGGCCTGAGCAACGACCAGGTGGCCGACCTGAGCACCAGCGAACTGGCCGCGATGACGACGGCACAGCTGCGCGCGCTGAGCACCGGCGCCATCGCCGCGCTGGACACCGGCGCGCTGGACGCGCTGAGCACGGCCCAGTTCAACGCGCTGCGCAGCGCACAGATTGCGGCACTCACCAGCACCCAGCTGGGCTCGCTGGACTCCAGCGACTTTGCGGCCCTGAGCACGGGGCAGATCCGCGCGCTGAGCACCGCACAGCTGGACGACCTGAGCACGCCGCAGCTGCAGATGCTGTCCACCGCACAGGTGGTGGCGCTGTCCACGGCGCAGGTCATCGGCCTGGGTGCCGACATCAACAACCTCAGCACCAGCCAGCTCGGCGCGCTGACGGCGACGCAGATCGCCCGCCTGACCACGGCCCAGGTGGCCGGCTTTGAAACCAGCGACCTGGCCGCCTTGAGCACCAGCCAGATCCGCGCCATCACCACCGCCGGCATCGCCGGCATGGACGCAGCCGACCTGCAGGCGCTGAGCACCGCGCAAGTCAATGCACTCACTGCCGCGCAGGTGCGGGCCATCGAAACCGCCGACCTGGCGCTGATGGAAACCGCCGACATCGCGGCCCTGAGCACCGGTCAACTGCGGGCCATGGGCACCGACCAGCTGGGCGCGCTGACCTCTTCGCAAGTGGCTGCGCTCACGTCGGCGCAAGTGGCTGCACTGAGCACCAGCCAGGCCAGTGAACTGGCCGGCGGCAACCTGGCCACCATGACCACGGCGCAGATCGCCGGCCTGGCGCCTGCTGTCATTGCCGACCTGACCACCAGCGAGATCGCTTCGCTGTCCACCAGCCAGGTTGCCGCACTCACCACACGCCAGATGATGGCCATGGAAACTGCCGACCTGGCCGTGTTGTCGGCCAGCCAACTGGCCGCGCTGGGCACCGACCGACTGGCCGTGCTGAGCACCGCGCAGTTTGCCGGCCTGTCCACCACGCAGCTGGGTGAACTGTCGACCGCGCAGATCGCCGGCCTGAGCACATCGCAAATCCGCAGCCTGGACAGTGCCGACCTCAACACGTTGGGCACGTCGGCCTTTGCCGCCATGCGCAACGCGCAAGTGGCCGCACTGAGCACGGCACAGATCGCCGGCCTGGACACGGCCGACCTGGCCGCACTGAGCACGGGCGCCGTGCGCAGCCTGACCACGTCTCAGATCCAGGCTCTGGACACGGACTCGGTCGTTGCATTTACCACCAGCCAGGCCGCTGCATTGGGCACGGGCCAGGTGCGCGCACTCACCACGTCGCAGATCGAAGCGCTGGAAACCGCCGACCTGGCGGCCCTGGGCACAGCCCAGATGCGCATGCTGAACACGGCGCAGCTGGACGCCTTGTCCACCTCGCAGCTGCAGGCACTGAGCAGCGCGCAGGTGGCCGCGCTCAGCAGCGGCCAGATCCACAGCCTGAGCACGGCTGACTT
>JBBRCN010000098.1:0-14459 GCA_038204775.1 Burkholderiales bacterium | reverse complement strand
CCCGCCGCTGCCGCCGACGGTGTTGGTCCAGGTGGTGGTGCCGGCAAAGCCCACATTGCGCTGCGTCACCGAGCGCACGCCGTTGCCGCTGAGCGCCAGCGCGCCGTTGAAGGTGGTCGAGCCGGTGCCGGTCATCGCGCCGTTGATCCAGCTGCTCGCGCCGCTGATGGCCAGCGAGCCGGTGCCGCCGATCGTGCCGCCGGTCATCGTGAATGCGCCGATGCTCGAAGCATTGGTAAACGACAAACTCCCACCAGAAACCATCAACCGCCCGCTGCCAGCAAGCGACCGGATGTTGAAGGCGCCACTGCGCAATTCAGTGTCAAACGCCCCCAGCAACGCATCGTCGGCCGCGGCCGGAATCCCCGCGCTCCAGTTGGCTGCCAAGTCCCAGAATGATGCATTTGGCCCGACCCAGCTGATGCTTGCGCCAGAGGCGCCTTGCGCTGCCAGGACCAGCGCCGCCGCGGCTGCGATGGGGCTAAGGCGCAGCCCGCCGAACCGGTGTGCATTGACTTTGCGTGCGGTCAACATAGAGAACCCCCTCACTTTGATATCCAGCAATCATGGTCGGCAACAGTGACAACGTCCACATCAAAGGTTGGGATGGCACCCCCCCCCACTTGCGGGGGGTCGGTGCCCTTGAGTGACCGTCATGGCGCCCTTGCCTGGGAGCAGCCTGGTTCAAAGAACTGCCCGACCGCAGCGCGCCAGGTGCAGGTACGGCGCCAGACAGCCGCCCGCCGCCAGCCCCAGCAGTTGACCGTCGCCCTGAGCAGCTGAACGGTTGCTGTCCGGTAGCCTGGTCTCGATGTCGGCTGACGGTCACCTTGGTCGCCAGCGCGTCTTGCACCGCGCGAAGGACTTGCACCGCTTCCAGGGATATGACCAGCATTCGGACACGCGAACTCTATCGGTCACGAAACATTGCATCGACATTGGGTAGCCGCTCGAACCCGGAGAACGTCCCTGTGTCCGCGATCTCCCTCGCGGCCTGCAGGAACCCGGCCCATGCCGTACGCGCCAGGGTGCCGCCCACACTGATCCGGCGCACGCCCAGAGCAGCCGCTTCGGCGACCGTCATGAAAGGCGCGTTGATCAGAAGGTTCACCGGTTTGGGTGCTACCGCAGCAACGATTGCGGCGATGTGCTCGACCTTGTCGATTCGCGGCGCGTACAGGCAGTCGGCGCCGGCTTCCGAATACGCGCGCAGCCTGCGGATCGTCTCGTCGATGTCCGGGCGTCCGCAAACGAACCCCTCGGATCGGCCGGTGAGCACGACGCCGGTGCCGCTTTCGTCGATTGCCTGCCGCGCGGCTCGCACCCGCTCCACCGCCAGATCGAAGTTGTGGAGAGGATTTGTCTCGTCGCCTGTCGAATCCTCGATCGAGAGCCCGGCAATGCCTGTGGCCGCCGCGAGCTTCACGTTCGCGGCGACGGTTTGTGGATCCATCGCGAATCCGCCCTCGAAGTCCGCATTCACCGGCACCGTCACGGCCGCCGCGATGAGTCGCAGATGCTCGAGAGCCTGTTCGAGCGTGACCTGATTGTCCGGGCGGCCCATCGTCCAAGCAAAGCCGGCACTGGTCGTCGCCAGAGCCTTGAATCCCATCTGTTGCAGCGCCCGTGCGCTCCCGACATCCCACGGGTTGGGCATCACGAAGCACCCGCATGCGTGCAGGCGGTGGAATGTGGCGCAGCGATCAGTGTCTGCTTGCATGTCATAGCTCCAAGAACGGAAGGGGGCC
Organism: Burkholderiales bacterium; assembly: GCA_038204775.1. GTDB lineage: Bacteria > Pseudomonadota > Gammaproteobacteria > Burkholderiales > Burkholderiaceae_C > Rubrivivax. The sequence continues at coordinate 12,711 of JBBRCN010000098.1, read as the reverse complement.
CGATCTTGCTCCTTGACGTGAACTGACCAGGACGATTGATCGGGCCTCGTCAACGCGAACGCCATTGGCCCGAAGCAACTGCCGGTATGCGAGGCGACATTCAAGGTGCTGCTTCGCAGCCCCCTTTCTCCGTCATGCCGACCTCGCCAAGTCGTTGTCGGACCTGACGCGCCAGATCGGCAACTGTGGCGAGTCACGAGCTGAAATCGGCAGGCTGAAGTCGGCAACTGCAGCGGCGTAAACTCGCGCCCCCATGCAAGGCCTGAACATCATCGTCGCGCTGGTGGGCGCCTACCTCATCGGATCGCTGTCCTTTGCCGTCATGGTGAGCCGCTTCATGGGCCTGGCCGACCCGCGCAGCTACGGCAGCAAGAACCCGGGTGCGACCAACGTGCTGCGTTCGGGCAACAGGGCCGCCGCGCTGCTGACGCTGGCCTTTGACGCGCTGAAGGGTTACGTGCCGGTGCTGCTGGTCCTGGTCTACGGGCCTGGCTTCGGCCTGGGCCCGACAACGGCGGCCTTTGTCGGCCTGGCGGCCTTTGTCGGACACCTGTGGCCCGTGTTCTTTCGCTTCCACGGCGGCAAGGGCGTGGCCACGGCAGCGGGTGTTCTGATGGCCATCAACCCCTGGCTGGGGCTGGCCACGCTGCTGAGTTTTGCCATCATCGTGGCCTTCTCTCGTTATGCGTCGTTGGCCAGCATCGTGGCCGCCGCATTTGCGCCGTTCTACCAGGCGCTCATCTGGGGCGTGCAGCCCGCACTCCTGGCCATGGTGGCGATGAGCCTGCTGCTGATCTGGCGCCACGAAGGCAACATCAAGAGGCTGCTGGCCGGCACCGAGAACAAGCTCGGCCAGAAAGCGCCCCCGGCCGGGCCGCTGAACAAGGCAGACCCGGCAAGGCCTGCGCACGGCCACCACAAACACAAATGAGGTCATTGAGATGGTTCAACGATTCGACGTCGGCACCCGGTTGTCCGAAATGGCCGTGTACAACGGGGTGTGTTACCTGGCGGGCCAGGTGGCCGCCGACGGCAGTCAGAACATCACGGGCCAGACCCAGCAGGTGCTGGCCGCCATCGACGCGCTGCTGGCACGTGCCGGCACCGACAAGCACAAGCTGCTGATGGTGCAGATCTTCATCAAGGACCTGGCCGACTTCCCGGCCATGAACGCGGCCTGGGAGGCCTGGCTGCCAGCCGGCCACGCGCCGCCGCGCGCCACCGTGAAGGCCGACCTGGCCAAGCCGGAATGGCGCGTCGAGATGGTGGTCACCGCAGCGCTGTGAGGCTGAGGTGAGCGTGTCCAGACGTTCGATGCTGGGCTTGGCCCTGCTGGTGCTGGGCGTCAGCGCGGCCAGCCAGTGGTGGGCCGGTTCGCAAGAGCGCAGCCTGGGCCGTGAGGTCGCCGCACTGGCCCAGCCTGGCGACATCCACATGATGTCTTCAGACACCTGCGCCATCTGTTCCGTGGCCCGCCATTGGTTCAAAGAACACCGTGTGGCCTTCACCGAGTGCAGCGTCGAGCGGGACGACGCCTGCCGTGCTTCGTTTGAAGCAACCGGCGCGGTCGGCACGCCGGTGATGGTGGTGCGCGGCCAGCCGCAGCTGGGTTTTCTGCCCGCCCGCCTGAAGGGTGCGCTGCAGCCCAGGGTGCGTTAGATTTGCAGGGTACGCTGCCGAACAGTGGCGTCTGCACGCGGCTGTTACCTTCGCGGCCTTGCGCGCTTTGCCTTTCGAACAACCGATTCCAGGAGACCCGTCATGCACCGCTTCCATCTGAAATCCGCCGGGCTGGCCCTGTTGATCGGTGCGCTGCCGCAGGCCGGCGCTGCCACCCTGGACACGTTGCTGGTGGCCAGCGGCTTCAGCTCCCCGCTGTACGCCACCGCACCCTTGGCCGGCGGGCCGGTGTTCGTGCTTGAAAAGGGCGGCCTCATCAAGGCTGTTCAGGGTGGCGCGGTCAGCACATTCCTGAGCCTGAGCGTCAGCACGGCCGGTGAGCAGGGCTTGTTGGGCCTGGCCTTCGACCCCGGCTATGCCGACCCGGCATCGGCCGGCTACCGCCGCTTCTTCGTCAGCACCATCGACCCCAGCAACCAGGACAGCGTGATCTCCAGCTACCGCAGCAGCGCCGACCCGCTGGTGGCCGACGCCAGCAGCCGCGTCGAGATCATCCGCTTCGACCAACCCAACGGGCTGACCAACCACAAGGCCGGCTGGCTGGGCTTCAAGCCCGGCGATGCCGACCACCTGTACATCGCCAGCGGCGACGGCGGCAGTGGCAACGACCCTTCTGGCAACGGCCAGAACAGCAACACGCTGCTGGGCAAGATGCTGCGCATCGACATCAACGGCGACGACTTCGCCAGCCCCAGCATCAACTACGCCATTCCCGCGGACAACCCGTTTGCTGGCGTAGCCGGCAGCCGCGGCGAAATCTTTGCGCTGGGCCTGCGCAACCCCTGGCGCAACAGCTTTGACCGCAGCAACGGCAACCTGTGGATCGCCGACGTGGGTCAGAGTTCCCGCGAAGAGGTCAACCTGCTGCTGGCTTCCAGCGCGGGCGGCGAAAACTTCGGCTGGCGCGTGCGCGAGGGCGACATCGCCACGCCGGGTGTCGGCGGCCCGCTGCAGCCGGGCATGGACGACCCGCTGCTGGTCTACAACCGCAGTTTTGGTGCTTCCATCACCGGTGGCTACGTGGTGCGCGAAGTGGGTTCACCGCTTTACGGTCAATACCTCTTTGGCGACTTCATCAGCGGCCGCATCTGGTCGGTGTTGGCTGATGGCAGCCCCAAGACCATGGCCGACGCCACCGAATGGACGGCCATGCTGGACGCTGGTGCCGGCGGCGCGTTGGGCAACATCGCGTCTTTCGGCGAAGGTGCGAGCGGTGAAATCTACATCGTGGACTTCGCCGGCAAGGTGGTGCAGGTGGTGCCCGAACCGGCGCCGGCCGTGCTGCTGCTGGCTGGCCTGGCCGTGCTGGCCTGGCGGCGCAAGGCCGCACGCAGCAACCGTCAAGTCGGCTAAAGCCCCAGGCGCGACAAAGCGCCGCGGCCCTGGCGCACGAGAACCGGCTCTTCTGAGCTGAAGTCGATCACGGTGGTGGGCTCCATCGGGCACGCGCCCGCGTCCACCACGGCTTGCAGCACCTTCTGGAAGCGGTCGCGGATCTCGTGGGCATCGTTCATGGGGTCGCTCTCGCCCGGCGCGATCAGCGTCGTGGCCAGCAGCGGTTCACCAAACAGCGCCAGCAGCTCCTGCGTCACCTGGTGGTCGGGCACGCGCAGGCCGATGGTGCGGCGGCTGGGGTGGCTCAGCCGGCGTGGCACTTCCTTGGTGGCCTCCAGGATGAAGGTGTAGGGGCCTGGTGTGCCCAGCTTCAGCAGGCGGTATTGCCTGTTGTCCACCCGCGCAAAGCGCGCCAGTTCACTCAGGTCCTTGCACAGCAAGGTCAGGTGGTGTTTGTCGTCTACCTGGCGGATGCGGCGCATCTGCTCTGCCGCGGCCTTGTCGTCCAGGTGGCACACCAGCGCGTAGCTGCTGTCGGTGGGCACAGCCGCAATCCCGCCGTCGTGCAGGATCTGCGCCGCCTGCTTCAGCAGACGAACTTGCGGGTGGGTGGGATGAACTTCGAAGAGTTGCGCCACGGTGAATCAGTGGTCCTGGCAGGGTGTGTGCAGCGGTCAAGCCACCGTCACCGCAATCTTGCCGATGCGGGCCTGCCATTCCTTGGGTGCCGTGTTGTGCACGCTGGTGCCTGTGGCGTCCACGGCCACCGTCACCGGCATGTCCACCACGTCGAACTCGTAGATGGCTTCCATGCCCAGGTCGGCAAAACCCAGCACCTTCGCGCCCTTGATGGCCTTGGCCACCAGGTAGGCAGCGCCTCCCACGGCCATCAGGTAGGCGCTCTTGTGCTTTTTGATGGCGTCGATGCCGGCAGGCCCGCGCTCGGCCTTGCCGATCATGCCGATGAGGCCGGTCTGGGCCAGCATCATCTCGGTGAACTTGTCCATGCGCGTGGCCGTGGTGGGGCCCGCCGGGCCCATCACCTCGTCGCGCACCGGGTCCACCGGGCCCACGTAGTAGATGACCCGGTTGGTGAAGTCCACCGGCAGTGTTTCGCCTTTGGCCAGCATGTCCTGGATGCGCTTGTGCGCGGCGTCGCGGCCGGTGAGCATCTTGCCGCTGAGCAGCAGGGTCTGGCCCGGCTTCCAGGTCGCCACCTGCTCGCGCGTCAGCGTGTTGAGGTCCACGCTCAGGCTCTTGTTGTAGTCGGGCGCCCACTTCACGTCGGGCCACAGGTCCAGGCTGGGCGGGTCCAGGTAGGCCGGGCCGCTGCCGTCCATCTGCACGTGGGCGTGGCGTGTGGCGGCGCAGTTGGGAATCATGGCCACCGGCTTGCCTGCGGCATGGGTGGGGTAGGTGGCGATCTTCACGTCCAGCACCGTGGTCAGGCCGCCCAGGCCCTGTGCGCCGATGCCCAGTGCGTTGACCTTCTCGTACAGCTCGATGCGCATCTCTTCGAGCTTGTTGGCCGGGCCGCGCGCCAGCAGGTCGAACATGTCGATGGGATCCATCAGCACTTCCTTGGCCAGCAGCATGGCCTTCTCGGCCGTGCCGCCCACGCCGATGCCCAGCATGCCCGGCGGGCACCAGCCGGCGCCCATGGTAGGCACGGTCTTGAGTACCCAGTCCACGATGCTGTCGCTGGGGTTCATCATGATCAGCTTGCTCTTGTTCTCACTGCCGCCGCCCTTGGCGGCCACGGTAACGTCCAGCTTGTCGCCGGGCACCACCGTCATGTGGATCACCGCCGGCGTGTTGTCCAAGGTGTTCTTGCGCTCGAAGATGGGGTCGGCCAGGATCGAGCCCCGCAGCTTGTTCTCGCTGTTCAGGTAGGCGCGTCGTACCCCCTCGTTGACGGCATCTTCGATGCTTCCGGCAAAGCCTTCGAAGCGCACGTCCATGCCAATTTTCAAGAACACATTCACGATGCCCGTGTCCTGGCAGATGGGCCGGCGGCCTTCGGCGCACATGCGGCTGTTGGTCAGAATCTGCGCAATGGCGTCCTTGGCCGCGGCGCTTTGCTCGCGCTCGTAGGCGCGCGCCAGGTGGCTGATGTAGTCGGCCGGGTGGTAGTAGCTGATGTACTGCAGCGCGGCGGCGACCGACTCGACAAGGTCGGCCTGGCGGATGGTGGTGCTCATGTCTGGGCCTCTAGAGGTGGGTTCGGGCAACGGTGTGCGCAAGGCTGCTCAGCTTCTCGCAACCGCCAAGACTACGCTTGAGCGTCACAGCCTGGCTTGTCATGCATCAGCTTTGCTCAGCCGCCGTGGTTCTGCGGAAGATCGTCCGGCTCCGCGTTCGCAGGGCCGCCGGCAGGCTGGGCGGCCAGGGTTCGCAACAGTGTCTTCATTGCGGCCAGCTCGGTGCGCAGGGCACGCATCTCGGCGTGCAGGTCGGCCTCGACATGGTCGCGCGCTCGCTCCACCACCGCCTGGGTGGCCTGCTGGTCTTCGCTGCTGAAACTCTGCATCGCGTTGACGATGACGGCAATGAACAGGTTCAGCATGGTGAATGTGGCCACCAGGATGAAGGGCACGAAGAACATCCAGGCGAGCGGGAACTGTTCCATCACCGGGCGCGAGATGCCCATCGACCAACTCTCCAGCGTCATCACCTGGAACAGCGTGTAGATCGACGCGCCCAGGCTGCCGAACCATTCCGGAAATGCCGCGCCGAACAGCTTGGTGGCGATCACAGCAAAGACGTAGAAGATCAGCGCCAGCACCAGCGCGATGGACGACAGCCCGGGTATCGCCGCCAGCAGCGCGCCCACGACGCGGCGCAGCGAGGGCACCACCGTCAGCAGTCGCAGCACGCGCAGCACACGCAGCGCCCGCAGCACCGCCAGCGGCCCCGAGGCCGGGATCAGCGCGATCACCACCACCGTGAAGTCGAAGAGGCTCCAGGGGTCGCGGAAAAAGCGGCTGCGGTGCACCAGCAGCCGGGCGACGATCTCCACCACGAACAGCGCCAGGATGGCCTTGTCGACGGTGATCAGCAAGGGGCCAAAGCGGGCCATCGCCGCCGCCGACGTTTCCAGGCCCAGCACCACGGCGTTGATCAGAATCAGCGCCATGATCACGTTCTGCGTGCGCGGCTGCTCAATCCAGTGCTGCAGGCGTGGGCGCCAGCCGGTGCTCGGGACAGAAGGCGTGTTCATGCGCGATGGGCGTGCAAAAGGGGCAGGGTTTGGGTGTCGGGAGACCGACGCGGGCGCGGCATCTTACGCGCGCGACGGCAGCAACCCAGGGGCTGTGCAGGGCTTTGCGGCGTCAGCCGGCCGTGACAGAGTAAGGGCTTCGTAAGAGCATGCGCTTAGCTTCCCGGCTATCAGAGCGCTTGTGCATATTCAACGGAGACACGCATGTCCAACGATACCCAGCCCACCGAACTCGTCACCCACCAGCCGCCCGCCGACCTGGTGGCCCGGGCGCGGGTCTCCGGCATGGCCGCCTACCAGGCCCTGGTGGACGAGGCCGACCGCGACTACGAGAGCTACTGGGCCCGCCTTGCGCGTGAGTTCGTGAGCTGGAAGACACCCTTCACCCAGGTGCTGGACAGCAGCAAGGCGCCGTTTTTCAGGTGGTTCGACGACGGCACGCTGAACGTGTCCTACAACTGCCTGGACCGCAATGTCGAACGTGGCCTGGGCGACAAGACCGCCATCATCTTCGAAGCCGATGACGGCGCCGTGACGAAAGTCAGCTACAGCCAGCTGCTGGCCCAGGTGTGCCAGTTTGCGAACGCGCTGAAAGCGCGCGGCGTGAAGAAGGGCGACCGTGTCGTCATCTACATGAGCATGTCGGTCGAGGGCGTGGCCGCGATGCAGGCCTGCGCACGCATCGGCGCCATCCACTCGGTGGTCTTCGGCGGCTTCAGCGCTCAAAGCGTGCGTGACCGCGTGCAGGACGCCGGTGCCGTGATGGTCATCACCGCCGACGAACAGGCGCGTGGCGGCAAGAGCCTGCCGCTGAAGAGCATCGTCGACGAGGCCCTGGCGATGGGCGGCTGCGAGACCGTCCAGAACGTCATTGTCTACAAGCGCACCGGCGGCACCATCAACTGGAACCCGGCGCGCGACCACTGGCTGCATGAAGAACTGGCCGCCCAGCCCACCACCTGCGAACCCGAATGGGTGGGCGCCGAACACCCGCTGTTCCTGCTGTACACCAGCGGCAGCACCGGCAAACCCAAGGGCGTGCAGCACAGCTCCGGCGGCTACCTGCTGCACGCGGCGCTGACCACGGCCTGGACCTTTGACCTGAAGGACGACGACATCTTCTGGTGCACGGCCGACATCGGCTGGGTCACGGGGCACAGCTACATCACCTACGGCCCGCTGGCCCTGGGCGGCACCGAAATCGTGTTCGAGGGTGTACCCACCTTCCCCGACGCTGCGCGCTTCTGGAAGACGATCGAAAAGCACAAGGTCACCATCTTCTACACCGCGCCTACCGCCATCCGTTCGCTGATCAAGGCCGCCGAGGGCAACGCAGCCGTGCACCCGAACAAAAGCGACCTGAGCAGCCTGCGCATCCTGGGCAGCGTGGGCGAGCCCATCAACCCGGCGGCCTGGGAGTGGTACTACAAACACGTGGGCGGTGGGCGCTGCCCCATCGTCGACACCTTCTGGCAGACCGAAACCGGCGGCCACGTGATCACGCCGCTGCCGGGCGCCACGCCCATGGTGCCGGGTTCGTGCACGCTGCCCTTCCCGGGCATCACGGCCGCCATCGTCGACGAAACCGGGGCCGACGTGCCCGACGGCAGCGGTGGCATCCTGGTCATCAAGAAGCCCTGGCCCAGCATGATCCGCACCATCTGGGGCGACCCCGATCGTTTCGTGAAGAGCTACTACCCGCCCGAGTTGAAGGGCTACTACCTGGCGGGCGACGGTTCCATCCGCAACAAGGACACCGGCTACTTCACCATCACCGGCCGCATCGACGACGTGCTGAACGTGTCGGGCCACCGCATGGGCACCATGGAGATCGAATCGGCCCTGGTCAGCCACACTGAACTGGTGGCCGAAGCCGCTGTGGTGGGTCGCCCCGACGACACCACGGGCGAGGCCATCTGCGCCTTCGTGGTCTTGAAGCGCAGCCGGCCGACGGGCGACGAAGCCAAGAAGATTGCCAACGAGCTGCGCAGCTGGGTGGCCAAGGAGATCGGCCCCATCGCCAAGCCCAAGGACATCCGCTTTGGCGACAACCTGCCCAAGACCCGCAGCGGCAAGATCATGCGACGCCTGTTGCGCAGCATCGCCAAGGGCGAAGCCATCACCCAGGACACCTCGACCTTGGAGAACCCGGCCATCCTGGAGCAGTTGGGTACGCCCAACTGAGCCAGGCCGCGCTTTTAGTGCAGTGCACAGCACGGCAAGGCTGGGGTCGGGGCCTGCCCATATCGAGAAGCGATGTGTGCAGGCACCAGAACCCGGCCATCCTGGAGCAGTGGGGCCAGGCCAACTGATCGCGCCAGCGGTCAGTCGACAAGGGTGGGGGCTTGCTTCGCCCTGGGCCCTTTTTGCTGTGCCTGCGGCCCGCTGCTTGCGCTACAGTGCCCGCAGGAGACGCCAACCATGCCCATGGTCATCATCGGAGTGCTGTTGCTGGCGGCCAAGTGGGCCGAGTGGGGTCCATTTGCCACCTGGTCGTGGTGGATCATCCTGGCGCCCTTTGGCCTGGCCGTTCTGTGGTGGAATTTTGCCGACTCTTCCGGCCTGACCAAGCGGCGCGAGATGGACAAGATGGAAAAGCGCAAGGTAGACCGCCGCGAACAGGCGATGGAAGCGCTGGGCATGGGCAAGCGCCGGGACAAGGCCATCACCAAGGCACAGCGTGCCAAGGCAGTGAACATCAGTTCCGATCCCACGCACGCCGGGCGCGACGCGCCCAGCAAACCCATCGATCAGGCCGAGCCCCCGCGCAAGGAGCCCAGACTCTGAGCCCCCAAGCTCGCTAGCGCTCACAGCCCTGCCGGCAGCAGCGCTCGTTGGGTCAATCGCTGTCCAGCACAGCGCCGGTACTGGCGCTGGATGCATTCTTTGCAAACTTGCCCAGCACGCCCCGCGTGTAGCGCGGCGACGGTTGCTTCCAAAGCGTGCGGCGGCGGGCGATTTCTGCCTCGTCCACGTCCAGTTGCAGCAGCAGTCGGTGCGCGTCGATGGTGATGGTGTCGCCTTCCTGCACCAGCGCGATCACGCCACCGGCATAGGCCTCTGGCGCCACGTGGCCCACCACCATGCCCCAGGTGCCGCCGGAAAAGCGCCCGTCGGTGATCAGGCCCACGCTCTCGCCCAGGCCCTGGCCGATCAGCGCCCCGGTGGGCGCCAGCATTTCCGGCATGCCCGGCCCTCCTTTGGGCCCCAGGTAGCGCAGCACCATCACGTCGCCGGCGACGATTTTTTTGGCCATGATGGCGGCCAGCGCGCTCTGTTCGTCGTCGAACACCCGCGCCGGGCCGGTGATGACGGGATTTTTCAAGCCCGTGATCTTGGCCACGCAGCCTTCGGGGCTGAGGTTGCCCTTCAGGATGGCCAGGTGGCCTTCGGCATAGATGGGCTGGGACACGGCGCGGATCACGTCCTGGTCGGCGCGCAGCGGCGGAATTTCGGCCAGGTTCTGTGCCACCGTCTTGCCGGTGATGGTCATGCAGTCGCCATGCAGCAGCCCGGCGTCCAGCATCACCTTCATCACCGCCGGAATGCCACCAGCGCGGTGCAGGTCGATGGCCAGGTACTTGCCGCTGGGCTTGAGGTCGCACAGCACCGGCACCTTGCGCCGCATGCGCTCGAAGTCGTCGATGGACCAGTCGACTTCGGCCGCGTGTGCGATGGCCAGGAAGTGCAGCACGGCGTTGGTGCTGCCGCCGGTGGCCATGATCACGGCGACGGCGTTTTCTATTGCCCTTTTGGTGACGATGTCGCGTGGCTTCAGGTCGGCCTTGACGGCAGCCACCAGCGCGCGTGCAGCCGCCTGGGTGTGCGCCACGATGGGTTCTTCGACGTTGGCCATGGTCGAGGCAAACGGCAGGCTCATGCCCAGCGCCTCAAAAGCAGACGACATGGTGTTGGCGGTGTACATGCCGCCGCAGCTGCCACTGCCCGGGATGGCGCGGCGCTCGATCTGGCAGAAGTCTTCTTCGCTCATCTTGCCGGCGCTGAACTGGCCCACGGCTTCGAAGACGCTGACGATGTTGAGGTCCTGCCCCTTGTAGCGGCCCGGCAGGATGGTGCCGCCGTAGACGTAGATGGCCGGCACGTTGGCGCGCAGCATGCCCATCATGCCGCCGGGCATGTTCTTGTCGCAGCCGCCGATGACCAGCACGCCGTCCATCCACTGGCCGCCGACGCAGGTTTCCACGCAGTCGGCGATGACCTCGCGCGACACCAGGCTGTATTTCATGCCCTCGGTGCCCATGGCCATGCCGTCGCTGATGGTGGGTGTGCCAAAGATCTGGGGGTTGGCGCCCGATGCCTTCAACTCGGCCACAGCCGCATCGGCCAGCTTCTGCAAGCCGCTGTTGCAGGGCGTGATGGTGCTGTGCCCGTTGGCCACGCCGATCATCGGCTTGCCGAAGTCGGCCTCGGTGTAGCCCATGCCGTAGTACATGGAGCGGTTGGGCGCGCGGGCCACGCCTTCGGTGATGTTCTTGCTGCGGCGGTTAGAGCTCATCAGGGGGCTTCCGTTGAAGAAGCCGGGAGTTTATCGGCGCCGTGGACAATGGCCCACCTTGCTTTTGCTTGCCGGAGACTCTTTCGATGCTCGTGCATCCGCAGTTCGACCCCGTGGCCTTGTCGCTGGGCCCCATCTCCATCCACTGGTATGGACTGAGTTACCTCGCCGCCTTCGGCCTGTTCTTGTGGCTGGCCGGCCGGCGGGTGCAAAAACCCTGGTTCGCCCAGGTGGGCTGGACGCGCCGCGATGTCGAGGACATGCTGTTCTACGGCGTGCTGGGCGTCATCATCGGCGGCCGTCTGGGCTACACACTCTTCTACAAGCCCGATGTCTATCTGGCCGACCCGCTGGCCATTCTGAAGATCTGGCAGGGCGGCATGGCCTTCCATGGTGGACTGCTGGGTGTCATCACCGCCATGGCCGTTTTTGCGCATCGGCGCGGACGGCCCTTTCTGCAGGTGATGGACGTGGTCGCGCCTGCCGTTCCCATCGGCATTGCCACGGTGCGCGTGGCCAACTACATCAACGGCGAACTGTGGGGCCGTGCGGCCAACGCGAGCCTGCCCTGGGCGATGGCATTCCCGCAAAGCGGCAGCATGATCCCCAGGCACCCGTCGCAGCTGTACCAGATGGCGCTGGAAGGCCTGCTGCTGTTTGTGCTGCTGTGGTGGTATGCCCGGCACGAGCGGGCGCAAGGTCAGGTCGGGGCGGCCTTTGTGTTTGGCTACGGTGTGCTGCGCTTCGTGGCCGAGTACTTCCGCGAACCCGACAGCTTCCTGGGCCTGCTGGCCCTGGGCATGAGCATGGGCCAGTGGCTGTGTCTGCCGATGATCGTACTGGGCGCTGGCCTGTGGTGGTGGTCGGGCCAGCGCGCTGGTGGGCAGAAGGCCGGAACAAAAGCATGAGGCAGATTTTCCTGGACACCGAGACCACGGGTCTCTACGCCGAACAGGGCGACCGCGTCATCGAATTTGCCTGTGTTGAATACGACAACCGGCGCGACACCGGTCGCCGCCTGCACCACTACGTCAATCCCGGCCGCAGCAGCCACCCCGACGCGGTGCGTGTGCACGGCATCACCGACGACTTCCTGGCCGACAAGCCGCCGTTTGCCTCGGTCGTGGCTGAGCTGCTGGACTTCGTGGCCGGCGCCGATGTGGTGATCCACAACGCCACGTTTGACGTCGGCTTTCTCAACGCCGAACTCGCGCGTCTGGGCCTGCCTCGGTTCACCCAGCACACCGGGCGCATCACCGACAGCCTGCAGATGGCGCGCGAGATGTTCCCGGGCAAGGGCAACTCGCTGGACGCCTTGTGCCGTCGCCTGGAGGTGGACAACAGCAAGCGCGACCTGCACGGCGCGCTGATCGACGCCGACCTGCTGGCACAGGTCTACCTGAACATGACACGCGGCCAGGATTCGCTTGTCATCGACGGCAGCCTGGCCAGCCGTGGCCCCGTGGCGGCTGTCGCCCTCGACCTGTGCACGCTGCAACTGACGGTCTTGCTGGCCAGCGAAGACGAAGACGCGGCTCATGAAGCGGTGCTGCAGCAGATCGACGAAGCCAGCAAAGGCAGGACGGTGTGGCGAAGGCTCGAGCCGGCCTAGTTCCGGCTCATGCGGGCTGGGTCGGGCAGCAGCCATGGCATAATTCAGGGCTTACCGGAATGCGCGTGTCAATAGGCGCGGCACCACAAGATTGCGGGCGGTTAGCTCAGCGGTAGAGCACTGCCTTCACACGGCAGGGGTCGCAGGTTCAAGCCCTGCACCGCCCACCAAAAAACGTATTTGAATCAATGACTTAGCGGCGCCCGAGGGCGCCGCTTTTCGTTTGGTACCAAAAAAGTACCGAAAAACCCGGCGCACGGCCGCGCACTCACACGAAGGTGAAGCCCTGGCTTTCGTAGACGTTGGGCTTCTCTTCGTCGGCTTCCATCGCCCGGCCCAGCGCCATGA
>JBBRCN010000097.1:0-14515 GCA_038204775.1 Burkholderiales bacterium | reverse complement strand
AGGCCTGATCGTTCTTCTTGTAGGCCCGCGAGCGCGTCTGCTCCAGTCGATGCGCCTTGCAGTAGTCGAAGACATCCTGGGTCATGAAGGCGCTGTCGTTGTCGGAGTCAACCCCCAGCATCGGGAAGGGCAAATCCTCGGCGGCCTTGGCCAGGCCTTCGATCACCAGCGCCTGGCTGCGATGACGCATCGCAATGCATTCCGGAAGTTGTCAAGGTAGTCGCCATCGGTCCTGGGGCCGTTGTAGTGCTCGACCATGTCGATCTCGAAGAAGCCGGGCGGCGGGTCGCCCCAGTCGGCGAACGTGCGTACAGGAATGCTGCGGCGGATGGCGGCACCGATGCCTTTGCGGCGCTTGCGCTGCCCGTCGATCTGCAAGCGCGTGCCGGCCAGCATGCGATCAATGGTGGCGGCGCTGACCGCCAAGACCTTGTCCTTGACGATCGGGTCAAGCTCGAGATGGCCATGTCGTTCCATGGCGTCGGTCAGCATCGGCACCAAAGCCTTCAGCCTCTTGCCGCAGACGCGGTCTGCCGCCTCCCACAGAATGATCAAGGCATGTCGCGTGGCCTGGTCTTAGATGCGGTCGCGCGCCTTCGTCTCGACATCTGCTGCACGCATGCCATTCAGGGCCCTGATGGCGTGCTTGCGGTGGCATCCAGTCAGCGCAACGAACTCGTCGAGGATCTTTCGCTTCTCGCAGTCGCTCCAGATGGGCAAGGCAAGCATCTTCGGAGCCAAACCAATCGAGGAGTTCGTTCCAATTGCGTGGGTAGTCTTTACCCGCCTCGGGTGCTGCGCTATGCTGGATATCCATCCAGTGGTTCCGGTGTGGCCGGAGCCAACTGGATACCCCTTATGAAGATACAGTTTTCTGGCACAGGAGCCCAGCCATGCCAACCCCACCCGGCCCCCGCCTGCTCGACCAAGTGCGCCAGCAGGTGCGCTTGCTGCACTACAGCCTGCGCACCGAAGACGCCTACGTGTACTGGGTGCGGGCTTTCATCCGCTTCCACGATTTGCGCCATCCGTCCGAGCTGGCGCAGCCCGAGGTCGAAGCTTTTCTCATCTGGTTGGCGGCTGAACGCCAGGTGGCGCCGGGCACGCACCGCCAGGCCTTGTCGGCTTTGCTGTTTCTGTACCAGAAGGTACTGCGTCAACAACTGCCCTGGATGGCCGAGATCGGCCGTCCGCGCCAGGACCGCCGGCTGCCTGCGGTTTTTGCGCTCCACGAAGTGCAGGCTGTGCTGGAGCAGTTGGACAAGCAGCAGCAGCTCTTGGGCAACCCGCACGGCATCGTCGGGCGTTTGCTCTATGGCACCGGCATGCGCCTGCTCGAAGGCCTGCGCCTGCGTGTGAAGGACATCGACTTCGACCGCCGCGCGGTGGTCGTGCGTGAAGGCAAGGGCCGCAAGGACCGCGTGGTGATGCTGCCCGCCGCGCTTGAACAGCCCTTGCGTGAACAACTGGTCCACGCGCAGCGCATCTGGCTGGCCGACCGTGCCGACGACTTGCCAGGGGTGCACATGCCGCACGCGCTGGACCGCAAGTACCCGCGTGCGGCCGAAACCTGGACCTGGCAGTGGGTGTTTCCGCAGGCCGTGCCGTCGGTCGATCCGCGCACCGGGCTGCGCCGCCGCCACCACCTGCTGGAGGGCAACTTCCAGCGTGCCTTCAAGTTGGCGCTGGCCGATACCGGCATTGCCAAGCTCGCGTCGCCGCACACGCTGCGGCACTCTTTTGCCACCCACCTGCTGCAGGCGGGTTACGACATCCGCACCGTGCAGGAATTGCTGGGCCACGCCGACGTGAGCACGACCATGATCTACACCCACGTGCTGCGCCTGGGTGGTGGCGCCGTGCGCAGCCCGCTGGACAACCTGACCAGCCCCACTGCCGCAGCAGCAGCCACCACCGGTGCAGCCCCGCTGGCCGCCAGCGTGCCCTCTGCAGCTTCCACGCTGCCCACCGCAGCTTCCACGCTGCGTTATCCCGCCACCGGCAAACCTGCCACCGTGCGCCCAGCCCGCGAGCCCCAGCCGTGTTACCTGCCACTGTCACACCCCCTGCACCCCGTTCACCCGGCCCCGCACCCCCTGCGCAACCGGCCCGCCGCCGCAGCCCTTCGCTGCCCGCCTATGCCGAACTGCATTGCCGCAGCAATTTCAGCTTCCTAGGCGGCGCGTCGCACCCCGAAGAACTGGTGGCCCGCGCGCAGGCGCTGGGCTACTGCGCGCTGGCATTGGCCGACGAGTGTTCGCTGTCGGGCATCGTGCGGTCACACAGCGAAGCCGAGCGCCTGAAGATGCGCCTCATCGTGGGTGCCGAAATGCAGCTGGCGCTGTCCGCCACGCCCGCAGGCAAGGGCTTGCTGCGGGGCGTGGGGCCGGCTGCGCCAGCCGCGGTCCCGGTGCCTGTCGACGCGGCCAAGGCTGCTGCACGGGCCTCGGTCAAGGCCGCCAGCCGCGACGCGGCGGCTGCGCTGGCCCGCGCGGGTTCCGGCGTGCAGGCGCAGGCCACCGTTGCGGCCGCCGCTGCCGCAACGGCGGCAAACCCCACGCCGCCCACCGAACCCCGTCTCGTGTTGCTGGTGCAG
This sequence comes from Burkholderiales bacterium, assembly GCA_038204775.1. GTDB lineage: Bacteria > Pseudomonadota > Gammaproteobacteria > Burkholderiales > Burkholderiaceae_C > Rubrivivax. The sequence goes on along the minus strand of JBBRCN010000097.1, from coordinate 11,919 downwards.
TCCCGCCGCGGCTACAGCAACCTGGTGCAGTGGATCACCCAGGCCCGCCGCCGCGCGCCCAAGGGCCAATACCTGGCCCTGCGCAGCGACCTCGAAGGCCGCATTCCCACCGCGCCCATGCTGGCCGGCCTGCCGGGCTGTTTTGCACTGCTGGTGCCCGACCCTTCGCAGTCCTTCGAATCGCTGTTCGACCACGCCATGTGGTTGAAGACCTGGTTCGGCACCGACCGCGCCGCCATCGCCATTGAACTGCGCCACCAGCCGCACGACGCGCTGCTGGTGAGCCTGCTCACCCGCGTGTCTGCCGTCACCGGCCTGCGCCTGGTGGCCGCTGGTGGTGTGCGCATGCACACCCGTTCGCGCCAGGCGCTGCTGGACGTGCTGACCGCAACGCGCCTGAAGTGCACCGTGGCCGAAGCCGGTCTGGCGCTGCAGCCCAATGCCGAAGCGCACCTGCGCTCGCGCCTGCGCCTGGCTTCGCTGTACCGGCCCGAATGGCTGGCCGCCACGGTGGACATCGCCGGCAGCTGCGCCTTTTCACTGGCCGAGCTGAAGTACGAATACCCGCGCGAGATCACACCCAACGGCCACACGCCCACCAGCTGGCTGCGGCAGCTGACGGAAGCCGGCGTGCGCAGCCGTTTCCCGCAGGGCGAAACACCTGCCGTGCGTGCCATGGTCGAACACGAACTGGCGCTCATCTCGCAGCTGAAGTACGAACCCTATTTCCTCACCGTGGCCGACATCGTCACCTGGGCACGCAGCCAGAACATCCTGTGCCAGGGCCGTGGCAGCGCTGCCAATTCCGCCGTCTGCTACTGCCTGGGCGTGACGGCGGTGGACCCGGCGCGCACCACGCTGCTGTTCGAGCGTTTCATCAGCGCCGAACGCAACGAGCCGCCCGACATCGACATCGACTTCGAACACCAGCGCCGTGAAGAGGTCATCCAGTACATCTACAAAAAATATGGCCGCCACCGCGCGGCACTGACGGGCGTGATCATCAGCTACCGGCCACGCAGTGCGCTGCGCGACGTGGGGCGTGCGCTGGGCATCGACCTCGACCGCATCGAGGCGCTGTCCAAAAGCCAGCACTGGTTCGACGGCCGCCACGTGCAGCCCGAACGCCTGCGTGAAAACGGCTTCGACCCCGACGCGCGGCTGTGCCAGCTGTGGATGGCGCTGACGCACACGCTGATCGGTTTTCCGCGCCACCTGTCGCAGCACCCGGGCGGTTTTGTCATCGCGCGTGACGACCTGGCGCAACTGGTGCCGGTTGAAAACGCAGCCATGGCCGACCGCAGCGTCATCCAGTGGGACAAGGACGACCTCGACACCCTGGGCCTGCTGAAGGTGGACATCCTGGCCCTGGGCATGCTCAGCGCCATCCGCCGCGCGCTGGTTTTCGTGGGCGACAAGCTCGGCGCGCCGATGCAGCTGCACGAGGTGCCGCCCGAAGACAAACCCAGCTACGAGATGCTGTGCCGTGGCGACAGCGTGGGCACCTTCCAGGTCGAAAGCCGGGCCCAGATGAGCATGCTGCCGCGCCTGCAGCCGCGCTGCTTTTACGACCTGGTGATCGAGGTCGCCATCGTGCGCCCCGGCCCCATCCAGGGTGGCATGGTGCACCCCTACCTGCGCCGGCGTAGCGGCGAAGAGCCGGTGGATTACCCCAGCGACGAGGTGCGCCAGGCGCTGCAGCGCACGCTGGGTGTGCCCATCTTTCAAGAGCAGGTGATGCAGCTGGCCATCCTGGCCGCCGACTTCACACCCGGCGAAGCCGACCAGCTGCGCCGCGCCATGGCGGCCTGGAAGCGCAAGGGCGGCCTCGGGCCCTTCCATGAACGGCTGGTGGGCCGCATGGTCGAAAAGGGCTATGAACTGGACTATGCCGAACGCATCTTCAAGCAGATCCAGGGCTTCGGTGAATACGGCTTCCCTGAAAGCCACGCCGCCAGTTTTGCGCTGCTGGTCTACGTCAGCGCCTGGCTCAAGTGCCACCACCCGGATGCTTTTCTGGCCGCCTTGCTGAACAGCCAGCCGATGGGTTTTTACGCGCCGGCGCAGCTGGTTCGCGACGCCAAGGAGCATGGCGTCACCGTGCTGCCGGTGGACGTGGTGAAGAGCGTGTGGACGACCGAACTCGACGCACCTGTGAATGCACAAGACAGTCCGCTGCACAGTCCGCTGCACAGTCCGCTGCATGACGTGCGCCTGGGCTTCGACCGCATCAGCGGCTTCACCCAAGAAGCCGCCGGCCGCATCGTGGCCGCACGCACCGCCAGGCCTTTTGACAACCCCGAAGACCTGGCCCGCCGCGCGCAGCTGGACGAACACCACCTGCAGATGCTGGCGCAGGCCGATGCGCTGCTGCCGCTCAGCGGCCACCGCCACCAGGCCGCCTGGTCCGTGGCCGGTGTGGACACCCGCGCCACGCCGCTGCTGCGCCGCACCCGCACACACGAAGCCGCAGCACAACTGGCCGCGCCCGATGCCGCCACCACGGTGCTGGCCGACTACCGCAGCACGGGCCTGAGCCTCACGCAGCACCCACTGGCGCTGCTGCGGGCACAACTGAACGCCTTCAAGGTGCAGCCCGCCGACGTGCTGCACCACTACCCCGATGGCCGCCTGGCGCGGGCCAGCGGCATCGTCACCCACCGCCAGCGGCCCGAAACCGCCAAGGGCGTGGTCTTCGTGACGCTGGAAGACGACACCGGCTCGGTCAACGTCATCGTCTGGCCCGACGTGGTGCAAGCGCAGCGCCAGCCGCTGCTGGCCAGCACGCTGCTCACGGTGTTTGGCGTCTGGCAATGCCAGGGCCAGGTGCGGCACCTGGTGGCGCGCAAGCTGGTGGACCACTCGGCGCTGCTGCAGGGGCTGTCGGCGCACAGCCGAAATTTCAGGTGAGCGCGCCCACCGACGGGCCGAGGGGCTGCAGTGGGCCTGCTGCGGGCCTGCTGCGGGCCGGCAGCAGGCCGGCACTGGACCTGCACAATCAGGCCCATGCAAGTCCCGATCGAATGGCTGCCCACCGAAGGCCGCGCTGAACAGCTGATCCTGCTGCTGCACGGCTGGGGTGCTGACGGCCGCGCCATGGCGCCGCTGGCGCAGGCGCTGCGGCTGGCATTCCCGCAGGCCGCCGTGCTGGCGCCTGATGCACCCGAGCCGTATGAGAAGTTTGATCGGTTGCACATCGGCGGCGCCGCGCGCCAGTGGTACAGCACCCAAGACCTCACGCCACAAGCCTGGCCCCAGCGTGTGGCCGCCGCGCTGCCGCCGCTGCGCCTGTGGGTTCAGGCCCAGCAGCAGCGCCTGGGCGTGGGCCCCGCTGCCACGGCCCTGGGTGGTTTTTCGCAGGGCGCCATCCTGTCGCTGGCCCTTGCGCTGCAAGACGACGGCATCTGCGGCCGTGTGCTGGCCTTCGGCGGCTGCTTCACGGCGCAGCCCCTGACCGCGCCGCAGCACACCACGGTGCACCTGTTTCATGGCGCCGATGACACCGTGATCCCGGCCGATGGCTCGCGCCAGGCGCTGGCCTGGCTGGCCGAACTGCAGGGCGACGCCACGATGGACATCGCGCAGGGCGTGGGGCATGAACTGCACCCGGCGCTGATCGACTGCGCCTTGCACCGCCTGAAGACCCACATCCCGCTGCGCACCTGGCAGGCCGCCATGGGTGCTGCGGCGTCGCTGGCGCCGCGGCCGCACGGCGATCTCGACGACTGACACCTTGGTCCCATCTTCAAGACCCAAGACCCCAACCCCAAGACCCCAGCCCTCCCGACCATGCTGTTCCTGCTGTCCCCCGCCAAGAGCCTGGACTACGAAACCCCGGTGCCCGCCGCCCTGCGCAAGAAGGCGAGCGAACCGCTGTACGGCGGCGAAGCCGCAGCGCTGATCGACGTCTTGCGCAAGAAGTCACCCGCGCAGGTGGCCAGCCTGATGGACCTGTCGGACCCCCTGGCGGCGCTGAACGTGGCGCGTTATGCCAACTGGCAGCCGCGGGCCACACCGGCCAACAGCAAACCCGCCGTGCTGGCCTTCAACGGCGACGTTTACGACGGCCTGAATGCCCGCACGCTGAAGACCGCCGACCTCACCTGGGCGCAGCAGCACATCGTCATCCTGTCGGGCCTGTACGGCGCCTTGCGCCCGCTCGACCGGCTGCAGCCCTACCGGCTGGAAATGGGCACGGCGCTGGAAACCGCACGCGGCAAGGACCTGTATGCCTGGTGGGGCGACACCGTGGCGCAGCACCTCAACGAGCGCCTGGCCGACGAAGACGAGCCGGTGGTCGTGAACCTGGCGTCCATCGAATACGCCCGCGCGGCCCTGCGCCCTGCGCTGCGGGCGCGGGTGGTGGACTGTGTGTTCGAAGAGCAGCAGGCCGACGGCTCGCACAAGATCATCAGCTTCTTCGCCAAGAAGGCGCGCGGCCTGATGGCGCGCCACGCCATCCTGCACCGGGTGCGCAGCGTGCGGGCGCTGCGCAACTTTTCGGCCGATGGTTATGCCTTCGATGCCAAGGCCTCGGCCCCCGACCGGCTGGTGTTTCGCCGCACCGGGCTGCCAAAATAGCCCCCATGAGCACCGTTGCCGCCCAAGCCGTCACGCCCGAACTGCGCCGCTGGATCGTCGAGCAGGCCGAAGCCGGCTGCCGCCCGCAAGACGTGATCGAGGCCATGAAAACCAGTGGCTGGGCCGAGGACGTGGCCATCAAGGCCATGGAGCAGACGCTGCGCGAACACCTGGCCGCGCTGCCGCCCGACGAAGCCGATCTGCCGCCGCCCAACGTGGTGCCTGAACCGGCGCTGCAAGGCGCCACGCTGGTGATGGCCGCCGGCCACCCGGTGAAGGTGCTGACGACCTTGAAACACCCGCGCGTGGTGGTTTTTGGCGGCCTGCTGACGGATGCAGAATGCACCGGCCTGATGGCACTGGCGCAGCCGCGCCTGGCACGTTCGGAGACCGTGGACAACACCACCGGTGGCAGCGAGGTCAACGCCGCGCGCACCAGCGACGGCATGTTCTTCGAGCGCGGCGAACACCCGCTGATTCAGACCATCGAAGCGCGCATCGGCGCCTTGCTGGGCTGGCCGGTTGAAAACGGCGAAGGCCTGCAGATCCTGCGCTACCGGCCCGGCGCCGAGTACCGCCCGCACCACGACTACTTCGACCCCGTGCACAGCGGCACGCCGCGCATCCTGGAGCGTGGCGGCCAGCGTGTGGGCACCTTGGTGATGTACCTCAACACGCCAGACAGCGGTGGCGCCACCACTTTTCCCGATGTCGGGCTCGAGGTTGCGCCGGTGCGTGGCAATGCCGTCTTTTTCAGCTACACCCGCGCCCACACCAGCACCAAGACACTGCACGGCGGCGCACCGGTGACGGCAGGCGAAAAATGGGTGGCCACCAAATGGCTGCGACAGGGTGTGTTCGTCTGACGGAGCCAGGCTTCGCTGGCACTGGCACTGGCACTGGCACTGGCACTGGCACTGGCACTGGCGCTGGCCGATGGCCCGGATCAGCTGACCGGCCCTTCGTCCCTTCATCCCTTCCCCGTCATCCCATCATCCAGGCTACGGCCCACGCGCCGGAGCAGGACAGCAGCAGCGACAGCGCCACCCGGCCGGCAAAGGCCGCACCGCCCGCAACCCAGGCTGTCAGTGCACGGGTGACCGCGTTGGCCGACACCGCCACCAGCGCGCCCGTCAACAACGTGGCGCTGTCGACGCGGCCACTGCCGTGCAACGCCGCCAGGGCCGCGATTGGCGCGTGGGCATCGGCCAGCGCGGCCAGTGCGGTACCGCCCAGCAGCCCGACTTCGCCCAGCAGGCGCTGCGCCCAGGTGACGCCCAGCGACACCACGGCCAGCAGGGCGGCCACGATCAGTGCTTCTCGCAGGCGCAAGGGGCCGTGCCGGGCCTTGCTGGCGTCGGGTGCCTCTGCCGTGGCCTCGCGCTGTGCCTCGCGCTGTGTCGCGCGCTGTGTCGCGCGCCACTGCAGCAGCGCCGACGCGCCGGCCAGCAAAGCGCCGGCCACCGCGCAGGGCAGCACGGCTGGCAGCGCGGCCGGCGCCAGGGCGGTCAGCAGCAACACCACTTGCAGCCAGGTGGCGGTGGTCGACGCCAGCGCGCCGGCCTGGCAGGCGGCCCTTTCTTCGGGGTGGGCGCGCGCGCGTGAACCCATCGATGCGATGGTGGCCGTGCTGGACACAAAGCCCGAGAACAAGCCCGACAGCGCCAGCCCGGCGCGAGGGCCCAGCAGCCGCAGCGCCACGTGGCCCACGGCCTGCAGCGCCAGGATCAGCACCACCGTCAGCAGCAGCGTGCGCGGCGCCATGCCGCCCAGCCAGGCCACGGGCTCGGCCGGCGCCAGCGGCAGCAGCACCAAGGCCAGCGCGGCCAGCACCAAAGCATCGTGCAGTTCAGCGTCGCTGAGCACCTGCGTGGCCAGGCGATGCAGCCGTTCGCGCGCGGCCAGCAGACCGGCCACGACGGCGGCCGCGCCGGCACCCAAGGCGGGTTGCTGCGCCGACAGCACGCCCACCAGGTAGGTGATGAACAGCGCCAGCTCGGTGGTCAGGCCGGGGTCGGGCGCGGGCTGGCCCGGCAGCTGTTCGCGGCTCTTCCAATACGCCACCGCCGCCAGCGCCGCCACCAGCAAGGCGCCCAGGGCCACCAGTGCCGGTTGCTGCAGGGTCTGCGCGATGCCACCGCCCAGGGCCGCGAGCGCAAAACTGCGGATGCCAGCTGCCTGGTGCGACTGGGCGCCGCCGCGCCCGCGCCCGCGCTTGCGGCGCTCGCGTTCCAGCCCGATCAGCAGGCCGCCACCCAAGGCCGCCGCCAGGCCCAGCGTGGTGCTCATGTCGATCAAGCGGCTAGGGCTCCACGGACGAATTGGCAGCGCCGTCGGCTGCACCGCAGCACGGCTTCTTCACGCGCCCAGGTCCTGCAACTGTGCCGACAGCAGCACTTGCACGCCTGGCCCGGGTCGCGACAGGGCGCGCAGCATTGCACGCGCCACCGTGGCCGCAGGGATGGGCCGCCAGGCTCTGGGGATGAGCGGCAGGAACGGCGCGCTCAAGGTCTGCGCCAACCGCTCGCCCAGGCGCGGGGCCTGGCCCAGCGTGCTGCGGTCGCCGGTCAGCAACGAAGGCCGCGCGATGACCAGGCTGGCAAAACCCAAGGTCTGCAACTCGGCCTCCATCTCGCCCTTGACGCGGCTGTAGAAGGTCTTCGAGTGTGCATCGGCACCCAGCGACGAGACCACTGCAAAGTGCCGCACGCCGGCCTGCTGCGCCGCGCGGGCAAAGGCCAGCACCGCGCCATGGTCCACGGCCCGAAACGCTGCCTGCGAGCCCGCAGCCTTGATGGTGGTGCCCAGGCAGCAGAAGGCCAGCTGTGAAGTGGGCAAGGGTGGCAGCGCCAGGAAGTCCACCACGTGCGCGCGGTGCAGCGGGTGGCTGGTGGGCGTGGCGCGGCGCACCAGCAGGTGCAGCGGGCCGGGCCCCGTCCACTGCGTGGCCAGTTCGCGGCCGATGAGGCCGGTGGCGCCGGCAAGGAGTGCGGTCATGTGGCGGCGCTCTCGGGTCAGGTCCCGGTGCTTGCCCCAAGGGTCCGGCAGCACGGCCGCATGGGCAGGAGACTTGTATAGACGAGTGAGCGGGCCATGCCCGTGAGCTTAGCCGATCAGCCCGCCTGCCTGAGACACCTGCATGAGCACGTGTCTCACGCATGCCTCACGCATGCCTCACGCATGCCTCACGCATGCCTCACGCGTGCCTCAGCGGAACTGCTCCAGCAGCCGCTCCAGTGTCATCGTGAAGGGTGTGCTCAGCGCGGGCAGTGTGACCAGCAGGCCCACCAGGCCCACGCCCAGCGTGACGGGAAAGCCGACGGCAAAGATGTTGATCTGCGGCGCCACGCGCGAGATGGCGCCCAGCACCAGGTTGATGAACAGCAGCATGGTCACCAGCGGCAGCGCAATCCACAAGCCGGTGGAAAAGATCTCGGCGCCCCAGCGCTGCGGCTGCACCTGGTGCAAAAAGGCAAAAGGCTCGGGCCCGACAGGGAAAGCGGTGAAGCTGTGCACCAGCGCGGCAATCACCAGCAGGTGGCCGTTGGCCACGATGAACAGCCACGCCACCATGGTGCCAAAAAAGCGGCTGGCGGCGGTGGCGGTGGCGGCCGACAGCGGGTCGAAAAATCCGGCGAAGTTCAGGCCCATCTGCAAGCCGATCAGTTCACCGGCAAACTCGACCGCGGCAAACACCAGCCGCACGGCAAAACCCAGGCTCAGGCCGATGACCAGCTGCTGCAGCACCAGCATGAAAGCCACGGGCGAATCCAGCGCCACCTCGGGGCCCGCAGGCAGCGAGGGCTGGGCCGCCAAGGCGATGAAAGCCGCCAGCGCGATGCGCACCCGCGTCGGCACGGTGCGTGTGCCCAGCACGGGCAGCGCGGTGAACAGCGCCAACGCTCGAAGAAAGGGCCAGATCAGCGGGCTGATCCACTGCAGGAACTGGGCTTCGGTGAAGGTCAGCATGGGCCGGCGCAGTCAGCGTCGAGGCCAGCACTCAGCCGATCGCGGCCGGGATGCCCTGCAGCACGGTCGTCAGGTAGTCCACCAGCGTGCTCAACATCCACGGGCCGGTGATGGCCAGCACCGCGACGGCGGCCACGATCTTGGGCACGAAGGACAGCGTGGCTTCATTGATCTGCGTCGCGGCCTGGAAGATGCTGACCACCAGGCCCACCACCAGCACCGTCAGCAGCACCGGGGCCGACACCATGAGCAGAGTCCACAGGCCTTGCTGGCCGGCGGTGAGGACTTGTTGTGCATCCATCTCGGGTTCGCTTGACAACTTCTCAGGTCACGAAGGAAGCGGCCAGCGAGCCCAGCAGCAGGTTCCAGCCGTCGGCCAGCACAACCAGCATCAACTTGAAGGGCAGGGCCACCAGCACCGGACTCAACATCATCATGCCCAGGCTCATCAGCACGCTGGCCACGATCATGTCGATGATGAGGAAGGGGATGAAGATCATGAAGCCGATCTGGAAGGCGCTCTTCAGCTCGCTGGTCACGAAGGCCGGCACCAGCACGGTCAGCGGCACGTCTTCACCCTTCACTTCGGCGGGCAGCTTGGCCAGTTTGGCAAACAGCATCACGTCGCTCTGGCGCGTCTGCTTGAGCATGAATTCGCGCAGCGGCAGCACACCTTCCTTCAGCGCCTGGTCCACCGCCATCGTGCCGGCGGCGTAAGGCGCGTAGGCCTTTTCGTAGACCTTGTCGAAGGTGCCCGACATGACGAAGAAGGTCAGGAACAGACTGATCCCCACGATCACCTGGTTGGGCGGTGCGGCCTGCGTGCCCAGCGCCTGGCGCAAGAGGCTGAGCACGATGACGATGCGCGTGAAGGCCGTCATCAGCAGCAGCACGGCCGGCAGGAACCCCAGCGCGGTGAAGAACAGCAGGGTCTGGATGGGCACCGAATAGCTGTTGCCACCCGGCCCCTGGCCGATGACCAGCGGCAGGCCGCCGGGCGGCAGCTGCTGCGCCAGCGCGCTGCCTGCGACCAGCGTCAGCGCGGCCAGAAGGCCCAGCGTGAGCAGCGGTTTAGCGCGCATCACTCGCGCCCCCCCGTGCCGCGCAAGCGTGTCAGCAGTTGTGCAAAGGCGGCAGCCGGCGGCTGCGCGGGGCCATCGGGGGCATCGGCTTGCGGCACCATCGTGTGCAGCGTGCGGATGCCGTGCGGCGACACCCCCAGCACCAGCCACAGGCGGTCTTCGCCCTGGCCGACTTCCACTGTCACCAGTTTCTGTTGTGCCGACAGCGGCAGCACCGCCACCGGCTTGGGGCAGCCCGGCCGCGCCGCGCCACCACCCACCAGCGGCGAGCGCTTCAACAGCCACAGCACCAGCGGAATGCAGGCGATGATGGCCAGGAACCACAGCAGCGAAGTCAATCCAGGTTGCATGTCAGCCCAGCCTGATGGCATCAAGTGGCCGCCGCGGAACCGGTTTTGCCGAGCCGCTGGGGGCGCCGCAGTCGCTACGGGGGTGGTTCATGACTTCGAGAGTCGCCGCATGCGTTCGCTGGGCGTCACGATGTCCGTCAGGCGGATGCCGAACTTGTCGTTGACCACCACCACCTCACCCTGCGCGATGAGGAAACCGTTGACCAGCACGTCCATCGGTTCACCGGCCAGCGTTTCCAGTTCCACCACCGAGCCCTGCGCCAGTTGCAGGATGTGCTTGATGGGAATGCGTGTGCGGCCCAGTTCCACGGTCAGCTGGACGGGGATGTCCAGGATCATGTTCAGGTCGTTGCCCGCGGCACCCGGGGGCGTGGGCGCGAACTTGGTGAACTCCGCCGGCGCCACGCTTTCGGCGGCAAAGGCCACCTCGCTGGCCACGTCGTTGCCGGCCGCCGGTTTGGTCTCCGCCAGGGCCGCAGCCCACTCGGCGGCCATCTTGTCCTCTTCAGACATCGCGCCTTCGGCTTCACTCATTGCAGTTCTCCATGTCGCCGAAGCGTGCCATGCGGATCGATCGGGGATGGTTCATGTCTCGCTCAGCCAGCTGACGTTGCTGCTGGTCAGCAGCTTGTCGATCTTGATCGAGTAGCGGTTGTTGGACGTGCCGTAGTGGCAGTCGAAGACGGGTACACCATCGACCTTGGCCTGGATCATCTTTTCCAGATCCAGCTCGATGAAGTCGCCTGGCTTGAAGGACAGCAGCTGTTCCACGGTGGCGCCGGCGTGGGCCAGTTCGGCCACCAGGTTGACCTCGGCCGACTGGATCTGCTGCTTGAGCAGGTTCACCCAGCGCCGGTCGGGTTCTGCGCTGTCGCCCTGGATGGTGCTGAACAGCACGTCGCGTATGGGCTCCAGCGTGCTGTAGGGCACGCAGAAGTGCACCGAGCCGGTGGTCTCGCCGATTTCCAGCGTGAAATTGGTGGCCACCACGATTTCGCTGGGCGTGGCGATGCTCGCGAACTGGGGCTGCATCTCCGAGCGCTGGTACTCCAGCTCCACCGGATAGATGCCGGTCCAGGCGCGTTTGTATTCCGCCGTGATGACCTCGACCAGACGCAGGATCACACGCAGTTCGGTGGGGCTGAAGTCCCGCCCTTCGATGCGGGTGTGGTACTTGCCCACACCGCCGAAGAGCGAATCGATGACCGCAAACACCAGACTCGGGTCGCACACGATCAGGCCCGTGCCACGCAGCGGCTTGACGTTGACGATGTTGAAGTTGGTCGGCACGACGATTTCGCGCAGGAAGGCGCTGTACTTTTGCACCTTGGTGCTGCCGATCGAGATCTCGGGGCTCTTGCGGATCAGGTTGAACAGGCCGATGCGGATGTTGCGAGCGAAGCGCTCGTTGATGATCTCCATCGTGGGCATGCGCCCGCGCACGATCCGCTCCTGGCTCGCCAGGTCGTAATTGCGAATCGCGCCTTCGTCGACCTGCTCCTGCTCGAGCTTCTGGCTCTCACCGGTGATGCCCTGCAGCAGCGCGTCGACTTCGTCCTGCGAAAGAATCTGTTGATTCATGTTCGTTCAAATCCCGCAAGATCAATGTTCGGGCTCAGCCGCCGGGCCGCCCCAAGGCGTGGCCCGCGACCCCTTGGGGGACGTGAGCCGAAGGCGAGGGGGCGGTCATTTACTGAACGATGAAGTTCGAGAAGTGAACCCGTTTGATCGGGTTCGGCTCGACCGGCGCCTTCATCTTCACCTTCTTCCTCTTCTTGGGCTTCGGTTCGTCCTCGTCGGGCGCGGCGTTGTCGCCTTCGGCCTTCTGCGTGACGACCGGTTCGGATTCTTCGACCTCGATCCCCATCGTCCGGGCCGACTCGCGCAGGATCTCGGCCGAGAGCTGTTCCTTGCCGGCGCGCTCGAGCAGTTCGGCG
>JBBRCN010000096.1:0-15062 GCA_038204775.1 Burkholderiales bacterium | reverse complement strand
GAGGAGGTTGGGCGGCAGAAGGCGTCGGAGCGAAAAGTGCGAAAACCGAGGATCGCTGGGGAGTACCGACAAGCCCAGGGCTTGCCCCCTGGGCGCAGGAGGTGATACCCGGCGAGACCGGTTTCTCGCGCGTTGCAGCCGACGTCCTTCTGCCGCCCACGCTCCTAGCCGGTTCCGCGTCCTCAGTTCAACCCCAGAAAAGCCTTCACCGGCACCACCGTGCGGGCCGGGTCTTCTTCTTGTGGCACGTGGCCCAGCTCGTCAAACACCACCAGCTGGCTGCCGGCGATCCACTGCTGGAACTGCCGGCCGGTTTCGGGCGGGATCAGCCGGTCGCGCCCACCCCACAAGATCAGCGTCGGCAGCTTCAGCGTGGCGATGCGATCGGCGTCTTCGCCCATCACCAGGTTTTGCATGCGCAGCCGCAAAGCGCGGCGGTTGCCCTCGCGCAGCGTGAGCTCGAAGTAGCGGTCCACCAGCGCCGGTGTCACTCTGGCCGGGTCGCCGTAGACGCTGGCCACACTTTGCTGCACCAGTTCACGCGGCAGCGCCCATTCGCTGACGCGGTTGAGCACCGGCACCCGCGCCAACTGAAAGCCGATGGGCAATTCCAGCGGCGTGAAGGCCGGCCCCGCGGCGTCCACCAGCACCAGTGCAGCCACGCGCTGCGGCGCCGCGTAGGCGGTGCGCCAGGCCACTTCACCGCCCAGCGAGTTGCCGCCCATGACCACGCGCTCGATCTTCAGCGCGTCCAGCAGGTCCAGCACGAAGCGTGCATAGGTGTCGCCGCGGTAGTCGTCGGGTGTGTACTCGCCGGTGAATGGACCTGTCAGGCCGAAGCCCGGCAGGTCGAAGGTGATGACGCGCCGCTGACGCTTGAGCGCTTTCACCCAGCCCTCCCAGGTGTGCAGGCTGGCGGAAGTGCCATGGATCAACACAATGGGCAGCGGGTCGTCGCGCGGTCCTTCGTCGCGCAAGTGCACGAGTTGGCCCTTGACCTCGATGAAGTCCGACGGCGCTGGCGCCCAGCGTGCCACCAGCGCTTCCACCGGCCAGTCGGGTGTGCGCGACAGCGCCAACGCGATGGCGCTCAGGATCAGCAGCAGGCCGATCAGGCGGCGCAGCAGGCCCATCAGGCGGTCTCTTCCTGGGTCTGACTCTGGCCTTGCAGCTGATCGTCCAGCGCCACCCGTTCGTCGAAGACAAAACAGCGGCCCTGCCAAAACGGCGCGCCCTTGGTTTCTTCGAAATAGCGCAGGATGCCGCCGTCGAGTTGCAGCACATGCGGGATGCCGGCGTCCTGCATCCACAGCGCCGCCTTCTCGCAACGGATGCCGCCGGTGCAGTAGGTGACCACGGTCTTGCCTTCGAGCGGCGCGCGGTGCGCCTGCAGCGCGGCCGGAAAGTCGCTGAACTTGCGCAGGCGCCAGTCGATGGCATCCGCAAAGGCACCGGCGTCGACCTCGAAGCCGTTGCGTGTGTCCAGCATCACCACCGGCCGGCCTTCGTCGCAGTGGCCGTCGGACAGCCAGCGTGCCAGCGTGGCACTGTGCACGGCCGTCGCTCGACCCGCCTGAGGACGCACACCTTGTTCATTCATGCGGATGATCTCGCGCTTGACCTTCACGCGCAGGCGCTTGAAGGGCAGGGTGGTGGCCTGGTGTCGCTTCAGCTCCAGGCCCTGGAAACGGGCATCGACCTGCAGCGTGTCCAACCAGCCCTGCAGCGCAGCCGGCGCCCCGGCCAGGTTGAAGTTGATGCCCTCGGGCGCCAGCAACACGGTGCCTTTCAGGCCTGCGGCATGCGCACGATCGAACAGCCGGTCGCGCAAGACGGCGCAGTCATCCAGCTCGACAAAGCGGTAGGCGGCAACGATTGAGACGGCATCCACGGCGGGCATTCTAGGGAGGCGCCCGATAATTCAAGTCTTCGCCCGCTGCCGCGACTTCAAGCACGACTTCTACCGAAAACGCCATGCTCGACAAGCTGAACCAACTGACCGAGTCCCACGGCGAACTGCGCACCGGGCACGGCCTGGTGTCGGGCGTGATTGCCCTGTCGCTGGCCATCCTGTGTTTCCTGGGCGTGCTGGCCTTCCACTTTCCGGAATACCTGACCACGCCGCAGTTGCGCAAGAGCTACAACGTGGACGTGCTGCGCCAGGTGATGTACTGGTCGCTGGTGCTGTCGGGCGGTGTGTCGCTGTTCAACATCGTGCGCGGACGTGCCCGCTGGCTGGCGGCGGGCGCCTTCACGCTCATCGCGCTGACGCTGCTGCTGGGCGCGCACCGTGTGGAAGTCGACCCCAACTTCCCCGACAACGCGCCCTACATCGGCCTGGACTGGTTCATCCTGGACCTGCTGGGCAGCGCGCTGATCTTCGTCTTCGTCGAAAAGCTGTTTCCGCTGCGCAGGGACCAGCCGGTGTTCCGTCCCGAGTGGCAGACCGACTTCCACCACTTCATCGTCAACCACATGTTGGTGGGCTTCGTGCTGCTGGCCGTGAACCTGCTGGTGCACAAGCTCTTTGGCTGGGCTGCCAAAGATGGTGTGCAGGCCTGGGTGCACGACCTGCCATTCGTGGTGGCGCTGCTGGCCATCATCCTGGTGGCCGACCTGGTGCAGTACTGGACCCACCGCGCCTACCACGAGGTGCCGCTGCTGTGGCGCCTGCACGCGGTGCACCACAGCGCCAAGCACATGGACTGGATGGCCGGCTCGCGGCAGCACATCGTCGAGCTCATCATCACGCGCACGCTGGTGCTGGCGCCCATCTTCGTGCTGGGTTTCAGCAAAGAGGTCATCGACGCCTACATCGTGGTCGTCGGCTTCCAGGCCGTGTTCAACCACGCCAACGTCAGCGTGCGCCTGGGGCCTTTGCGCTACGTGATCGTGACGCCCAACTTCCACCACTGGCACCACTCGCAGGACGACGAGGCCATCGACAAGAACTACGCGGCGCACTTCGCCTTCATCGACCACCTGTTCGGCACTGCGGTGCAGAGCGACCGCGTGTGGCCGGCGAAGTACGGTGTGGTGGGCGACTATGTGCCCAAGGGGTTCTGGAAGCAGCTGCTGTTTCCGTTTGTCTGGCGGTCCAAGGGCTGAGATTGGGGCGACTCGGCAGGTAACGCCTGTGTGGGGACCGCACTGTGGCGGTTGCACCCTGTCCCTAGAATGCCCCTATGCCTTTCATCCACCTCCGCACCCACACCGAGTTCTCCGTCGTTGACGGCATGTTGCGCATCGACGCCCTGGCCGCCGCTGCGCGGGCCGACCAGCAGGGCGCGCTGGCCATCACCGACCTGAACAACCTCTTTGGCGCCATCAAGTTCTACAGCGCCTGCCGCGGCAAGGGTGTGAAGCCCATCATTGGCGTGGACGTGCTGATGGAACCCAATGGCGGCGCGCCGGGCGGTGACCGCCAGGCCAGCCGGCTGCTGTTGCTGGTACAGAACAACCAGGGTTACCTGAACCTGTGCGAACTGCTGGCGCGCGGCTGGGTGAGCAACGCACAGCGTGCGCAGGCCTGGATCAAGTGGAACTGGCTGGATGAACTGGGCGGCGGCCTGATTGCCCTGTCGGGTGGCGACCTGGGTGCCGTCGGCCTGGCCCTGATGTCGGGTGAAAGCGAGCGCGCGCGGGCCATGGCTGAACGTCTGGCTGGGCTGTTTCCGGGGCGCTTCTACATCGAGCTGCAGCGCGCCGGTCTGCCCGCGCACGAAGCGCACGTGCGCGCTGCCGCCGCGCTGGCCGCGCAATTGCAGCTGCCAGTGGTGGCCACGCACCCGGTGCAGTTTCTGGAGCCCGACGACTTTGACGCGCACGAGGCGCGGGTGTGCATCGCCGAAGGTGAAACGCTGGCCAACCCGCGCCGCATCAAGCGCTTCACGCGCGACCAGCACTTCAAGACCCAGGCGCAGATGGAGGCGCTGTTTGCCGACTTGCCGTCGGCACTGGCCAACACGGTGCAGATTGCGCGACGCTGCAACCTGACGCTGGTGCTGGGGCAGCCGCAGTTGCCTGACTTTCCTACCCCCGTGGTCGATGGCCAGCGCATGCCCATCGAAGCCTACTTCCGCCAGGTCTCGGTCGAGGGCCTGGAGCGTCGCCTGGCGGCGCTGTATGCCGACCCGGCGCAGCGCGACCGGGAGCGGCCCCGCTACACCGAGCGGCTGGACTTTGAGCTGGGTGTCATCGTCAAGATGGGCTTCCCGGGTTACTTCCTCATCGTGTCGGACTTCATCGTCTGGGCCAAGAACCACGGCTGCCCTGTGGGCCCGGGCCGGGGCTCGGGTGCGGGCTCGCTGGTGGCCTATACGCTGTTCATCACCGACTTGGACCCGCTGCGCTACAACCTGCTGTTCGAGCGCTTCCTGAACCCTGAACGCAAGTCGATGCCCGACTTCGACATCGACTTCTGTCAGGGCAACCGCGACCGTGTGATCGACTACGTCAAGGACAAGTACGGCCGCGACGCGGTGAGCCAGATCGCCACCTTCGGCACCATGGCCAGCAAGGCCGCGCTGCGTGACGTGGGTCGTGTGCTGGGCATGGGCTACGGCCATGTCGACAGCGTGGCCAAACTGGTGCCCGGGCTGCCCGGCAAGACCTACACGCTGGCCGCGGTGCCTGCCGATCCGGACCCCGGTGTCATCTACGTGCGCCAGGAAGTGCCCGAGCTGGAGCAGCGCGAAAAAGCCGAAGAAGAAGTGGCCGAGCTGCTGGCTCTGGCGACGCGGGTTGAAGGGCTGGTGCGCAACATCGGCATGCATGCCGGCGGCGTGCTGATCGCGCCGGGCAAGATCACCGACTTCTGCCCGCTGTACCAGCAGCCGGGCAGCGACAGCGCGGTGAGCCAGTTCGACAAGGACGACGTCGAGGCCATCGGCCTGGTGAAGTTCGACTTTCTGGGCCTGGCCACACTGACCATCCTGGAACTGGCCAAACAGTCGATACGGGCTCGCCGCCCGGGCCGCGCCAGCTTCGCCTACGAAGACCTGCCGCTGGACGACGCCAAGGTGTACCGGCTGTTCAGCGACGGTCTGACCGAAGCCGTGTTCCAGTTTGAAAGCCGCGGCATGCAGGGCATGCTGCGTGAAGCCAGGCCGGGTCGCATCGAAGACCTCTTTGCGCTGAACGCGATGTTCCGGCCAGGGCCGATGGAAAACATCCCCAGCTTCTGCGCGCGCAAGAACGGCAAGGAAAACATCGTCTACCCGCACAAGCTGCTGGAGCCTGTGCTGGCCGAAACCTACGGCATCTTCGTGTACCAGGAACAGGTGATGCTGGCCGCACAGGTGCTGGCCGGCTTCACGCTGGGCAGCGCTGACAACCTGCGCAAGGCCATGGGCAAGAAAAAGCCCGAAGAGATGGTCAAGCAGCGCGTGGTGTTTCTGGAAGGTGCGTCGGTCAAGGGCCTGTCTGCCGACAAGGCCAACGAGATCTTCGACCTGATGGAGAAGTTTGCCGGCTACGGCTTCAACAAGAGCCACGCCGCCGCGTACTCACTGCTGGCGTACCACACGGCCTGGATCAAGGTGCACTGCACGGCGGAGTTCTACGCCGCCAACATGACCGTTGAAGCCGACAACACCGACAAGCTGAAGGTGTTGCTGAACGACGCCAAGCTGTTTGGCATCCGCTTCGACGCACCCGACATCAACCGCGGCACGCATCGATTCGAGCCGATCGACGACAAGGCCGTGCGCTATGGGCTGGGCGCGGTGAAGGGCACGGGGCAGGGCGCTGTCGAGGCCATCGTGGCCGCGCGAGAAGGTCGCTCGGGCGAAGGCGGCGGGCCGTTCCGCAGCCTGTTCGATTTCTGCGCCCGCGTCGACCGCAAGTCGGTCAACAAACGGGCCGTTGAAGCGCTGGTCAAGGCCGGTACATTTGACAGCCTGCACCCCGATGGCCACGGCGGCCGCGCCGCGCTGTTGGCCAGCGTGGGCCTGGCTTTCGATTGGGCAGAAACCCAACAGGCCAACGCCCAGCAGGTGGGCCTTTTTGACATGGCGGACGCTGGCGACAGCCACGGCAGCAGCACCCAAGAACCGGCGTTGGTAACTGTGCAGCCCTGGGACATCCGCGACCGCCTGGTGAACGAAAAGGCCGCGCTGGGCTTCTACCTGTCGGGCCATTTGTTCGATGCCTGGAAGGACGAGGTGCGCCGCTTCTGCCGCCAGCCCATCGCCGACTTGGTGGACAGCCGCGAGCCGCAGTTGCTGGCCGGCATCGTGAGCGACCCGCGCACGGTCAACGGCCAGCGCGGCCGTGTCGTCATCTTCAAGTTGGACGACGGCACCGAGGCCATCGAGGCGGTGGCCAACGACGAGATCTTCGAGGCCCAGCGCGAGCTGATGGCCGAAGACCAGCTGATCATCGTCCAGGGCAAGCTGCAGCCCGACCGTTTTTCTGGCGGCCTGCGCCTGAACGTCAACCAGGTCTGGGACCTGGCCGCCGCCCGCGCCCGCTTCGGCCGCTACCTGGCGGTGGACCTGAATGGGGGCACGCCGCCCGTGTCCGACGTGTTGCGCCTGTGGCCGGCCCGGCAAGTCGACAGCGAGCAGGGCCCCTTGATGCAGGGCCTGAGCGTGCGCCTGAGGCTGAAGCGAACAGAGGTGTCGGCGGAACTGGACCTGGGCGACGATGCGCGCTTCTGGCCCTGTGACGAAGCCCTGGGCCGCTGGAGAGGTCTGGCGCATGGCGGCGTGGCGCATATCGTTTACGAATGAAAACCTCTGTATCTGCTGACATCCAGATCGGGAGGCCCAACGTTGTGTTCAACCACAGCATCCTCGGAGAGATCATGAAAGAACACCTCAGGCCAGCTACATCAACTGCCTCCGCCCTGATGCTGGTGCTGGCGGGGGCCCTGGCGCTGTTTCAGGCCGGCAGCGTCACCGCCGCCGAAGTGGGTGTGTCGGTGCAGATCAGCCAGCCCGGTGTCTACGGCCGCATCGACATCGGCCGCTTCCCGCAGCCGCAGTTGGTGGTAACCCAGCCAGTGCTCATCGTCCGTCCGGCCGTGGCCTACCAGCCGCCCCAGCCGGTGTACATGTGGGTGCCGCCAGGTCACCGCAAGAACTGGCGCCGCCATTGCCGCGAGTACAACGCCTGCGGCGTGCCGGTGTATTTTGTGCAGCACCGGTGGTACGACGACCATGTGCGCAAGGGCCAAGGCGGCAAGGGCGACGATTGGCACGACGACAAGGGCAAGGACAAGGGCAAGGGTAAGGGCAAGGACAAGGACAAGGGCAAACACGGCGATTGAGCCCCGGTGCCACGGCGATACAGTCGGGGCACATGTACGAAACACCGCTTACTGCGCTGGTGCTCAGCGGCGGCGGCGCTCGGGCCGCCTACCAGGTGGGTGTGCTGCGGGCGTTGGCCCGCATCCGGCGCGAGGCATTGGGCCCCATGGCCCGCTTGAGCAACCCCTTCGGCGTGATCTGCGGCACGTCAGCGGGCGCCATCAATGCGGCCGCGCTGGCGGCGAATGCAGACCGCTTCGAGGCCTCGGTCGAGGTGCTGGCCAAGGTCTGGCAGAACTTCGGCACCGAGCAGGTCTACCGCTCCGATTCTTTGGGCGTCATCCGCTCGGGTGCGCAGTGGCTGACCATGATGTCGGTGGGCTGGGTCATCGCCCGCTGGCGCCGCGCCAAGCCGCGATCGCTGCTGGACAACGCGCCCCTGGCACAGCTGCTGCAGCGCATGGTGCCGCTGGAGCGGCTGCCGCTGATGTTCGAGCAGGCGCACTTGCACGCACTGGCCATCACCGCGTCCAGCTACACCACGGGCGAACACTTCACCTTTTTTGACGCCGCCTATGCCATCGAGCCCTGGCAGCGCTCGCAGCGTGTGGCGGTGCAGTCGCGGCTGAGCCATGCGCACCTGCTGGCCTCTTCGGCCATTCCCTTTGTCTTTCCGGCCACGTCGCTGCAAGTGGCGGGCGAACAGGGCTGGTTTGGTGACGGCTCGATGCGCCAGACTGCGCCGCTGTCGCCAGCCGTGCACCTGGGCGCACAGCGCCTCTTGATCATCGGCGCAGGGCGCATGCAAGAACCCACGGGCCGAACGGTGGCGCGCCACGAATACCCCAACCTGGCTCAGATCGCCGGCCACGCCATGTCCAGCATATTCCTGGATGCGCTGGCGGTGGACATCGAGCGCATGCGCCGCATCAACCGCACGCTGGCGCTGCTGCCCGATTCGGCATTGGCCGACACGCCGCTGAAGCCGCTGGAGGCCTTGGTGATTTCGCCGTCGCAGCGCATCGACGACATCGCCGCGCGCCACCTCAAGGCCTTGCCCGCACCTGTGCGGGCTTTGCTGGGCGGTGTGGGTGTGGGCGGGCAGGGCGCCAATGCGCGGGGGGCGGCACTGGCCAGCTACCTGCTGTTTGAAGCACCCTTCACGCAGGAATTGATGGCGCTGGGTGAAGCCGACACGGTGTCGCGCAAGGACGAGGTCTTGCGCTTTTTTGCGTGGGACCTGGTGGCATCGGGCCGGCGGCGCGATGGCGCGGCCGGGCCCGACGTGTTGTTGCCTTGATCTCCTGAAGATCGCTTGAATCAGGCCTCGGCCTTGTCGGCCTTCTTGGTCTTCTTGGCCTTGGGTTCGCCATCCGGGTTGGCCGACTTGCTGGTCTTTGCAGACTTGGCCGGCTTGGCTTCAACGGGCTTGCCGTCATAGGCCGAACCACTCACGGTGAGACCGGCTTGCGAGAAGCGTGCGGCGTTGCCCGCGCCGATGCCGCCCACGCGCTCGACCAGGTCGTCCCAGTTCTTGAAGTTGCCGCTCTGGCGGGCCTGCAGGATCTTCGAAGACAGGCCGGGGCCGATGCCCTTGACGGTTTCCAGTTCGGCCTGCGTGGCCTGGTTGGCGTCGGCAGCGGCAAAGGCGTTGAGGGCAAAAACGGCCATCAGCAGGGCGATGAAGTTGCGGATCATGGTGTGCTCCTGAAAGGGTTCGATGAGGTTGATGAGATTTCCGGGTCACCTGCCACGAGTGTTTGTTTGATGCACAACGTGGCGGGCTGATCGGAATTCTGCAAACACCTCCGCTCGCCGTCATTCCCCCGGCGCGGGGCAAGCAGAGGGCCCCCGGCTGGGGGAGCCCCGGTTGGGGGTGAGCCAGTGTTCAGGGCCCCGCGGCCCGCCTTCAGCGTGTGCCGAGGGCCTGGTGCAGCGCCTGCATCACGCGCGCCGCCTCGGGCCAGGCGCCCTGGCCGCCCAGCACCTGCACCTTGGGCCCCCAGGGGTGCCACAGCGTGGGGTCGCTGGGCCCCATCACGCTGACCAGCGGCGTGCCCACGGCAGCCGCCATGTGGCCCGGCCCGGTGTCGTTGCTGATCATCGCGGCGGCGTCTTGCAGCACAGCCGCGTAGACACCCAGGTTCACGCCCGGCACCAGGCGGGCGCTGGCAAAGTGTTCGCGTGCGATGCGCTCTTCTTCACCCGGTCCGGGGCACACCACCACCGTGCGGCCCAAGGCGGGCAGTGCCTGGGCCACGAAGCTGGCAAAACCGGGCCAGGTCTTGTCAGCCTGGTTCCAGGTGCCGCCGGCAAAAGGGCAGATGCAGATGAAGCCGGGCTCGATGCCGTGCGCTTCACGCAAAGCCTGCGCCTGGGCACGCTGGCCCTCGGTGGGCTGCAGATCGATGCGATCGGGCAGCGGCGCTGCCTGGCCCAGCAGCGCGTCGCCCAGTTGCCAGTACACCTGCAGCTCGTGCACGCCACGCTGCCTTGCCACGGCCTGGCCCAGCAGCAGGCTGCGGCCCTCCCAGGCGTGACCCAGCGCACGCAGGCCGGCCAGGCGGAATTCGAGTGCGCTGGAAAAGGAGTCGGGCAGGCACAAGGCGTTGATGCGCCGGCGCTTGCTGCTCCCATGGGGGCCTGGTTGCAACGCTTGGCGCAGGTCGCGCAACTGCCGCACACGTTCGTTGCCCGTCCCGGCCAGCACATGCACAGGCCAGCCCTGGCCGGCCAGCAGCTCGCGCGCCCAGCCCTTGCCCAGCAGCGTGAGCTCAAACCCCTGCGCCGCCAGGCGTTGCAGCAGGGGCAGGCTCAGCGTCACGTCACCGACCCAGTTGCGCAAGCGCACGATCAGGGTCTGGGGTGGGGATGACGGCATGTGCAGCGGATAATCGGCCACGATTCTGCCAGTGCGTCTGGCGCCGACTCATCACATGCTTCGCCCTTCACGATGACGCAGCCCTTGCCCTTGTCCGCCCGCCAGGTGAGGGCCATGCACGACCGCCTGCTGGCCCACGCCGGTTGGCCGCAGGCAGACCCCTTGGCCGACATCGCCGGCGCCACGCCCGACCTGTGGCGCTGGGTGCAGAACAACCACCGCAACAACTGCCTGCTGTGGGCCGAAGAAGACCTGGCGCGCCGCACCACCGTGGCCGACGCCGAGATCGCGGCCAACAAGCGCAACATCGACCGCTTCAACCAGGCCCGCAACGACGCCACCGAAAGGGTCGACGAACTGCTGCTGCTGGCGCTGGGCCTGGTGGACGAAACGTCGGCCCGCAGCGCGGCGCCGCTGTCGCGTGTGCCGGTCGGTGCGCGGCTGAACAGCGAAACCGCAGGCAGCATCATCGATCGCCTATCCATCGTGTCGCTCAAGTTGAAGGCCATGCGTGAACAGACGCAACGGCAGGATGTGGACCAGGTCCACCGCGATACCAGCCAGGCCAAGTTGGCCCGCCTGGAAGAACAGCGCACCGACCTGGGTGCCTGCCTGGACACGCTGCTGGCTGAAACGGCGGCCGGCAAGGCCTTTTTCAAGGTTTACCGGCAGTTCAAGATGTACAACGATCCGCAGCTGAACCCGCAGCTCGTCAAAGAACGCCAACAGCCTTGAACCCACCCCGCGTCCTCATCGTCAAGACCTCGTCGATGGGCGACGTGGTGCACGCGCTGCCGGTGGTGGCCGACATCCACGCCCACCTGCCTGGCGCGCAGATCGACTGGCTGGTGGAGTCGCCTTTTGCCGCCATCCCGCAGATGCACCCGGGTGTGCGCCGTGTGCTGCCCACGCAGTGGCGCAAGTGGAGCCAGCATCTCTTCAGCCGCGGCACCTGGTCGGCCATGGGCGACCTGCGCCGCGCGATGCGCCGCGAACCCTATGACCTGGTGCTGGACCTGCAGGGTCTGCTGAAGAGTGCGCTGTGGGCTCGCCAGGCGGGTGCCCCGGTCGCGGGTTACGACCGCAAGAGCATCCGTGAGCCGGCTGCAGCCTGGCTCTACCAGCGCACGGCGTCGGTCTCGCGCGAGATCCATGCCGTCTTGCGCTGCCGCGCGCTGGCGTCGGCGCACCTGGGCTACGGGCTGCCGACGCGCCCGCCCGACTTCGGCCTGCGGGTGCCCACCGACGGCTGGAAGCCGCGCTCGGCCTACGGCCTGATCATTCCCAATGCCAGCCGCAAAGAAAAGCTGTGGCCCGAACGCCACTGGGTGGCGGTGGGCCGGCGCATGGTGGAAATGGGCTGGACGCCGCTGGTCATCTGGGGCCGCCCCGACGAACAGTCATTGGCCGAAAGCATCGCCGCCAGTTGCGACGGCGACGTGCCGCCATTCCTGAAAGTGGGCGAGATGGCCGCTGTGCTGGCCGGCGCGCAACAAGTGGTCGGGCTGGACACCGGTTTCACACACCTGGCTGCGGCCCTGGGGCGGCCGACACTGGGCATCTACTGCGACCACGAACCTGGCCTGGCCGGCATCACCGGGCCTGGGCGTGTGGCCAGCATCGGTGGCAAGGGGCAGGTGCCGTCGCGCAACGATGTGCTGACACTGTTCGAGCAACAGCTGGCGCGCTGATCCGACGACTTTTGTGTTTTCGAATCAGCGCGCATCGATGCGCTGAGGCGGGTAGCTGTCCCAGGACAAACAACCCGGGCACTGCCAGAAGTAGTGCTGGGCCTCGAAGCCGCAGGCGGCGCAGCGGTATCGCTGCAAGGGCCGCGCAGCCCTGGCGACCGCTTCACGCAGCGCGGCGCGGGCTTCTTCGGTCCACTCACCCGGTGCCAGCGAAAAAAGCAGTTGGGCGGCCGACAGCGAGGGGTGTGCCTTGAGGTGCGCCAGCATGCGTGGCAGCCGGTGCGGCGCATCACTGCCGTCCACCTGCTCCAGCGCCTGCAGCAGCTCGATGGCCGGCATGCTGGCCAGCGCCGCGGCCAGCGTGACCTGGGCCGCATCGGCCACGCCACAGGCCAGGGCCGACGCCGCGTAGTCGGCGGCCACCAGCAAGAAGGCCGAAGGGCTGCGTGTGCGCAGTTCGTCCCAGACGCGCAACGCACCGGCGTGGTCGCCGCGTTTGCGCAGCCGCTGTCCCGCCAGCACGCCGGGCCGGGCTGCGGCCGGGGCTGCTTCAAGCGCGCGCTGCAGCGCCGCATCGGCAGCAGCGGTGTCGCCCTGGGCATCGGCCTGCTCGGCCAGTTCACACTCGTAGTGCGCGATGCGGTCCTTGAAGGAGCCGGCGCCTTGTTGCTGCAGCCGATGCGCCACCTGCGCTGCCTGCTGCCAGTCGCGTGAGCGTTCGTAAAGCGACAGCAGCGCCAGTTGCGACTCGGCATCAAAGGGCGTGCCCTGCAGTGCACGCCAGGCGGCTTCTGCACGGTCGAAAAGGCCGGCCTTCATGAAGTCCTGTGCCAGCGCCAGCTGCGCACGGTCGCGATCGGCGCGCTTGAGGTCGGCGCGGTCCAGCAGGTGCTGGTGCACACGCACCGCACGTTCGAATTCGCCGCGGCGTCGGAACAGGTTGCCCAGCGCGAAGTGCAGTTCGGTGGTGTCGGGGTCGCTCTGCACCGCCTCGATGAACGCGTCAATGGCCTGGTCCTGCTTTTCGTTCAGCAGCAGATTCAGTCCCTTGAAGTAGGCCCGTGGCGAGTCATGGCGTTCAACCTTGAGCTGGCGCAGGTCCAGGCGTGAAGCCATCCAGCCCAGCGCAAACACCACGGGCAGGCCGATCAGCAGCCACTGCAGCTCAAAGTCCATGCGCGGCCGTGTTCAGGGCCCCACCCGGGGCGGGTGTTCGGCGGCAAATTCCGAAGGCAGGACCGAGGTGGGTGGAGGCGTGACCGGCGCCGGCGACATGGGCTTGAGCTGCCGCTTCAATTGCCAGCGCTGCCAGAGGCTGGGAAACATGGCCAGCACACCCACGGCGCAACCGGCGGCAAAAGCCGCCAGCACGACGATGACCATGGGCGCCTGCCACTGCACACCGAAAAACCAGCGCACGACGGCCGGTTGTTGGTTGTTCAGCGCAAAGGCGAACAAGGCAAAAAAAATGAAGGCTCTCAAGAGCCAGGAGATGAGGCGCATGCAGCGACGATTCTAGAAGGCCGGCCGAGTGATCGTTCTGCCATGCTGCCGCCCCCGCAGAGGCTTCAGTCGGCGCGCTGGTCCTGCAGCAGTGGCTCGTCCACGGCTTCGCGCAGCGCCTTGCCCGGCTTGAAATGCGGCACCAGTTTTTCAGGGATGGTGACCTGCTCGCCGCTGCGCGGGTTGCGCCTCACGCGGGGCGGGCGGCGGTTGATGCTGAAGCTGCCAAAGCCGCGAATCTCGATGCGGTGCCCGCGGGCCAGCGCGTCGGACATCGCGTCCAGGATGGTCTTGACGGCGAACTCGGTGTCACGCTGCGTGAGCTGCGAGAAGCGTTCGGCCAGGCGGGTGACAAGGTCGGAGCGGGTCATCGAGGGTGTGGCCGATCTGGGGTGCCTGCAAGGCCAGAAAAAGGGGCCGAAGCCCCTGGTGGTGTCGGCCAGGGTCCTTCAACAGGACCCTGGCCGCAAGGACCAACGGTTATTCGTTGCCCTTGTCGAGCTTGGCGCGCAGCAGGGCGCCCAGGCTCGTGGTGCCGGCGTTTTCACGCTCGTTGCTCTGCTTCAGGCCCTGCATGGCCTGCTGCTCGTCGGCGTTGTCCTTGGCCTTGATGGACAACTGGATCGAGCGCATCTTGCGGTCGACGTTGATCACCATGACGTTGACGTCGTCGCCTTCCTTCAGCAGATTGCGGGCGTCTTCGACGCGGTCGCGGCTGATCTCGGAAGCACGCAGGTAGCCGGTGACGTCGTCGTTGAGCTGGATCTCGGCGCCGCGCGGGTCGACGCTCTTGACCTTGCCGTTGACGATGGCGCCGCGGTCATTCACCGTGGTGAAGCTGGTGAACGGGTCGGTGTCCAGCTGCTTGATGCCCAGGCTGATGCGTTCGCGTTCCACGTCCACGGCCAGCACGATGGCGTCGACTTCCTGGCCCTTTTTGTAGTTGCGCACGGCCGTCTCGCCCGGCTCGTGCCAGGACAGGTCGGACAGGTGAACCAGGCCGTCGATGCCGGCGGTCAGGCCGATGAACACACCGAAGTCGGTAATGCTCTTGACGGGGCCCTTGACCTTGTCGCCGCGCTTGACGGTGGCGCTGAACTCTTCCCAGGGGTTGGCCTTGCACTGCTTCATGCCCAGGCTGATGCGACGCTTGTCCTCGTCGATCTCCAGCACCATGACCTCGACCTCTTCGCCCAGCGTGACGATCTTGCTGGGGGCGACGTTCTTGTTGGTCCAGTCCATCTCCGACACGTGCACCAGGCCTTCGATGCCCGGCTCGATCTCGACGAAAGCGCCGTAGTCGGCGATGTTGGTGATCTTGCCGAACAGGCGCGTGCCGTTCGGGTAGCGGCGGCTGACGCCGTGCCACGGGTCGTCACCCAACTGCTTGATGCCCAGGCTGACGCGGTTCTTCTCGGCGTCGAACTTCAGCACCTTGGCCGACAGTTCCTGGCCGACGGTGACCACCTCGCTGGGGTGACGCACACGGCGCCAGGCCATGTCGGTGATGTGCAGCAGGCCGTCTATGCCGCCCAGGTCGACGAAGGCACCGTATTCGGTGATGTTCTTGACCACGCCGTGCACGATGGCGCCTTCGGTCAGCGTTTCGAGCAGCTTGGCGCGTTCTTCGCCCATGCTGGCCTCGACAACGGCGCGGCGGCTCAGCACCACGTTGTTGCGCTTGCGATCGAGCTTGATGACCTTGAATTCGAGCGTCTTGCCTTCGTACGGGCT
>JBBRCN010000095.1:0-15369 GCA_038204775.1 Burkholderiales bacterium | reverse complement strand
CCAGGCCAGCGCCCATCATCCACAAGGCCGGGGGCAGGGGCACGGCGGATACGTTGTATTCCAGTTCACCGTTGGCCAGCAGGGTGATGGTCGCCAGACCATTCGTGTTGCCGAAGGCCGTCACGTTGGCCAGGTTGCTGCCGCTGCCGGTGAAGGCTGAGCGCACTGCGTAGAACAAGGACTGGCTGTCGCCCACGGTGCCCAGCGTGTCCAGGTCGAGTCCGCCATTCATGCCCGTGACTGCCTGACCAGCCATGCCGATGCCCGTCTTGGACAGGCCGCCCGGATTGAAGAAAGCCGACAGACCGCCATAGTTGGCCGAGTTCACCCACGAGTCCAGGTTGTTGTTGAAGAAGTCTTCGTTCGGATTCTTCGACGACATGATCAAGCGCCGCTGGCTGGTCGAGCCGGCGTTGGAGACCTGGTCGTAGGCGCCGACCATCCAGCGCACGTCGCTGGCCGGTTGGGCAGCGAACCAGGTCGCGAAAGTGGCGTCAGAGAAGTTGGACTTCACCGAACCGTCGATCAGCAGGCCGGCGTCGGGCGTCTTGTTGCCGACGACAGAGCCATCGCCAACCGAGGTGGTGACCGTCGAAGGCATGAAGTCGTTGATGAGGTAGCCGAGGTCGCGGATGTACCAGTCGAATGTCACGGTGTTAAACGCCATCAGCGAGAAGCTGCCGTTGTTGTCCGTGCCACCACCTAGAGTCAGGTCGGCTTGCGCGCCGCCAGCCAGCGAGGCCAGTGAAGCGGCCAGCGCCACCATCTTGAGTTTGAGTTTCATTTTTGACATCTCTCCAATTGATTGATCAGACCATGTGGTTCCAGCCGCCGCGCAGTGGGCTGTACCGACCCCTTGTCGCGGAAGCTGCATCGGCCACCCCGGCAGCACCGGGACAGACTCGACTGAAGGAAGCTTAGGTATGCACTGTGTCGTGACAGACCTCGCAAACTGCGTCGGAACTAGCCCGTATCGGCTAGTCCGGTTCACCGTTGCGGGCCTGCCACTTGCAGAGTCCTCCCACCCCAGGACCATAGGTCGCGTGCGTGACATCCACCCGCCACCGCGATGGGGGGCGGCATGGTCATTTCAGACTAGGGCCGCAGGAGTTGCCCGGTTCCTGAGGGGCCTACGCGGGCATGCGGTGAAGCGTGCGCCGGGCCTGCCCCGGGCCTGTCGCCGCTTCAGGCCAGCGGCGGTGCCCCGGCCCAGGCTTGCAGCAGCGCCTGCTCGAAGTCGGCCGCGAAGGCCCGCTCGTCCAGCAAGCGGCTGCGCTGCAGCGCGGCGCGGGCGTTGTGGCGCCAAAGGCTCAGCGCGGCGGTGTCGCGCGCCAGGCGGCTGGCGACGTCCACGAAGGCTTCTTCCGAGCCCGTCACCCAGCCGGATCGACCGGCCGCGCCCAGGATGGAGGCCCCCATGCGCGAGGTGTGGGTGCGCCCCTTCAGCGTGACCACCGGCACGCCCATCCACAGCGCTTCGCAGGTGGTGGTGGCGCCGTTGAACGGGTAGGTGTCCAGGGCCACGTCGACCTGGTTATAAAGCGACAGATGCCCGGTCCGGGCTTCGACGCGCGCGCGCAGGTCCAGGCGATCGGCCGTGACGCCGCGGGTCGCCAGGTAGGCTTCGATGTCCTGCCGGTTGGCGGGGTCGGCAGCCGCGCCGGCTTTGAGCAGCAGGCGCGACGCCGGTACCGCCCGCAACACCTGGGCCCAGAGGTCCAGGGTGCGGTCAGAAAGCTTGGCCAGGTTGTTGAAGGAGCCAAAAGTGATGGGGCCGCGCTGCGAAGGCGCAAGGGCTTCGATGGGTGGTGACTCGGGCGGTCGGTAACAGAACATCGACACCGGCAGGCGCAGCGGCGTTTCGGACCCGGTGCCGGGCATGTCGCCGGGGTCGATGACGGCGTCGCTCATGCGGTGGTGCAAACCGCGCACGCCGGTGGCGGTGGGATAACCCAGGTAGCCCACCTGCATGGGCGCCGCACCCAGCCCGAACACACGCAACCTGCCACCGGCCGTGTGGCCACTGAGGTCGACCAGGATGTCGATGCCATCGGCCCGGATGCGCTGCACCAGGGCCTCGTCGGACAGGTGCTCGCACTCCACCCACTGGTGGCCCAGCGCGCGCAGCTGCTCGGTCATGCTGTCGCCCCAGCCGCGGTTGTGATAACACCAGACCTCGAAGCGGCTGCGGTCATGGTGCTGCAGCAGGCCGCCCATGAAAAAGGCCACTGAGTGGTTGATGAAGTCCGACGACAGATAGCCCACGCGCAGAGGCTGGCCGGCTGACGCGGCACGGCAGGCGGGCGCCCGGGCTGGTGTTGATGTGGGTGCGGATACGGGCTGCAGGTCTGGGCCATCGACGCGGCCAGCGGCAGCCAGGCTGGTCGCCAATGCTTCGCCGAACTGGCTGTGCAACTCGGCGATGGGCTCGGGGTCTTCGAACAGGTAACTGGCCACCATCAGCGGCACCGAATACATCTCCCAGTGGTGGCCCGACAACGCGATGGCCTGGCGGCCCGCGGCCAAGGAATCAGTCAACCGCCGGCACTGCTGGTAGGCGTGGCACAGCTGCAGCCAGCCTTTGGGGTCTGGGTCCAGCGCCGCCGCCTTCTGGGCCCAGCGCAGGGCCTGGCCGGCTTCACCTTCGCGGGCCAGCAGGTTGGCCAGCGCACGCATCACGCTGGGCGTGGGCGGGTTGACCTGCTGCCAGCGGTCGTACAACACGGCGGCGGTCTTGAGGGCACCGCTGGCGGTGAGTTCGTGGCCCAGGTGCAGGCAACAGTCCAGGCGCGCGGGCGCCAGGCCCAGTGCGCGGTTGAAGGCGTCGATGGCGTCGCTGCGCCGCCGAGCCTGGCGCAGCATCAGGCCCAGGTTGAAGTGCAGCTGGGCGTTGCCCGGGTCCAGCGCAGCGGCACGCTGGGCGTCTTCGATGACGGCGGCGGCCGGCGCGCGGTCGGCGCCGGCTGCAGCGCTGCGCTCGGACAGTGCGGCACGTGCGTAGGCCAGGTTGGCCAGCGCCGACGCCATCGTGGGGCTGAGCGCCAGTGCACGTTCGTAGCAAGCAATGGCTGCGCCCAGGTCGCCCATGTGCTTGAGCGCAATGCCCAGGCTGACGTGCGCCTCGGCATAGCCGGGGTCAAGTTCGATGGCACGGCGGTAAGCCGCTTGGGCCTGTGGCACTTCAACCGCCAGCTTGTGGGCCCGCCCCAGCGCGAAGTAGGCCCGGGCATCGTGCGGGCACAGCGCCACGGCTTGCTGGGCGTGGGCCCGCGCCAGGCCGGGCTGGCCCTGCATCACGCCGGCAATGGCCAGCAGCAGGTGTGCGCCACCCGCCTGGCTGGGTTCGGCCAGCAGCTGCCACGCCAGCGCCGCGCCAGCTGCGGCATCACCCCCGGCCAGCAAGGACTGCGCCTGGGCGCGCTTGTCCACGGTCAACCCGGTCGGCGCCACGCGGCTGACGTGCCTGGGGCTTAGCCTTGGGCGAGCAGCGCGCGGGCCTCGTCCAGGCGCGGCAGGTCGGCCTTGCTGTCGATGGCCTTGCGGATGAGCTCGCGGCCACGCGCCGGGTCACCGGCCTTGACGAGTGCTTTGCCCAGGTGCAGTTGCAGCAGCGGCGAAGGCGGCGCCAGCGCCACGGCGCGCTCCAGCAGCGGCAGCGCCTTGTCGTACTGGCCCAGGCGGTAATGAATCCAGCCCAGGCTGTCCAGATGGCCCGCATTGCGCGACTCGGCAAAGCGGCCGGCCAGTTGCAGCGCACGTTCGACGCTGACC
Source organism: Burkholderiales bacterium (assembly GCA_038204775.1). Lineage (GTDB taxonomy): Bacteria > Pseudomonadota > Gammaproteobacteria > Burkholderiales > Burkholderiaceae_C > Rubrivivax. The sequence continues at coordinate 11,598 of JBBRCN010000095.1, read as the reverse complement.
TTGTCGCCACGCACCTCGGCCAGCAGATAGGCCAGGTTGTTGACGATCACGTCGTCGTCGGGAAAGCGCTGACTCAGCTGTTCATACAGGGCGATCGCTTCATCGGTTCGCTTCAAGCGCGTCAGCCATTGGGCGCGCGCCAGCGGCAGCGCACGTTCGGCGGGCAGCGCGCGCTCGCCGGCCGCCAGGCTCTGCAGGGCGGCCTCGGGGTCGCCTTTGGCGGCCAGCACCTTGGACAAACCGGCATGTGCGTTGACCATCTGGGGCGCCAGTTGCACCGCTTCGCGGTAGGCCGCTTCAGCCCCAACGAAGTCGCGCCGCGCCAGCATCACTTCACCCCGCAGTTGCAGGTGCATGGCGTGGTTGTTGGGCTCGGTCTTGGCGCGTGCCTGGATGCGCGCCAACGCCTCGTCGTGGCGTTTCAAGCCCATCAGCAGGCTGACGCCGGCGACGTAGGGCGTGGGGTCTGCCGGCGCCGCAGCGATGCCGGCGTCGTAGGCCTTCAGGGCCGCGTCGAACCGGTTCTGGCGGCTGAACAGCTGCCCCAGGCGGACGTGGGCCAAGGCTTCTTTCGGCTGTTGGCTGCGCAGTTGTTCCAGGGTCTTCTGGGCCAGCGCAAAGTCATTCTGCGCGATGGCCAGTTCGCTCTTCAACTCGTACAGGCGCGTGGCCTGCGGCAGCGCCCGGATGGCAGTGTCGAGCTCGGCATGCGCCTGGACCAGGTCCTTGGCCCCGGCCATGTCAGCCACCAGCAACGTGCGCAGACCCACGTCCAGTGGGCGCAGCTTGGCCGCCTCGGCCAGCACGTCGCGCGCCAGTGCAGGCTCGCCGGCCGCACGGTGCGCCTGGGCCAGCAACTGAACGATCTCGGGTGAGGCCGGTTGGTCACGCAGCGCGCCGCGCAAGTCGGCCACGGCGTCCTGCGGATTGGACGCTGCCAGGTGCAGACGTCCGCGCAAGACCAGGGCGGCGTTGTCGCGCGGGTTGGCTTTGAGCACGTCTTCCACCAGGGCCCGGGCCTCGTCGGTCTTGCCGGCAGCGAAACGGTAGCCCGCCAGCTGCGCGCGCGCTGCCACCAGGCTGGGCGTGTCGTCACTGAGGTCGATGATCTCGGCCAGCACTCGCTGCGCCTCGGCAGGACGGTTGGTGCTGCGGTACAGGTTGGCCAGCCCGAAACGCAAAGCCATGTCGCGCGACTTGTCCTTGATGGCTGCCAGGTACTCCCGCTCGGCCACCGCGGCACCGCGAGTGGCGACCAGAAAATCGAGCAGCGCCAGTCGGCGTTTGCCGTCCTCGGGGTGGGCCTGGATGGCGGCGCGCATGACCGCTTCGGCGCGGTCGGTTTCCTTGCGACCAAGGTAAAACCGTGTCCAGGCCAACCACAGGTCGTGGTTGCGCGGCGAGGCTTCGGTGGCGCGCTGGAAGAAGCCTACCGCTTTGGCGGACATGGCGGTGTCCTGCGGGTTGGCGCCGGCCACTTCCACTGCAGCCTGCAGCAAGCCCAGATGTTTGGGGTCCTTGGCCAGCGCGCTCTCCAACACGGCCAGGGCCTGCGGCCACTCGCGGGCATTGGCATGCAGGCCGGCCAGCAGAAGGCTGGTGTCTGCCGGAGCGCCGACATCGGACGCCAGCACCTCGCGGGCCACGGCGTGCGCCTGCACGCTGTCGCCTGCGGCAGCCAGCAGCGCGGCCTGCAGCGTGCGGGCCAGCGCATTCTTGGGGTCGGCCGCCAACACGTCCTTGACGGTCGCGTCGGCGCGATTGTGGTCCCCGGTGACGAGATACAGCCGCGCCAGTCCGCCCTTGGCTTCCAGCAGGTCGGGCTTGAGTTCCACCGCCTTCAGATACTGGCCATAGGCCCGCTGCGGCTCGCGCTGGCCTTCGCTGACCTGCGCCGCGATGAGGTACGCGCGGGCGTTCTTGGGGTCGATCTGCAATACGTTGCGCAGTTCGACGGACGCCTTGTCCCAGTCGGACTGGCGCACGAACTCGGCGCCCTTTTTCAGGCCGGAATCGACGCGGTCTTCCTTGCTGCCACAAGCGGCCAGCGCCAGGGCCACGGCGGCCAGCAGCAAACGGGTACGGTGCGCGGTCATGTTTGTTGTCTCAGTCAGGAATGAAGGCGCCCAGGCGGGGCTGCAGCACGCGCACGAAGTCCACCAGGCGGCGTTCAGCGGCGGCGGCGTCCTCACCCTGGGCGACGGGGGTCACCAGTCGGATCAAGGCGCCGTCTGAGCGGTCATGCACGATCGAGTCGTGCAGGATTCGCCACTTGACCTCGAACTCCCCGGTCATGGTGTGGCCGCGCTGGCGAAACCAGTAATAGACCAGCTGCCGGTGCTCACCCTTCTGGATCAGCGCGCGGTTGACGTTGAAGCCCGCGCCTTGCAGCGGTACTTCGTCGATCTGCGAGATGGTCCAGCCGTCGCCCGGGATGCAGGTGCGCGGCGAGTGGCTGGATTCGCCGCCGCTTTGCGACGCGTAATAGGCGCTGTAGAAGTTGACGCCGGGTGCGCCGCGGCGCGCGTAGCTGCCGATGAAGTAGTCGGTCACCGCCAAGGCCGCGACGATGTCGCCGGCCAGGCGATTGGTGCGCCCTTCCCAGCCGTCGTCCAGCTGCAAAGGGAAGACAGCGAAGGCCTGCCGAGGTGGCGCCGACTGATTGCGGTCCGGCAGCACTTGCGTCAGAACCCCGGCGGCCACGAGCAACACCACGGCGCTGACGGTGGGCCGGGACAGGCGCCGCACCACCACCGACGCGTTCTTCGGCGCGGGTGCGGGGGCGTCCAGCACAAAGACCTCGCTCAGCCGCCGCCGCGGCGAACTCCAACGTGCCAGCAAGGCCATCTCGGCCAGCAGCAGGGCCAGGCAAACGAGAAACATGAACCAGCCTTCCAGGTCATGCAACAGACCTTCGGCCATGTCGGTACCCCAGTGCTCCACCGTCACGCCGATGAGCCCGATGCGCAGGCTGTTGATGACAATGGTCAACGGCACTGTGGACAGCACCAGCAGCGCCCGCTTCCACGCCGCAGCCTGGTAGAAGTAGGCCGCCAGGCAGCCCAGCACCATCAGCGGAAACAGGTAGCGCAGGCCGTTGCAGGCTTCCACCACTTGCAGCTTGTAGCTGCCGAGGTCGATGACGTTGCCTTCCAGGAACACGCTGATGCCAAACAGGCGGATCAGCGCCACGCCCAGCTCCGACGAGACCAGCTGCAGGCTGTGCGACACCTCGCGCAGCACAAACTGCGGCAAGGGGATCATGAACAGCAGCATCGCCAGCGGCACGGCAACGATGCGCGTGCCCCGCCAGCCGATGCTGGCCAGCGCGATGCCAAAAACGCCGAGCACGAAGCCGTACTGGCTGAAGACCCGGATGGCGCTGAGATGGCCCACCGCACCCAGCAACAAGGCCGTCAGCACCACCACCACGCCCCACCACGAGCCCTCGAACTCAAGCTGACGCAGGCGGTCGCTGCGCTGCCAGATCAGGAAGGCGCTGATGCCCGGTATGAACCAGCCGTAGCTGTACTCCTCCACCTGCTGCCACGTCGCGACCATGAACTCCAGCGCCGGGTAATGCCACAGCACCAAGGCTGCCGCTGCCAGCGCCATGGCGGACCATTGCAAGGGGCTGGACTTCCAGACGTTCGGGGGCAGCGGTGCAGCCAGCGGCAAGGACATGGTCGAAAAGGTCTGGCTGCGAAGGTCGCAGTCTTCATCAGAGCGGCGTCAGCTTAAACAAGACCTGTGACACCGGCATGGCGTCTCGCGCTTGCCGGAGCGGGCTGTTTGGCGGTGGGCCTCGCCGCGCACGCCATTCGGAGACCCGGCCTGTCAAGGACGGGACACACACCGGCCCTAGCCTTGTGTCGACTCACCATGTTGCTCACCGATCCGGCGCCCGCCCCAACCGATCCCTACCTGGCACCCAGCACGTCACGGTCCAGCCGTGCCGGACGGGTCTTGTGGGGTCTGGTTTGTGCGCTGCTGTTTCGTCCCTCGCCGCGACCGGCGCACGCCTGGCGGGCCTCACTCTTGAGGCTGTTTGGCGCGCGGCTGGGGCCGCACTGCCACATCTACGCCGGTGCGCGCATCTGGGCGCCCTGGAACCTGGTGTGCGAGGACGCGGTGTGCATCGCCGATGGGGCCGTGATCTACAACCCCGCGCCGGTGCGGCTGCGCTCGCACAGCATCGTGTCGCAAGAGGCCTATCTGTGCGGCGCCGGCCACGACATCGACGACCCGGCTTTCCCCATGATCAGCCGCCCCATCGAACTGGGCTGTTATGCCTGGGTGGCCGCACGCGCCACCGTGTGTGCCGGCGTGCGGCTGGGTGACGGCGCGGTGCTGGGGCTGGGCGGTGTGGCCGTGCGTGACCTGGAGCCCTGGGGCGTCTACGCGGGTGTGCCTGCACGCCTGATCCGGCACCGCCGTCGCCCGCATGGACGCTGACCGGGCCGCCGTGGCAGCCTGTGCGGCCGGCGTATCCGGCGTATCCGGCGTATCCGGGGCATCGGGGGCCAGAGCCGCACGTTCGGAGTTTTTGTGGCTCGGCGACGGCCCGGCGCACATCCACGGCCATGTGGCCCGGCCCGTCCTGGTGCATCTGGACCGCTTCGATGCGCGCACGGTACTGGACCTGGGCTGCGGCAACGGCTGGCTGACCGCGGCCCTGGCGCGTTGCGGCTTTGACATGACGGGTCTTGACAGCAGCCAAAGCGGCATCGACATCGCCCGGCAGGCGCATCCCGAGGTGTCTTTTCGACACGCCGACGCGCTGCAGCCGCCCGAGCGGGACCTGCACAACCGTTTCGACGCCGTGCTGGCCGTTGAGACCCTGGACCATGTGGTGCAACCTCGCCTCTTGCTGAAGCACGCCACCCAGATGCTTCGGCCCGGCGGCTTGCTGGTCGTGACCACGCCCTACCACGGCTACATGAAAAACCTTGGCCTGGCCTTGAGCGGTCGTTTTGATCTGCGGCTGCAGGCGCTGCAGGACAACGGGCGACTGAAGTTCTTTTCGCGCAGCACGTTGACTGCCCTGGTCGAAGAGTGCGGCTTCGCGGACATCGGCTTTGAACACCTGGGGCGTGTCTCCCCGCTTGCACGCTCGATGCTGGTGACCGCGCGGCGGCCAGCCGCTTGATGCCAGGGCATTCCCATCAGCGGCGCGCTGCCGCTGCTTGGCGCCGGCGGGCCTGACGAGCTTCCTGCATCTTGGCGTCCACCAGCATGCGAAACCACAGGCCCTGCAAGAACGCGAAGTAGAGTCCCTCGCGGCCATCCAGGAAGCCCAACCTGAACAGGTAGCGGTAGACAAAATAGGCCGTGGCCCGCAGGCCTGCGGGCAGCTGGTAGTAGATCCCTTTGAGCCAGCGTGTGCGCTGCCGCGGGTCGCCGCCCAGACGGGCCTGCAAGATGCCCGGTCTGGGCTCCACGCTGTCGCCGCGCAGCATCTCTGCAACCTCCAGGTCGCTCCAACGGTTGTGCCGCGCCGTCCAGTCGCTCAGGGCCACCGAGTTCTTGTCGTGCATGCAGCCGGCCAGGCGGGCGGCCGGCTGGTCAGACACGAAGTGCTGGTCGTAGAGTCGGTTTTCGCACGCACCATGACCGCTTCGAAACAGACGCAGGTGCCATGGATTCAGGCCGCTGTGGCCCAAGCGGCGACCCATGAAGTAGTCCAGCCGACGCAGCATGTAAGCCCGGTGCGAAGCCTTCTCCCCTGCGTCCAGCACAGCCAGGATGGCGGCCACGGCACGGTCGTCCAAGACTTCGTCCGCATCCAGGTGCAATTGCCAGGCTGCGCCCGATCGCAGGCGTTCGATGGCCCAGTTGCGCTGTTCGGCGTAGTTGCGAAACTCACGCTGCACAAATTCGGCCTGGGCGCCAATCTGCTGCATCGTGCCGTCGGTGGAGAACGAATCCACCACCAGAGGAAACGGATCGATCTTGCGCGCCTGCGCCAGTGTCTGCGCGACGATGTTTTCGCAGTTGAAGGTCAGCACCACGACGCGGCAGCGCGCGATTGCCGGAGTTCCGTTGTGATGCGCAGTCATGCCGCCTCCAGCTGCAGGTGGCCCATGGCACCTTTTGCGTAAGCGCTCCAGCTGAATTCGCGCGCGCGGCGTGCCGCGTTGCGTCCCATGGCGGCGCATCGCTCGCGGTCACGGTACAGCAGCTCGAGTTTTTCGTGCACGGCTTGCGCGCTGCGCTCGGGAATGATGAAACCGTCAATGCCGTCCCGCACGATGTCGGCCGGCCCGTTGGCCGTGACGATCACCGGCAGGCCACAGGCCATGGCTTCCAGCACCACCAGTGGCATGCCTTCAACCAGCGTCGGGAAGACGAACACATGCGATTGCCGATAGCGTTGCGCCAGCGCCGGCCGGGTCTGATGCGGCACGTGGTTGAACAGGGGCGCAAAGGGTTGCAGCGGTCCACGCTCACCTACCTCGCTGCCCACCAGGGTGAGCCGGGTGCCGGTGCGGGCAAAGGCCTGGTAACCGCGCAGCAGGTAGCTCAGACCCTTGCGCTGAGTCAGCTGACCGGCATAGATGACTTCGAAGGTGTCTGCGGCCATGGGCTGCGCCGCCGGTGTGAAGTTCATCAGATCGACGCCGTATGGCACGACACAAAGCTTGTCGCGGCCAACGCCCTGGGCCACGAAGCTGTCCGCGGCGTAGCTGGACCCCACCAACACCGCGTCGGCAAGTTCGATCTCCCGGTCGAGCCTTTCTTCGTGGCCAGGCCCCCAGTCGTCAAAGCCGGGCCAGGTGCTGGCGAAGCCGGGTTCCAGCGCCAGTTCTTCGTCGCGCACGCGACGACGGTGCCGGTGGTGGGCCACCGGGTAGTTGAGCAGGCGCCGCGCGCCGGTTCGGCCTGCAGTCTGGAAAGCGGGCAGCGCAAATCCTTCGTAGGCCACGACGCAGCGCGCGCTTTCGGCGAGCCGGCCACCGGCTTGGGCCACCGCTTCGCGCACCTGCATGTGCAAGCGGTTCGTCCAGCCGTGGCGCAGATCGCTCGGCAGCCAGCGGCTGCGACCGATCAGCGCCGAGCTCCAGTCAGCCAGCACGCCAGCCTCGCGAGTGAGGTGAGCCAGGCCAGGGTCACCGAGCTGGCGCCGGCCCACGGTCTGTTTGTACAAACGCCCACCCAGCGGCACCGCCGCCAGCGCTCTTTCCCACAGCCGATCCTTGTTGACATAGGGGCGCACAAAGTCGCGCAGCTGTCGGGCGCGCGTCAGGGCCAGCGCCAGATGGTTGAGCTCAGGCGCGTTGAAGTTGACGACCAGCGCACCGGCTTGGGATGCATTCATGGCGACACAGCCTAGCCCCGGTTTGTGACGCGCCACGGGACGCTGAATGGACTGTGCGGCCCAGGACGGACCTGACTCACGGCTGCCACATTGCGCCGCTACCTTCCGTGCCGGGCTCAAGGCGCGCCGCATCTCGCATGCGCCGGCTCCAGATGCTGAAACCGTCGTTCTCCGGCGTGACAGGGGAAGCCTTCGCGGGCCTGTGCAAGACCATGAACATCCTGATGTGCTCGGTGCCCTTCCGGCCGTCGGTGGGCGGCATCGAGACCGTGTCGGCCATCCTGGCCGAACAATTCCATCGCGCCGGCCACCGGGTCACGCTGGTCACGCAGACCCCCGGCGACGGACCCGACCCCGAGCCCTATGCCCTCCTGCGCCGCCCCGGTGCAGCAGCGCTGTCGCAGGCTGTGCGCGACTGCGACGTGGTGCTGCACAACAACATCAGCTTGCGTCTGGCCTGGCCGCTGCTGGCCTGGCGCCGGCCCTGGGTGGTGGCGCACCACACCTGGCTACCACGCCGCGGCCCTGGCGCTGCCGCTGGCCGACTCAAACGCGGGCTGCTGCCACTGGCCAGCCACATCGCCGTCAGCGATGCCGTGGCGCAGGACCTGCCGGTGCCCAGCCAGGTGATCCCCAATCCCTTCGACCGCGATCGCTTTCGTTGCCTGTCCGGTGTGGAGCGAAGCCGCGAACTGGCGTGTGTGGGTCGGCTGGTCAGCGACAAGGGCGTGCCGGTGCTGCTGCAAGCGCTGGCGCTGCTGCGCGATCAAGGCAAGGCCCCGCGGCTGAGCATCATCGGCAGCGGCGCCGACGAGCCAGCGCTCAAGGACCAGGTGCGACGACTCGCACTGCAGGCGCAAGTGCGGTTTGCCGGCAGCCTGGTGGGGCAGGATCTGGTGCGCGCGCTCAACGCGCACCGCGTGGTCGTGGTGCCCTCGGTATGGGAAGAACCCTTCGGTCTGGTGGCACTGGAAGCCCAGGCCTGCGGCTGCATCCCCTTGGTGGCGGCCAGCGGGGGCCTGCCGCAAGCGGCCGGGCCGGCGGGTGTGGTCTTTGCCAAGGGGGACGCGGCGGCGCTGGCCCACCAACTGGTGGCCGTGCTGCGCGACGCACCTCGGCACGGAATCGGCAGCGATCCGCGTGTGCAGGGGCACCTGCAACGCCACCATCCCGAAAGCGTGGCCGCGGCCTACTTGCGGGTGCTTGACGATGCGCAACGTGCTGTCGGCCCGCTGGCCCGCGCGGTTTGAGCGCCTTGCACGGCCTGCGCGGCCCGTGCGGTCCGCGCGCGGCGCCGGCCGCGCCGTGCCGCAGCCGCCAGTCCGCGCGCCGTGGGCACTGTCGGCCGCCGCCGAACGGGGCCGCCGCCAGGTGGTGGCGCTGGTGCTGTTGGTGTACTTGCTGGCCATCTTCGAAGGCGCGCTGCGCAAATGGGTGTTGCCGCAATACAGCCAGTACATCTTCTTCATCCGCGACCCGGTGCTCATCGTGGCCTACGCCATCGCCTGGCGGCACGGCCTGTGGCCGCGCGGGCAGCTGCTCTTCACGGTCAGCCTGTGGATGGCCGGTCTGGGCGCGCTGCTGGGCGCGTTGCAGGCCGCCAGCGGGCCGCCCAGCGAGCTGCGGCTGATCCTGGGCGTGTATGGCTGGCGCGCCTACTTCCTTTACGTGCCGCTGGCCTTCCTGGTGGGCCAGGTGTTCCGTCGCCGCGACCTGATGCGCTTGTTCAAGCTCACGCTGTGGCTGGCCATGCCCATTGGCGCCCTGGTGATGGCGCAGTTTTTCTCGGCCCCCGGCGCACCCATCAACGTCGGCAGCGCGGCCAACGAAGAGCTGCAGTTCCGCGGCCTCACTGCCACGGCCGAGCGCACACGGCCGATGGGGCCTTTTGCCTCGGGCGCAGGCCAGCAGCAGTTCACGGCCACGGCCTGTGCCGTGGCGCTGGCCTTCTTCCTGACGCCGCGCCACCTGCCCCAACCATCCCTGCTGCTGCTGGCCGCAGGCTCGGGCGGCATGCTCACGGCGCTGGCCCTCAGCGGCAGCCGGGGCACGGTGTTGCAATGTGCGTTGGCCGTCGGCTTTGCGGTCGCGCTCGGTCTGCTCGGCCGCGGTGCTGCGCTCAAGCGGCGAGCCGTGCTGTGGCCTGCCGTCTTGGGCTTGGCAGCGCTGACGCTGTACCCGGTGCTGTTTGCCGAAGGCTTTGCTTCCTTCATGCAACGCTGGAGCGCGGCCGAAGCTGCGGAAAGCCGCAGCTTCGAGTGGGGTGTCTTCGGCCGCGCGTTCTATGGGCTGATCGACTTTGTGCGTCTGGTGGACGAGGTGCCGCTGCTGGGCTATGGCCTGGGCTACGGCGGCAATGCCAGCGTCACCCTGGGCGCAACCATCGACGGCGTGCAGCCTGGCCTTTTGGCCGAAACCGACTTTGCCCGCCACATGGTGGACCTGGGTCCGCTGGCCGGGCTGGGCTACATCGCGTTTCGGCTGGCGCTCGCGGTCTGGCTGACGGCGCGTGTGCTGCGTCTGGCGCGCCGGAGCGAAGACCCGATGCCGATGCTGCTGCTGTCCTACGTGGCCTATGTACTGGTGATGGGGCAGATCACTGCGCAGGGCAGCATCAACCTCTATGGCTGGCTGTTCATGGGGCTCTTGATCGCCGCCTGTCGGCACGGCACTCCGCGGCCTGCGGCAAGGCCGCCGCCAGCCCTGCAGCCACGGTTCAAGCGATGAGCACCCCGCGCGCCGGCGCCACCCAAGAGCAAGGGCAGGAGATGGAAACACAGACGAACACCGGGATGGCCATGGCGGCCCATATCCCCTCCGACACGGCTCCCGACACTCTCAACCAAACGCCTTTGGCAGCTCCCCGTGGTGCGGGCTATGGCTGGTCGGCAGCCCCTGCACCGCACTCCTGCGGCTACCTCGTGCCCAAGGTGCTGCAACTGCTGCAAGGCCTGGGCGTGAAACGTGTGCTCGACATCGGTGCCGGCAACGGCGCCTTGTGCGCAGCGCTTTCTCACGCCGGGCATGACGTGGTCGGCCTGGAGCCCGACCTCGACGGCGTGGCACTGGCCCGCGAGGCGGCCCCGCAGGTCTTGTTCGAGCCGGTGGGCGTTGAGGCCGATCCCGAGCTGCTGCGCCAGCGCCACGGCTACTTCGAGGCCGTGGTCTCCACCGAAGTCATCGAACACCTGCACGCACCGCACCGGCTGCCGGCCCTGGCTGCGGGCATGCTGCAGCCGGGCGGCTGGCTGGTGGTCACCACGCCCTACCACGGCTACCTGAAGAACCTGGCGTTGTCCTTGGTAAACCACTGGGACCAGCACCACACCGCGCTGTGGTTCGGCGGCCACGTCAAGTTCTGGAGCCGCCGCACCTTGACGCAGCTCCTGCGCGACAACGGCTTCGAGGTCATCGCCTTCCACGGTGTGGGGCGGCTGCCCTGGCTGTGGAAGAGCATGGTGCTGGTGGCACGTCGATGTGAAGGCGACGTCGGCGCAGGCCGCGTGCGTGGCGCCTGAGCGGCTGTGAATCTCGTCTTTCTCGCCCACCCGGAATTTTTGGGCCTTCGCAGCCAGGCGCACTTCGTGCGCATGCTGGTCACGGCTTGCCAGGATCGCGGCCACAACGTGCAGGTGCGACAGCCAGGAGGTGCGCTGCAGCACCGTGTGCGGGGCACTGCAGCCGCCAAATGGGCGGGGTATGCCGACCAGTATTTGCTCTTCCCGCGGGAACTGCGAAGGCTGGCCTTGTCTGATGCCGCCGACACTCTCTACGTCTTCTGCGACCAGGCCCTGGGGCCGTGGGTGCCGGCGCTGGCGCATCGGCCGCATGTCGTGCACTGCCACGACTTGCTGGCGCTGCGCTCGGCTTTGGGCGAGGTGGCCGAGAACCCCACCCGCGCCACGGGCAGGCTGTACCAGCGCTTCATCCGCCGCGGCTTTATGCAAGCCCGCCATTTCATCTGCATCTCGCGCAAGACGCAGCTGGACCTGCACCGCCTGGGTGGCGCGGGCGCGCTCACCTCCGAGGTCGTCTACAACGGGCTCAACCACGCCTATGCGCCGATGCCCGCTGCGCGCGCGCGGCAGTTGCTGCAAGAGGCCGGTGTGCCCGCGCCGGACGGCCCCTGGCTGCTGCATGTCGGCGGCGGCCAGTGGTACAAAAATACGCCGGGCGTGCTGGCGCTGTACGGCGCCTATGCGCGCGCCGCGCTGCAGGCGCCGCCGGCAACGGTGCTGCCCCTGGTGGTGGTGGGCCCTGATGCCACGCCACCCCTGGCC
>JBBRCN010000094.1:0-15377 GCA_038204775.1 Burkholderiales bacterium | reverse complement strand
CGCGCGACACAGGTGAACGCCGTCCAGGCCCGGCAAACCAAGGTCCAACACCAGTACATCGGGTGGTTGCTCCAGTGCCATTTGCAGGCCCAAGCGTCCGTCGCTGGCTTCCTCGACGACGTGGCCCGCGTCGCGCAGCAGAGCGACGATCTGAGCCCGCAACAAGCCGTGGTCCTCGACCACCAGAATGCGCAGCGCTGCGGCCTCGTTCATGGGCGCTTTTCTCGACCCGGCAGCGCGGCAGAAGTCAGGTCGAGGTTGAGCTTCATCCAAGATTTTCCAGGACGGGGAGAACCCAGTCTAAAGGTCCTCATGTGAAGCCAATGTCAAGCCATGCCTTGATGGTCGAGCAGAGCGTCGACCACAGGCGTGCGGCCCGGGAAGTCCTTGAAGCTTTCCATCGCCGGGCGGCTGGAGGACAGGACTTCCTATCCCCCGACCCCGTTCTTCCGCCGCGACGCGGCGCGCACCGCAGCCACTGGCGCGGGCCTGGGGCTGGCGATCGTCGACAAGGCGATGCACCGCATGGGCGACAACCTGGAATTGGCTAACTCGCCGGCCGGCGGGCTCATCGCGCATTTGCGGTTGCGGCGCGCGCCGGCGTGAGTTGCCCCGCGTTGGGTAGAAAGCCTGGCAGCCGATCGAAAACCCGATGTCGAGAAATTTGTCACGGCCCAAGCGGCGGTGTACAGGTTCTTGCCTAACTCATTAAAAAGGTGGGGCTGGTTTGGAAACTGCTTGGTGTTGCTTGTCCAAATTCAGTATGCAGGAGAGTTCCCATGCAAACCCACATCAAGTTCGTCCTCGCCGCCGTCGCATTGGCGGCCAGCAGTTGGGCAGCAGCCGCGCCGCTGAACTTTGCCGGCTTCTTGAGCGCCGCCGACCCGACCTACAACCGTGTGTTGCCTGGCTCTCCGCCGACCACCGTATCCGCGGTTGGCACCGCGGTGCGCTACGACAGCTACCAGTTTTACGTCGACATCGCAGGCAGCTACCGCATGGAGACGTTGAGCGCCGCCTTCACCACCGGCACCGCTGACGACACCTTCATCACGCTGTACCTCGGCTCGAGCTTCATGGCAGTGACGGCGTTGCTGAACGCGCTGGCTGCCGACGACGACGCCGGCGCGGGTTCCCTGTCGCTGCTCAATCGGAACCTGCTGGCGAACACGAACTACCTGCTCGTGGTGACGAGCTTCGCCAACGGCCAGCTGGGCAACTACAACGGCATCATCGCCGCCGCCGCCGGCACGTCGGGCAACGTCTTTGCCGGCACCGTACCTACCGGCGTGCCCGCACCGGCAACCGCTGCGTTGGTGCCGCTGGCGCTGGCCGCGCTGGCGCTTACGCGCCGCCGCCGCCCGGCTGAAGCGGCTGCCTGATGAGCAGGCAGACCGCGCGGGCTTCGATCGCGAGGCCCGCGCCGACCGGGCCCATCGCCTCGGCCGTCTTGGCCTTGACGTTGATGGCGCCCGACTCCGGCGCCAGCGCCGAGGCGATCCGCGCGCGCATCGCCGGAATGTGTGGCGCCAGTTTCGGCGCCTGCGCCACGATCGTGCTGTCGATGTTGACGATGGCCCACCCGGCGGCAGCCACGCGCGACGCTGCTTCCTGAAGCAGGCGCACCGAGCCGGCACCGGCAAAAGCAGCATCGGTGTCCGGAAAGTGCCGGCCGATGTGGCCGAGGCCCGCTGCGCCGAGCAGCGCATCCGTGATGGCATGCAGCAGTGCATCGGCATCCGAGTGGCCTTGCAAACCCTTGTCGAAAGGCACTGTCACGCCGCCCAGGATCAGCGGCCGGCCAGTCACGAGCGCGTGGGTGTCCCAGCCTTCGCCAATTCTGAGGTTCGGCAGGTTCGGTAGGTTCGGCAAGTCGCTCGGGTTCATCGTGTCTCCAGCAGGCGCGCGGCCATCGCGAAGTCGGCCGGCCAGGTGAGTTTTAAGTTCTCGATATCACCCGGAACGAGGCGCGGCGCGAGACCGAAGGCCTCGACCGCACTCGACTCGTCGGTAACCGCCTCGCCGGCGGCGACGAGAGCCTGCGCAAGCAGCCCGATGCGGAACATCTGTGGCGTCTGCGCCAGCCACTTGTCGGCCCGCGCCACGGTGGCGCCGACGCGGTCCCCGCTGGCCGCTTTCAAGGTGTCGGGCAGCGGCAGCGCTAGGAGCCCACCCACGTCGTCAGCCAGACACGCGTCGAGCAACCGGTCGACCCACGCCGGCTGCAGCATGCAGCGTGCGGCGTCGTGCACCAGCACCCAGTTCTGGCCGGACGGCGCCCCGGTCCATTACGAGCGCCACCGCCCGGAGCAGACCACGCTGTACCGCCTGGTGCAGCAGCACGCCGCCACCTTCTTCGAGCAGGCTGAGGCTGCAGCCGGCGCAGACCTGCCGCAGTTCATCAAGGACGGGTTCGACGCCTTCCTCGAATGCGGCATCCTGGCCCACGGCTTCCTGCGCCTGCGTTGCGATGACTGCGGGCATGACAAGCGGGTCGCCAACAGCCGCAAGCGCCGAGGCTTTTGCCCGTCGTGCGGGGCCCGTCGCATGGCACAGACCGCAGCGCACCTGGTGGACCACGTCATCCCGCACGTGCCGGTGCGCCAGTGGGTACGGGTTTGCCAAGTTCGGCTCCCCATCCCGCTGCGCCTGCTGCTGGCTGCGCAACCCAAGCTGGTGACGCCGGTGCTGCAGGTGGTGCACCGAGTCATCACGCGCCACCTGCTCGGGCAGGCCGGTCTGAAGGCCGAGCAGGCCGACAGCCGCGCGGTCACGCTGATCCAGCCGAGCTTGCCAATGACGGGCTCGGCCGCCAATCTGAATATTCACCTTCACTGCCTGGTGCTGGACGGCGTGTACCGGTGCGACACCGAAGGCGAACCTGTCTTCGTCGAAGTGCCCGCGCCAACCGACGAGGCGCTGCAGGCGATGTTGCACAAGATCATCACGCGATTGACGCAAGCTGCTCACCCGTCGGGGGGTGCTCGTCGAAGAGCAGGGTCAGACCACCATGGCCGACAACGACGCCGATTCGGACGAGGCTCGCGTGCTCAGGCCGCTACAGGCCGCGGCCTGCACTTACCGCATCGCCTTCGGCCCACGCGCCGGCCAGAAAGTGCTGACGGTGCAGGGGGCCATGCCCAGGGGCGCCGACCTCAAGCAGACGCTGTGCGCCGACATCGATGGCAACAGAGCAGCACGCCGCCGTGCGCTGCGCTGCCAACGACCGCCAGGCGCTGGAGCAGCTGTGCCGCTACTTCACGCGCCCGGCTCAGGACAGAAGAGCGCGTGCAAACCAACGCGGCCGGGCAAGTCGTGCTCAAACTCAAGACCGCTTGGCGCGACGGCACCACGCACCTCTTGATGTCGCCGCTGGAGTTCATGCAGCAGCTGGCTGCGTGGGCGACCGAAGGGGCGCCCGCTAGGCGCCCTTGCCACGCCCCAGACTGCACCTGATCCGTTTGGTGTCCGCGCAACTTCGCTTCGCGAAGTGAGCGGACCCCCGCTGCGCGAACCACGGCGTGCTGGCTCCCAACGCCCAGCTGCGCGCGCAGGTGGTGCCGCAGGAACCCGAAACACCCGCGCAGGACGCACCGCCGGCCGAGTGCGAGGCGACCCTTGGTGCTGGCGCCCTTGATGACGTTGCCGTCCTTGTCGAGGTACATGTCGGCCGTGGCGGCCAGCGGCGCCTTCTCGCGGCCGTTCAGGGCACCGTGATGTTGAGGATTGCGTTGTCGGCGACAACAACGAGCTGGTTGCTGGACAGCGCCAGCACGCCGCGTGCGTTGCGCAGCCGTGGATCGGCCCCCAGCACCACGGCACTGTTTTGGCCTGCCACGCCCACCGCGGTGGTGACGACGCCAGCCGAGGTGACCTTGCGAATCGTGTCGCCCGTGCCGGAGGTGACGAAGAGATCGCCGCTCGGGCTGATGGTGAGCCAGGCGGGGCTGGACAAGCGTGCCGCCGCACCGGTACCGTCGGCGCTGCCGGTGGTGCCTGCCTGGCCGGCAATCGTGGTCGTCACACCGGCGGGCGTGATGCGCCGGATGGTGTGGTTGGCCTGGTCGGACACGTACACGTTGCCGGCCGCGTCGACAGCCAGGCCGCTCGGCAGGTTGAAGCGCGCGGCAGCCCCGGTGCCATCGGCACTGCCGGCGACGCCGGGCGTGCCTGCCAGCGTGGTGACGACCCCCGCCGGGGTGATGCGGCGGATGGTGTGGTTGCCCCAGTCGGCCAGGTACAGGTTGTCGCTGGCGTCGATGGCCAGCCCGTTGACGTTTCTGAAGCGTGCCGCCGCCCCGGCGCCGTCGGCGCTGCCACTCGCGCCAGCGGTGCCGGCAAAGGTGCTCACCACGCCGGCTGGGGTAATGCGGCGAACGACGAAGTTGTCCCAGTCGGACAGGAAGATGTTGCCGGCGCTGTCGACGGCTACACCGCCGTTGCCCCGAAAGCGTGCTGCCGCGCCGGTGCCGTCGGCATAACCCGCCACGCCGGGGCTGCCGGCAAGCGTCGTGACCTGGCCCGCCGGTGTGATGGCGCGCACCGTGTGGTTGTTGAAGTCGCCCACGTACAGCGTCCCCGCAATGTTGGCGGCCAGGTAGTTGGCCGTGTTGAAACGGGCCGCGGCGCCGGTGCCATCGGCGCTGCCCGTGGTGCCCGGGGTGCCTGCGAACTGCACGGCATTGATTGCGATCGGGCTCACCGTCAGCGTGGCCACGGTGCTGGTGGCAGACCCAGCGCGGTTGGTGACCACAGCGCGGTAGCGGTTGTTGGATTGGCCAACACTGGTCGGGTTGATGCTGAGGCTGGCTGATGTCGCGCCGCTGACGTCAGTCCACGTGACGCCTGCATCCGTGCTCACTTGCCACTGGAACGACGGCGCGGGGCTCCCGGTCGCCGCCACGGTGAATGTGGCTGCGGCCGGTGTCGTGACGCCCGCACTGGTGGGCTGAGTGCTGAAGCTGGGCGCGGTGGCCGGCGCTCCATCGTTGATGTCGGCGCTGCCGCCGCAGGCGGCCAGCGTCACGATGAGGACGGTGCTGCCGGCAATCAAGAGCCGGCGACGCAGGGTGGCGAGTTTGTGCATGGCGTTTCTTTCGTGTGGAGTTCGAGGCAGCGGCAATGGCGCCTCAGAAGCGCAGTACCAGCGAGGCGCTGACGAGGTTCAGTGAGCCCGCGTCTTTGGCCAGGCGTGCACGCGTCGCATCCCAATCGAGCCGGGCGCCCAAGGCCTGACTGAAGTCGTACTGCACCGACAGTCCGAGCAGCGGCTGCGCAGTGGTTGAGCTGCTGCTACTGACGGCCGCAGTGGTGGGAGTGAACTCACCCTTCATCTGGGCTACGCCGAGGCGGGCCAGCAGAGCGATGTTCCTGTCCAGCGCCAGCCGGTAGCTGCCTGTGACTCCAAAGCCGGACGCTTTCGCGTCGCCAGCGATGTTGTTGCCGGCGGCCTTGAAGTCGCCCGAGGAAAGATAAATCACCTCGGCGCCCCAGTTCGGGCTGGCCTGCCAGCCGGCCGCCAGGCGCCAGCCGGGGGCGGACTTGTCGCATGGGCCTGCGCTGCCGCACACCACGTTGAAGCGTGATCCGCCAAAGCCGGCGGCCACCTGGAAGTCCTGCGCCACTGCCGCACCAGCCGCGCTGGTCATTGCGGCGGCGAGCAGGCCGAATCGAGTCATCCAAAGTCTCTGCATGATGGTGGCCCTTCCCGTTGATTGCGCCGTCGTCGACGGCGAACAAGGACCACTCTGGATGTGCCGGCGTCACGCAAGCGTCACGCCAACCTTGCGCGTGCCCCACGATCAGGGGGGGGCGCTGCACCGGGGACTTGGGCGGCTAGCGCAGCACCTTGCCGTCGCCCGACAGGATCGTCAGATCGACGAAGCGCGAGCCCGCGAGCCCGCGTGCTTGGTGGCGCTGAAGTCGATGTGGACCAAAGGTGTCGCAAATGGCGGGTAGCGGCGGCGCGGAGAGCGTGACAGGTCCATGGTGCGTCTCAGGGTGCCCACTGGGTGTGGGCTTCAAGCGGAAAGATCGGGCGCGGGATGCGCGCCAGCGGCAATTGCCGCAGGTTGGGTGTGGTCAGCCCGGGGCCGTCGACTTCGACGATGCGTTCGGCCGGCGCAAAGCCCTCGAACGCGGCGCGAAAGTGGCCCCGGCTCTTCACCACCAAGGTGCGCACGCGCCCCAGGTCCACACCCAGCACGTCCAGTTGAGCAGGGTCGAGCAGTTGTTGGCGCTCAGAGATCACTGCCACTTGGATGCGGCCGTCCAGCTCCAGCAACGCGCTCGGTCCCATGTTCTGCGCGCTGCCCTTGACGAGGCCTTGGCGGCCGACAAATTGACCACTGCTGAGTGCCAGCACGCGTGCTTCGGCCTTCAAGGGCTGCGCAGGACCCGCACTGCCGCTGCCGCGGTTGAACCTTGCCTCGAAGCGCGCACCGACGCCCTGTGCGTGGGCTTCGGCGGCCAGCGGTGGGTCGCAGAACATTCCCAGCAGCACCTGCCGCGCGCCCGCCTGAAGCAAGGCCTGCAACAGGGCTGTGGTGTTGCCGCCGCCACCGCCACCGGGATTGTCGGCCACGTCGGCCAGGATCAGGCGCGGGCCATCGCTGGCCAGGCCGTTGGCCAGCGCCAGGGCCACCGCGTCGGGCATGGGTGTGAGCGCGGTGAGAAAGTCATGCCGCCGCGTCCATACCGCGGCGCCCAGGGCGCGAGCCAGACGGTCGGCGGCTGCACCCGCACCGCGGCGCGCCGTCACCACGACGGAAAATCCGCACTTCGCGCAATCAGAGAGCGGAAACCCGCCGCACAGCGAGACGTTGAGGATGTCGCCGCCCACCTGCTGCTGCGCCTGCTCCAGCAAAGCCTGGTAGGGTGTGCCGGGCGCGATGAGCTGGTCGGTGGAGGCCGGCAGGAAGGGCAGCTTGCATAGTGCTACTTCACCGGCACCGTCGCGCAGCATCGCCTGCATCAACGTGGCGGCCTCCTGGCCGCGCGCGTACAGGTCGACATGCGGGTTGGTACGGTAGGCCACGAAACCGGATAGGGCCTGAGTCATGCGCGGCGAGACGTTGGTGTGCAGGTCGAACACTGCCACCACCGGCACACCGGGGCCGACGATCTGGCGCACGCGCTCGAACAGCACGCCGTCGGGGTCGTCCTCTTCGGTGGTCAGGGCAGCGCCGTGCGACGAGATGAATACACCGTGCAGCGGCATCGCTGCCAACAGGCGCGCGCTGAGGTCGGCGACGAAGTCTTCGAACCAGGCCTGCTCGACTGGGCCCCCCGGGTAAGCGGCCGCTGCACGCAGAGCCACCGGTGTCCAGGGGCCGGCGGCGTCCATGCCGGCCACGAAGCCCGGGGTATCGGGCAGCAAGCGCGGCGGCTGGGCACGCAATTGCGCCATCAGCACCTCGCCGGCGCCGTCGAACGATTTCGAGAACATCGCGCCGGTGGTCACTGGTGCAAAACGGTTGGCCTCCAGGAAGAAGCCAGCGATGCCGATGCGCGGTGCGGCGCTCATTCGAACTTGATGCCCTTGACGATGGGCGCGTATTTCACCTGTTCGGCCTTCACGAAGGCTTGCGCCTGCGCCACGCTCGTCACCGCCTTCAGCTCGGCGCCCAGCCGGGCCCGCGTCTCCACGTTGACGGGCAGCATCAGGGCCGCATTGACAGCCGCATTGAGCCGCTGCAACACCGGCTCGGGCGTGCCCGCCGGTGCATAGAGCATGCCCCAGGTGCTGAGCTCCAGCCCCTTGAGCGCGTTCGACTCCCCGAAGGGCTGAGCGCCCGGCAGTGCGGCAAGGCGGCCCACCGAGGTCACGCCAAGAGCCTTCAATCGCCCACCGGCCACAAAGCCTGCGGCGTTCACGGCACTGGTGATGCCGATGTCGAGCTGGCCACCGATCACATCGTTGAGGATTTGTGCCCCGCCGCGGTAAGGGATGTGCACCATGAACACGCCGGCCTTGGCCTTGAAGGCCTCGCCCATGACATGCTGGAAGGTGCCCACCCCCGGTGAGCCATAGCTGTACTTGCCGGGGTTCTTGCGGGCCAGCGCGATGAACTCGTCGACGCTGTTGGCCGGGAAGTCGGGCCGCGCCACAAACACAGCCGGCGTGCCGCCGGCATAGGCCACCGGTTGCAGCTGCTCCACCTTGTAGCCGGCCTGCGGGTTGATCAGCGGCACCAGCAAGGCCTCGCTGAGCGAGCCGTACAACAACGTGTGCCCATCGGCCGCGGCGCGCACGACCTTCTGAACGCCCAGTGCGCCGGCCGCCCCGGCAACGTTGTCGACGATGACGGTCTGGCCCAGCAAGCGGCCCATCTCGGCGGTCAACATGCGCGCCGCGATGTCCGACGCGCCACCGGGCGTGTAGGGCACCACCAAGGTCAAGGGCTTGCTCGGAAAGGCCTGAGCGAAGAGACTTGCCGGCGACAACGCCAGAGTGCCCAGCGCGGCGCCGGCGGCCAAGCACGCGCGGCGGCGGAAGGTCGGTATGGATTCGAAGTGGGCTTTCATGCGGGACTCCGGATGGGCGGACGTGATGGATTCGGGATTGGCTCGAAAGAGGGCAGCGGGTCCATCGAGTGCGCGTCCCCGTGAATCCACCGCAGCGAACTCTAGGGCTCTCGGCTGTGAAATCACTAGTGGCAATACCGACTGAGTTGGTGCCAATATCGCCAGATGGCCAAACCTCGTTCAGCGGCACTGCAGTTCGAATTCATTTGCGGCGACCACATGCTCGCAGGGCCGGTGGCGGCCCTGCGCGATGTACTGAACCCGGTCAACCAGCTGGCGCACATGCGTGGCGCGCGCCAGCCGCCCACCGCCTGGCAAAGCTGCGACGGCCAGGGTCAGGCCCTGCGCGGCGGCGCTTTGCGTTCGGGGCCCAGACGGGCGGTGCCCGATGTGATCGTCGTGCCCGGCTGGCAGGCTCGCAACGGGCCGCACCTGAACCAGTTGGTGCGGCGCGACGCGGCCATCACACCGCGCTTGCGCACGGTGCATGCCGCCGGCGGCCATGTGCTGGCGTTCTACACCGGCGTGGCCGCGCTGGGCGAAGCGCAGCTGTTGGATCAGCGGCGCGCGGTCGTGCCCTGGCCCTTCATCCCCAGCGTGCTGCGCCACGCGCCGAACCTGGTACTCGCCGAAGGCGATGCGTGGACCGAGGATCAGCGCCTCTGGACCGCCGACTCGCCGGCTCTGGCCAGCGAGCTTGCGTTGCACGTGCTGCAGGCGTGTGGCCTGGGCGACTTGGCGCAGGCCGGGCGCAGCGTGCTACTGCATTCACCCGAGCGCCAGCGCTTGGTCAAGGCGGTGGCGCACGACATCACCAGCCGCGTCGGGCCCGGGGCGCTGGAGCGCGCACGTCATTGGCTCGAAGCGCATCTGCACGAGCCCTACAGCCTGCAGGCCACTGCGCGCGCGGCGGCGATCAGCGAACGCTCGCTGCTGCGCCACTTCAAGGCGGCCTTCGGACACACACCCTTGCAGGCGCTGCACGGAATGCGTATCACCCGCGCCCGTATGTTGCTTGAGACCAGCTACCTGCCGGTGGAGACGATCGCCGAACGCTGCGGATGGCGCGACACCGTGATGCTGCGCGAGGTCTTTCGCCGCCACACTGGGCAGACGCCCGCAGCGTATCGTGATCGCCATCGGCTGCGCACGGAACGGCGGCGCTGGGGCAAGGACTTGCCTGCGTGATGGCGGGTGCGCTGCGGCTGCAAGATCGCGTGCCGTGGCAGTGACGCAGACCAGGCAAGCGCCTGCGCGGCACCCAACGCAAACGTGCCGAGTTGCGAACTGAGATCCGCCGACAGGAGGATGCCGCGGTGGCCGCCCGCCTCGAGCCACAGCGCGATCACCGCGTCGACGCCCTGCGCTTCCTTCGTCGCGTGTGCTGTGGTCGCCGCGGGCGGAATTCGATCTTGTGCTTGTGTGCGAGGACTTCGAGCGCACCACACTAGACTGGGCCCTCCATGCGCACGCTGACCCTGGGCCGCCGCCCCTACGCCGAAGTCGAGGCCGCCATGCGCGCTTTCACTGGCGCGCGCACGCCGGACACCGAAGACGAGCTCTGGCTTGTCGAACACGAGCCCGTCTACACCCAGGGCGTGGCCGGCCGCGATGAACATGTGCTGGCCGCCGGCGACATCCCGGTGGTGCGCACCGAACGGGGTGGCCAGGTCACCTACCACGGCCCGGGCCAGGTGGTGGCCTACCCGCTGGTGGACCTGCGGCGGCTGTCCATCTACGTCAAGGAATACGTCTTCCGCATCGAAGCCGCGCTGATCGACACCTTGGCCGAGCATGGCGTCACGGGTCACCGGGTGCGCAGTGCGCCCGGCATCTATGTGCGGCTGGACGACCCGTTCGGCCACGCCGTGCTGGCGCGCGCCAGCGTCGACCCCTTCCACCGCCTGGGCAAGATCGCGGCACTGGGCATCAAGGTCAGCCAGCACCGCACCTGGCACGGCCTGGCGCTGAACGTGGACATGGACCTGGAGCCGTTTGCGCGCATCAACCCTTGCGGTTATGCAGGGCTGCAGACGGTGGACCTGAAGACCCTGGGCGTTCGGGCCAGTTGGCAAGACGTGGCGTCCTGTCTGGGTGGCCACCTGCAGCGCGTGCTGCGGCCCTGAAAAGGGGCCGCGCGCGGCGCCGGCGCTGCTGTCCACACGCGACGGCCTGCTTCATGGCGCGGCCGGGTACTCACGCTCGCGCTCATGACCACCGGCCTGGCCGCCGATCCGTCCGAGCACGGCATCACCACGTGGCGGCGCCACCTTGCAGCGTGCGCAGAGCGAGCAAGAAGGTGGCGGCGTTCCAGCTCTGGCCGGCCATGCCCATCGCCTGCAGCGTCTCGCCGTGGAACCACTCCGTGAAGCGCCAGTCGCCGAGCGCGTTGACACGCGCCAGCGCAGCAAGTTCGTGCCAGGCCAGGTCGCTGCGCCCGAGTTGCGCCAGTGCCAACACCCAGAAGCCGCCGACGAAGGGCCACAGGCCGCCGTTGTGATACTGGTGTGGATGGTTCTGGCGGTGCCGGGCCATGTAGGGCCGCCACGATTCGTGCTGTCGCGACAAAGGGTGCAGCGTCACGCGCACGGGGTAAGGTTCGGCCGACTTCGCGCTGCGCAAGGTCTTGACGATGCGGTGCCCCATCGACTCGCTGGCCGCGCCGCACAGGATGGCCAGCAGGTTGCCGAAGACGTCGCCTTCGTGGCCCGCGACGGCCAGGTTGACAAAGCTCAGGTACAGCCCTGCCTCGCTGCGCCCGCGGCGCGCGTAATGCTGCAGCAGCCGTGCACGGTGGTAAGCCGGCAGGTCGCGCTGCGTCGGGTGGAAGAGGTGGTTGAAGTGGTGCAGCGTCACGTCGGCATGCGCAACGCCGAAGCGGCGCTTGACCTCCAGCCACAAGGCGTTGCTGTACAGCACGTAACCCGAGCGCGGCATGATGTCGGCCCAGTCGCTGGCCTCGTTCTGCTGCACCAGCCGGAAGGCCTGGTGCTCCTGCGCCAGCAACCACTGCATCGCCAGCGCCGTCTGGGCCTGCCAGCGCGTCGAGCCGACGTCGCCGTGTTGGCGAACGTGGTCGCAGGCGATCAGCCACCACAGCGTGGCGTCGATGCAGCCCAGGTACCAGAAGTCGGCGTCGCGCCCGTCCGGGTCGACGTACTTCGGGATCTGGCCGTTGGCCGCCTGCATCGCGGCCAGCGCGTCCAGGCTGGCCACGGCGCCGCACTCCAAGGCATCGACGCCGCTGCCGCACATCGCAAGCACGCAGATGGCAGCATCGCGGCCGAAGATGCGCGTGTAGCGCCGCTCAACAGCGGCTGGCGTGCGGCGGGCGGCCAGGATGCCGTGCGGCGTCAGATTGTCTTGCAGCAGTTGCAGCGATGCCGCTGCACAGGCGTCGATGAGAGCGCGGTCATCGGCCGCGAGGGCCTTCATGTCCGCGCGCTGGCGCTAAATTTGATAGTTAGGGCCGCGACCGGGAAGTCACCGAGGACTTGTGCCAGCGGCCAGGCGCCGTCCTCGTCCAGCGCATGACGGCGGCCGCCGATGGCGTCGACGAAACCGTCGAGCCCTTCAGTGGGCGCCGCCGCGCCAGTCGGCCAGTGCACGCGGGTATCACCCCAGACGTCGCCAACCGGCAACTCGCTGACCCGCAAGCCCAGCGATGCGAACAGCCGGGTGCCGATGACGACCAGCGCCGTGGGGCCGTCGCGCCTTGCGAAGGCGATCACGTGGCGAGCCCTGTCGCCAGTCACTTCGAGTGGCAGGTAGTCGGCGTTCTGCAACATCACCTCGTTCGACACGCGCCACTGTAGCGCACGCCAGGTGGCCCAGAACTTGGCTTGGCCGCTGCTTGCCTGGGCCAGCAGCGCCTGCAGGGCCGGACCGCGGTCGGGCAGCTCGGCCAGCGCGCGCATCTCGTCCAGCAGCCTGCGACGGCGCTCGAAGTCGACCGGGCGCCGGTTGTCGGGATCGACCATCGACAGGTCGATCACCTCAAGGCCCTGGTAGAAGTCGGGCACACCGGGCGACAGTGTCTTCACCATCGCCATCGTGATGCCGTTGAGCGCGCCGTACCAGGCGAAGACCGCGGCGGTGGTGATCAGGTCGTCGAGGAAGACGGCGTTGTGGGGCCGCGACAGCAGTGCGTGCACGAAGCCGGTCAGCGCGCTCTCATAGTCGGCATTCGGATTGATCCAGCTCGTCACGGCCTTCGATTCGCGTGCCGCTTTCAGCGTCGCCTGCGCCACGCGATCGGCATAGACCGCCAGCGCCGCATCGTCGAGTTCAGCAGCCGGCAGCGTGCCGATCAACCGCTGGTACAGCAGGTACTCGTCGTTGCGTGACGGCGCCGCCGCACCATCGACCGTGCGGCGGTGGCGTCGGTTCAGCCGGCTCCAGCGGCGCACGGTCAGGCGCCACGCTGCCGGCATCTCGCTGATGACGTCGATGCGCGCGCGCACGTCTTCAGAACGTTTGGCATCGTGCGTCGAACTGGCCAGCATCGTCTGCGGCCAATGCAAGGCGCGGTCGCGGCTGGCACCATGGAAGGCCGTCAAGGTCATGCCAAAAGCATCGGGGTCGCCGCCGACGTCGTTGACCGAGATCAGCCGGTGGTGGCGGTACAACGCCGTGTCTTCGATGCCCTTCGCCGCCACCGGGGCGGTGTACTGCTGGAAGCGCCGCGTGAAGTTGCGATAGCCGGCCAGCAGTTCGGCTGCTGCGCCCGGCAGTGGCCGGCCGAGCAGCACGCGGCGCAGGAACTCGAAGACGCTGGCGTCGGCGCCCAGGCTGCGGCGCTGCGCGCGGCCAACGGCCCAGGCGATGAATTTGCGATCCTGCGGGCTCGGCTTGTCGATCACGTAGGTGCGGTAGACCGGGAACGACGCCACGACATCGGCCAGTGCGCGGCGCAGCGAGTTCAGCGTGAAGTCGCGCGTGCGCCGGTCGGCACGCGCCAGCTGCAGCAGCGCTGTGGCCAGCACCGTCAGTTCGCCGGCCAGGCTGCCTTCCATCACCAGGTGGCGGCCCTGCCAGGCCAACTCGTCGAAGTCCTCGGCTTCGTCGCCGGCAAAGGCGCGCCAGACGCGGTCCAGTCGGGCCTTGGCAGCGGTCTCGATCATGACGCCGTTGATGACGTTGGCGAAGCGGTAGCCGGTGGTGCCTTGCACCGCCCAGTCACGCGGCAATTGCTCGTGCGGGGCCACGATCTTCTCGATCACCACGTACAACGGCAACACGGCCGGACGGGCGCCATCGACGGACTGCGGCACCGGCAGCCCGGCCCGTTCGGCATACCGCTGCTGCAGACGCAGGAAGTAGGCCGCCGGGTCGGCCAGGCCGTCGGGATGGTCGATGCGCAGACCGTCGATGGCACCGCTGGCAGCCAGCTCGAGCACCAGCTGGTGCGTGGCCTCGAAGACCTCGGGCCGGTCCATGCGCAGCGCGGCGAGCTCGTTGATGTCGAAGAAGCGCCGATAGTTGATCTCGTCGCCGGCAGTGCGCCAATGCGCCAGGCGATAAGGCTGGGCGCCGATCAAGGTGTCGAGCGCGTCGAAGCTGGCCCGCTGGCCGACCTGGCCGTTCAGCACCGCCACCATGCACTGGATGGCTTCGCACAATCGAGGGCGGTCGCGCAGGCACTGGGCCAGCCGGGCCTTCAGCGAAGTCTTCTCGCGCTGGCGC
This sequence comes from Burkholderiales bacterium, assembly GCA_038204775.1. Taxonomy (GTDB): domain Bacteria; phylum Pseudomonadota; class Gammaproteobacteria; order Burkholderiales; family Burkholderiaceae_C; genus Rubrivivax. The sequence continues at coordinate 1,166 of JBBRCN010000094.1, read as the reverse complement.
AGCAGCCGGCCGGCGCTCTCGGCATAGCCGTGCGCCGGCAGACGGGCGAAGGCTGCGGCGAGCCGCTCCAGTTCGGCGCGGCTGCCGTCGGCCGCCGCGCCGGGTGTACAGCGCAAAGCGCGGCGCAGCAGTTCGCCGTAACTGGCGGGGTCGATCGGCAACCGGTGCGTGTAGCAGTTGACGGTGAAATAGCCGCGCTCCGGGTCAAAAGCGAGTTGAAGTTCGCCGCGTTCGAGCACCACCCCGTACTGGTCGCCCAGTATGGGCAGCAGCACCCTGCCGTCGAGCGCGGGGTCGGCAGAGTGCCAGGCGATATCGAAGTATTCGGCGAAGGCCGAGGCCTCGCCGTTTTCCAGCACGTCCAGCCACCAGGCGTTGTCGCCGCCGAGCACGCCCATGTGGTTGGGCACGATGTCGACGAGCAACCCCATCTGGTGGCGGTGCAAGGTGTCCACCAGGCGGTCGAGTCCGGCCCGGCCCCCGAGTTCCGGATTGATCTCGCCATGGTCAGTGACGTCGTAGCCATGCAGGCTGCCCGGCCGCGCCCGCAAGGGCGGCGAGCAGTAGAGGTGGCTGATGCCCAGCGCCGCGAGGTAGGGCACCAGCGCCGTGGCGTCGTCGAAGCCAAAATGCTGGTGCAACTGGATGCGGTAGGTCGCACGCGGAATCACGGCCGAGGCGGGGCGGGGCTGTCGGAGCTGACGGGGCTGTGCGATGGCCACCCGATGCGATGGCAGCTTCATGGGTGCTCGAGCGTGACCTGAACCGACAACGGCGCGATCGCCGGGCCGGGCGTGGCGCTGGCATACACGGTCGTGCCCGGCAGCGCTGCGAGACCGGCAACGGCTGCGTCCGACAGGTTGACCCGCACGTGCCAGTGCTGACCTGGCCCGAGCGGCCACTGCAACTGCAGGCAATCTGGCGCCGGCCGGTTGAAGACGCCACTGCGTGCATGCGGCAACAGCGGCATCAGGTGCTCGCGGCGCAGCGCCAGCAGGTCACGGTACAGCGTCCACCACTGGGCATGCCGATCGGCACGACGCTCTTGCCAGATCAGCTTGGAGCGATCAAAGGTGGATTTGAAGTTCGGATCCGGAATGCGGGCGCGCAGTGATGGCTCGGCGAACATCTCGAAGCGGCTGAACTCGGCGCGTCGCCCTTCGGTC
>JBBRCN010000093.1:0-15551 GCA_038204775.1 Burkholderiales bacterium | reverse complement strand
CGAACCCGGATCGGTGACACCTAAGGTCAGAGTGCGAGTTCGAGAGGGACGGCGATCCAGTTCGGGGCATTGCGGTTCCAGCCGGGCTGGACCACTCGCCAAGGGTGGCGGCACCTGCATAGGTCAGCCGACTGACCGCAGAGCGGCCGTTCACCGCCGTCGGCTCATGGCCGTCCACGTGAGCAACCGACCGGCAGTTATCCGGCAAGCTTCCAAAGGCGCATGGGTTGGATCGCTTGGCGAGCCGCGCCACCTTCGACTACGGACGCTCGACTACCAGCAAGGTGAACTGGCCCCGGGCCAGCAGCCTGCGGAAATCACGATCGAAGCTCACGAGGTGCTCGCCAAGCTGCGCGACGGCTGCGGACAACCAGGCATCCGGAAGATCGTTGCCGCCCAACTTTCTGTCCAGGCAGAGCTGGCGGAGTGTTGGCCACTCGGGGCCCAAAGCAGCCAGGCGCACACCAGGCGCAGCGAGCAGTGCGTCGACGAGTGCAACCGCCTCGGTGATCGGCGTCGGCCTGTGGAAGATCTTCGGGCTGGTGACCAGGCGCAGGAAGCTCGCCAACACCATCGGCATCAGCGTGAATGCAGCACCATGCCCTGCGTTGGCCACTGCCCCTTCGAGCCAAGCGCGCGCCGCCGCGTGATGGGGGTGGTCTGTCCGCGAGGCTGCGACCAGCACATTGACATCAGGCGTCATCGCCCAGCGCCTCCAGCAGGGCCTTGTTGCTCAGCGGGTTGACTCCCGCCACCAGTCCGCCCTGCCCTTTGAACACCGGCAGGCGCAGCCTTCCACGCGAAACAGAAGCCGACTTGGCACGAAGACGCAACTGCAGTCCCTCCTCGATCAACCGCGTCAAAGTTGTGCGCTGCTGCGCCGCGAGTACCTTGGCGTCGGCGAGGAGCTGGTCGTTGATGTTGAGCGTCGTCTTCATTCGTCAATGCTACAGATATCTGTACGCGTTCGGGTACGTTGCCGTCCACGGGCGAAGGCTGCCTCTTGTACATGGGTCGTGAGCCCGGGCTGCGAGCCGCAATCAAGCGGCTCGCGCCACTTGGCGCTCGCGTGCCACGCTCAAGAGTCCGGACCGTGCGCCAAAGCTGGCACCGGACGACCTGCCGCGTTGCAGGGCAGCGTTCACATCAACCTGTTCTGCGACTGTGCGGGCGACCCGGTGCCCAGCGCACCAGAGCGCGAGCGGCTGGCCCTTGACGCCCTTGTCGCCCTTGACGCACTTGACGGCCTTGACGCAGTTGACGCACTTGACCGCTGACTTTGCAGCGCCCTGGCTCGACGCACATGCTGATGCTGCGCCTGGCGGCATGGAGTTCTGAAGCCAACCCGGAAATATTTGGCGTTCAAGTCTCGCACCAGTCGCAACGCTGCGGCCAATCGACCCGACGCCAACCCATGCACGCCGCAGCATCGATCGCATCCAGGACGACAGTGCGCGCGAAGTGCCGCAAGGACGGCAGTAGCGCGGTGAGGCTTCCCACGTCAGCCTGTTTGATGATGTGCAAGTGGTCAGGCGCGTCTCCAATTCACTCCATTGCAAATGCAAAGGGGGGACGATGAACAACGAACTTCGAGGCCACCGGTTGGCGAATCCAGGGCTGAGGGCGGCGACCATGGCGGCGCTGGTGGCACTGGTGGCACTGGTCACGGGCTGCGCTACCACTACACCACCCAACGCGTCAGGTGTGGCCACCATCGCCGTCAATCCCGGCGTGGGCGGCCCGGTGCAAGGCGTGGGCATCGAGGGCCAGGACGTGATCGGCATGTCCGACCAGATGATGCGCGACATGCTCAACACGCCGCGCCTGATGCAGGCCCATCAAGGCAAGGCGCCACGGGTCATCGTCGATGCGGGTCAGTTTTCCAACGACTCGAGTCAGCCCATCAACCGCAACCTCATCACCGACCGGCTGCGCGTGGCGCTGAACCGCGCCTCTTCGGGCCGGCTGCAGTTCGTGGGCCGACAGTACGCCCAGGCCGTTGAAGCCGAACGTGCGCTGAAGCGCGCCGGCACCACCGACGTGGGCACCACCGGGATGACCCGCGCGGTCATGGGTGCCGACTACCGGCTGGGCGGGCGCATCGCCTCGCTGGACCAGCGCTCCGGCAAGAGTGGGCTCACGCAGCGCTACACCCAGATCACGTTCGAGATGTTCGATCTGGAATCGGGCGAAATCGTCTGGAGCGGCATCTACGAATTTGCGCGCGCGGCGGGCGACGACGTGGTTTACCGCTGAGCGCCCAAACGTCAACAACCGAGACATCGACAAGGAGAAACACATGCACAAGACTGCTTTGGTAACGGCCGCTTGGCTGGCTTGCGTGGCCGCCGCGGCACCAGCCCAGGCCCAGGGATTTTTCGGCGGCCTGTTCGGCGGCGCTGCAGCCACCGGCAAGGAAGACGCACCCACCGATGTGCAGGCTCAGGCCACTGCGCTGGCCGGCCGCCAGGAAGCGTGGCTTCGCCCGCTGGCCACCACCTTGTATGTCGAAGGCGAGTGGGGTTCGGTGCTCAACCTGCAACGCCTGGGTCTGGCTGCGATGGAGCGTCAGCGCACCGACCTGGCGGCCAAGGCCTTCGACCAGGCGATCCAGCGCGTCGAGGCGATCTACGCCAACGACGCCAACGCGGCCAAGGCGCGCTCCTTGTTCAATGCCGAGACGGTCAAGGACTTCAAGGGCGAACCCTATGAACGAGCCATGCTGTACTACTACCGCGGTGTGCTGTACCTGCACGAAGGCGACTACCAGAACGCACGCGCCGCTTTCCTCGCCGCCGACCGCCACGACACGCTGTCGTCGGCCGAGGAAACCGCATTCGTCGGCAACTTCGGGCTCATGAAGTACCTGGCCAGTTGGGCTTCGCAGTGCGACGGCGACGGCATACGCGCGGCACAGCTGCTGGAGGAAGCGCGCGGCGCCGATGCCAAGGTGCTTGCGCTGCCAGAGAAGCCGGGCCCGGCGTTGCTGCTTGTGGACTCTGGCCCAGCGCCCGAAAAGTGGGGCGACGGCGCTTATCGCGAAATTCTGAAGTTCCGCCCAGGCAGCGCGGTTCTGCCGCAGCTGCAGCTGTCAGTGTCCGGGCAGGCGCAGCCGCTGATGCAGGCCGGTGACGTGACCTTGCAAGCCACCACCCGCGGCGGACGTGAGGTGGACGGCATCATGGCGGGCAAGGCACGTTTCAAGGACGGCGCAGGCGCGGTGGGCAACACCGCGTTGAACGCCGGCCTGCAGGTGGCCATGGTCGGGTCCAGTCTGAACGACCGTGGCATGGCCAACCTGGGCTTGGCCGGCATGCTGCTGGGCATGGTGGCCAAATCGGTTGAAAAGGCGGTGACGCCGGCCGCCGACGTGCGCGCCTGGGACACGCTGCCTGCCCAGGTGATGCTGGCCACGATGCCCGAGCTGTCGCCGGCGGCGTTGACGCTCACGGTCGATGGCACACCCGCTGTGCCCGCGCTGCACGCCAGCAAAGGCAGTTGTTCGGTGACCTGGCTTCGCACGGCTGCCGGCAGCGCTGCCGGCATCGAAGGTGCCCAGGCCCTGGTGCCGGTGGAACAAAGCCGCGGCGACCGCAACCGCGCCTTCCGCGCCATGCTAACCAGCGAACTGCTGGCCACGCCCTGACCATGCGAGCCCAACCATGAAGACCATCGTCTCGACTCTGGTGCTTGCTGCAGCAATGGCGGGGTGCGCCAGCACCGACCCCACGCCATTGGTGGTGGAGTGCAAGGTCGCGCCAGTGGCCGGCCGCAGCGGCCCGGCCCTGGTAGGCCAGGCCTACGGCATGGCCATGACGCCGCTGCCGCTGAACAGCGTGCAGTTCGGCTCGGTGGCGTTGTCGCGCACTGTGGCCGTGCAGAACTTGTACGCCCAACGCACGCCAGCCGACGTGGTGCAGATCAGTGTCCGGCTGGTGTCCTGCATCGACACCCCGGCGGCCATTCGCATGCGCACCACTTTCCTGCGCGCCGATACCGCGCCGGCCGAGTCGCCGTCGGCCTGGAAGGTGGTGTACCTGCAGCCGCGTGCAACGGCGCAGTACGCCGAGCTTTCAGTGTCGCGCGACGCCGCAAGTTATCTGGTCGAGATTGCGCCATGAAGGCGGTGCCGAACGGTAAAGTCTGCGCAGCGCCGGCGCTGTGGCCGACCTTGTGGATCATGATGACGATGGCGGTGGCGGTGGCGCTGCCAGCAACAGCCACGGCCCAGTACCGCGACGGCGACACGCCAGTCGTGACACCTGTGTCGGCGCCAGCGGCCGAGCCGCCGTTCGATCCCGTGCCCGCCTTCAGCCAAGCCTACCGCCTGGCCGGCCATCCTGTCGTGATGCTGCTCTGGAATCGCAGTTTGAGCGACCAGACGCAGGCGCAGACGGAGCAACGCAAGACCATCACCGACAGCGCCCGCGGCAGCCGGCAGGCCAGTACCAAGACCACCTCGGACCGCGCCGACAGCGCCACGCTGACCGATGAGGACGCCAGCGCGCAGCGCAAACGCACCATCGTCACCGGCAACTACGAGTCCGGCGACAACGCGGCGCCCAACGCGGGGCCGCAGTCGGCTTCGGCACTGATGTTGCAACGCGCCTTCATGGCCGAGCTGCAACGTGGCGGTGTGCGCTTTGTCGACCGCACAATGGCTGTGCGCACCACCGCCGCCACCGCGCACCGCGCCGGCGGCGATCGACAGTTGATCGAGGCAGACGCAATGCTCAAACACGCGCAACTGGTGATGGAAGTGCTGCCCGTGGCCGACAAACGCGCCCCTGCCGGCCACGCCTTCGACGTGCGCACCCGCCGGGTGGCCGACGGCCGCGAACTGGCTGCGGTCTACACCCACGCCATGCCTTCAGCGCCGCCGCAGCGCCCTGGCGGCTGGGTGGCCGGCAAGGACGGTTATGAGTTCCGCCATCCACTCGCGCCGCCCCCGCCCAATGCCGTGGAACTGGGCCAGGCGCTGGCACGCGACGTCATGCTCGCACTGGGCGGCCGGCTGCACGCGGAATCCAGAGCCCCGAAATGAATGACATGCCGCATGCCCGCAAAGCGGCTTCTACAAACGGCATGAAGCTCATGACTGCCTGGCGCGCTGTGCCCGCCGCTGCGGCTCTGAACCTGCTGGCATCCGCCGTGCTTGCGCAGGGCCAGGCCATTCCACCGCCGCACCACGCGGCCAACGACAAGCGGGCCCAGGACGCACGCCAGGCGGGGATGGTTGACGCAGTCGTGGCCTTGCCGGGGCAGATCGTCAAGGGTGGCGCCATGCTGCAACAAGCCCAGGGCATCGGCGGCGCCTATCGCACGTTGGCTGAAGGCGAGATCGTGGGCAGGAACTTTGGACGTGTGATGGACGGCGCCAAGCTGTGGGACAGCTACTCCCGCGGCGGCCAGCAGGCCGTGTTCGGCACCGCCTTCCAGATGGGCCTCGACAAGAGCGTGCAGCACGGCGTCGAGAGCGCGGTGGTCAAGTCGCTGGTGCGGCGGGCCGTTGTCGGCGGTGTCGGCGGCGCCCTGGCCACTGGCGGCGCCAGCATCGCGTTCGAGGGTGGTGTCATCGTCGGCAGCGTGCTGCGCGACAACATCACCATCAACAACAAGCTGCTCGGCGACCACGTCGACGATTTCTACTTTGGCATCGCGCCCGACGCGTTGAAGGAAGCCGTCTCGGGCACCAGGCAGGTGGATCTGGACTCGGCCGAATTCCAGCAACAGATGCAGCAGGACGTGGACCGCCGCCGCCGGGCCGCTGCCTTTCAGCGGGTGCAGACTGAAATGGCGCAGCAGCGTGAACAGAGCGCACAACATGCCGCAGCACAAGCGGCCACACAAGCCGCTCAGCAGCTGGCGCAGGCGCCGCAGACTTCACCCGATCCCGGCCTGGCTTGGCTCGACGCGATGAACCAGAGCTTGGCTGCGCAGCAGCGCAGCACGCCTGCGCTCAAGAAAGCCAACTGCCAGCTCGACCCACGCACCGGCTGTCACCCGGGTCACGACGAAAAGTCGCATCCCGGCGGCTGCAAGATCTGCTGATCCGGCAGTTCCGGCAGGCTCGCCCGCAGGTTGGCATGTCTTCGCAACGCCAAGGCGTGGCAGTCGCAGCGCGGGGAGGTTGTAGTCAAGGAATGGCTCGACGAAAGCTTGGTCGATCTGCTCGCCGGACAGTCGACACCGCGCATCGCCCGGCGTTCGCACGAAGAGACGACGTCTCAGAAGCCCGTTCGTCGAGCCTGGACGCCGCCGCTGTGCTGACCGAACGATTGCATGTCGCAGAATCGAACTGGCGCTGCCGACCCAGAATGCCAGCGGCATGATCAGGAATGCCCCAGGCCGGGGCTCACTGGATCGCCCGCGCTGCCTCGGTGCTCGGTGGATCCGCTGGGCGCACTTGTGCGCCGACGCCGCGGTAGCCGACGAATCGACATTCCTGGTCGAACACCGGCTGGCCGCTAACCCGGAACTGCAACTTCGAACCGTCGGCGCCGACGCGGTGGATCGCAAGGTCGAGGAAAGGCTGATGGGCCGTGATCTTGGCTCGCAGCGTCTGCAGTTCCTCGTTGACCCAGCCCTGTCCGGCGCCGCGTGAACTGGCGTCGTGCAAGGGGTCCAGGATTTCGAGCATTTCGGACACCGGGCCCGACATGACGATGAATTCGCCACGCTCGTCCTGTTCCCAGTACCAATCCGACGCCAGTTCGATCAGATAGCGGAAGCGGGCTTCGCTCTCGCGCAACTCTGCGGTCCGGTCTGCCACCGCCTGTTCCAGACGCTTGTTGTGGGTTTCCAGCTGGCGGTGCAGCACCTGCACTTCGAGCATGTTGTGCAGACGCGTCTTGACTTCGACCACGTCGAAGGGCCTGCTGATGAAATCCCTTGCCCCGGCCCCAAGGGCGCGATGCTTGTGCCCGGGTTGTGCCGTGATCACGATCACGGGCAACCAGCCCAGAGGCCTGTCCGCTCGCAATCCCTTCATCACGGCGAATCCGTCCATGGAGGGCATCTGCAGGTCGAGCAGGATCAGGTCGTAGTCGTGCTGGCGGTGCAACGAGCACGCCTGGACGGGCTCCGTGGTGGACGAGACCCGCGTGTAGCCCTCCTCGGCCAGCATGCGGCTCAGCAAAAGCACATTCGCTTCCAGATCATCGACGATCAGGATGTTGGCTGAAAGAATCTCTTCCTCGAGGGTCATGGGTCGTTCTTCCGTTGCTTGATCCGATCGAGGTGCGACGCGGCGCACTTCGGGCCACGATGGCGAAGGGCCAGTACTGAAACTCCAGCCAGCCAGCGCGAAGCTCTCGCGAAGTGTATTGGAACTTGGCTCGGTGACTGACACGCGGTGACTGACACGCGGTGACTGACACCACTTTGCGTTGACACCACCTGCGATGTAAATGATCCGCCTGAACGCTGCGATCATGAAGGCACAGCCGGCGGCCGGTGGCGGCGACACGGCTAGCGCCGGAGCGATCTGCAAGCGGCGCTCTTGTCGGTTTCAAACCACCTTGACGAAGCGGCCGTATCCCTTGAGCACGGCATCCGAGGTGAGCAGCGACACGCGCTCGACCATCGCCTGCGCCACCAGCAAGCGGTCGAACGGATCGCGATGGACCCAAGGCAAGGTGACTGCACGGCTGATGTGCGCGGCCTGGATCGGCAGTTCAACGAAGCCCTGATTCAGCAACCCCTGGTGGAGGACTTGGCAATCCACCACGAAGTCCGGCCGACCCAGCGATGACTTGATCGCCACTTCCCACAACGACGCCAGGCTGAAGGCCAGCGGCGTTTCGCGCGAGCGCAACTGCTTGGCTGCCCTGGCCGACAGCCGCTCGGGCTCGAAGGCAGCCCACAGGATCAAATGGGTGTCGAGCAACAGCACGCTTCAGCGGGCCGAGCTGAACATGGCGTCGATGTCGACAGCGAAGTCCTGCTTGAGATTGGCCCGCACGACGCCTCGGCCAGCGAGAAAGCCCAGCGTCCTGATTGCCGGCGGCGCCAGCAGTGGGAGCATCTTCGCTACGCCATGCTCAGCTGTCTGTCGCAGGCCTACTGCACGCGTCGAACGCGGGGCGTGGCCGACACGCCGTCGATCTCCATGAAAAAACTGCCGAGCATGCCGCGCTTGACGCGCACTGTCGGGTTGTCCAATTCGTAAGAGACACGCTTCGTGTCCAGCACCTCCCACACCTGACCATTGGCCAGCTTCAGGCGTGTGCCCGGGTCCCAGCCTTCGAAGCGCCCGGCGATGCGGCTCTCGAGCATTTCCGTGGGTGACGGCAGGCGCACCTGCGGCAAGCCAAAGTCCGATGGCGGTGGTGTAGCCGCAGAAGGCTTCGAAACTGGCGCCAGAGGGGTCGCAGCTGGTGAAGCCGCCGGTAAGGCAGCGACGGGCTTGACAGCTGCGGGTGCGGCAGGTGCCGGCAAGGTCTGTGACGATGCGGCCGGTTGCGCGATGGCGTCGTAACACGCCAGGCGCGCAATGGGTTCAGCCAGTGCGCGGCAAGCAGCCACGGCCTGAGTCAGCGGCTGCGCAACAGCGGCAGCCGAGCAGGCGGCCAAACCAGCGGTCAGACCAGCCCAGGTCCACGAAAGCCGTGTGCTCCTCATGATCCCATCAACTCGCGCAACACAGGTTCAGACTCCTTTCCGATCATTTCGCTGAGCACCTTGATCTTGCCCGTGTTGTCCAGCAGTTGCCACGGGTCGGCACCCCCACCGAATCCACTGACGCCGATCACGGTCGAAGCGGTCAGAGTGCGCGTAGCCAGCAGCTTGTTGCCGTTCAGCTCAATCAGCGAGTAGCGCACGTAGGCGTGCGGCGCCAGGTAACCGGGGGCTATGGCACTGGTGCCCTCCGTTCGCAGGTAGGTCACGCGGTCGACATAGAAGCCCAAGCCCTCGACCCTGCCCGTGCCCAGCATCACGTCCCGTGCTTTCATCTTGGCCTCGGCCCGGTGCTTGGTGGCAAGCAACAGGTGCGTCGCCCCTTGCGACTGAAGTGTCTTGAGCAAAGACGCAGGCAAGTTCACGCTGTCGCCCGAGACCAGCGTCGACTGGCCCCGGTACAAGGCGCCGTCGTTGATCAGCAACGGCACGGCCTTGCCGAGTTTGCTGTCGTTGATGGCACGCAGGCCGGCGCGCAAGACCGCCTTTTCCAGCTCGTCCGTGTCCAACGGGATGGTCTCGGTCTGGTTCTGCGCCAGCGCACTGCCCGTGGTGCTTTCGAAGCCGGTCACGGTCAGCTGATCGGCCACCAGCGAAACGATGCCGTAGACCCTGGGTCCGCTGGCCCACGCACCTTGCAAAGGGCCCGGCAACACGGGCAACAGCACCAGGCCCGCAAGCAGTTGACGGCGTTGTGTCATGAGTTCCACTCCCTTTGAATCGAACGCACCCACGGGGTGCCTGCGCCGCGCGTTGTAGCAGAAAAAAACCCGGCTGCGCGGGGCGCAGCCGGGTGACTGTCAGCGTGCCGGCAAGAGCCGGGCACCGAGGTGTGGCCTCAGAACTCGAAGCGCACGCCTGCGTAGTAGCGCGGGCCAATCGCGTCGTAGACGTCTGCTGCCGTGCCGGCACCCGTCGTGCCCCCGGGCACCAGGCCGTTGGTATCGAAGCGCGGCGCCTTGGTGTTGAAAGCGTTGTCCATGCCGATGTACATGGTGGCCTTCTTGTAGGTGTAGTTCACCTGGAAGTCCACGTAGGTCTTGGCCGGAACCGTCAGCGAACCGGCTTCGAGACCCCAACCCGCCACCAGTTCCTGGTCGTCGATGGCCGACTTGCCAATGTAGGTGGTGGAGGTGCTGATGCCAACCGGACCCCAGTTGTAGCCCAAGCGCAAATTGAACTTGTTCTTGGGCGCACCCACTTCACCGGCAAAGACGTCGGCGTCCGAGCCGATCAGCGGAATGACATAGCCTTTGCTGACGTGGGTGTAGGCCAGCTTGGCGTTCAGGCGACCCGGGCCCACCCTGTCGGTGAACGCGGCTTCAATGTCGAAGCCTTCGGTGAACAGGCCACCGCTGTTGGTCACAGCCGAATCCACAAACTGCAGGGCGCCTGCGCTGTTGGGGCCCGACGCCGTGGCGCGCCGGGTGACAAACTGGCAGAAACTGGCGTCAGCGGTGTAGCACTGCGACAAGATGAAGTTGCGCGGCGTCGACACGATGGCGTCGTCAACCTTGATCTTGAAGTAGTCCACGCTGAAAGTGAAGTTCTTCAAGGCCTGGATGTTGATCGGTGTCCACACCACGCCCAAGGTGGTGGAGTTGCCCTCTTCCTGCTTCAGGCTGGGATTGCCACGGTCAAAGCCGCTGGTGCCCTGAATGTCGGCCTGCGTGCGCGTGAAGCTGCCGTTGGCCGCGATGTTGGCCGCAACGCCAACATCGGCGCGGCAGCGGGCGGCAGCCGGCTCGGTGGACACTGCGGTGACACCTTCGCAGGGGTCGGCCACAGAAGGGAAGGTCTGGCTCGGCGGCGAGTACAGCTCGTTGATGTTTGGCGCACGCGTGGCCAGGGCCTGCGTGGCACGCAGGCGCAAGCCAGCCACGGGGACCCACTCGAATGCACCGGTCCAGCTGGTGGTGTTGCCCACGGTGGAATACTTGCCTGCACGAACGGCGCCGCTCACAACCAGCGACTTGGCAAACGGGGCATTGCTCAGCAGCGGCACACGTGCTTCGAAGAAAGCGTCGGTGACGTCGAACTCGCCTTCGGTTCGCGGAATCGCGTTGCCGGCGTTCAGGCCCGACTGCTGCAGCGGGTCGAACTCGGAACGGGAGAACTCTTCACGCCATTCCAGACCCCCCACGACACTCAGCGGGCCGGCCGGCAGCTTGAACAGGTCACCGCGCACAGTGGCACCAGCCAGCTTCTGGGTCGTGAAGGTGCTCAGCAGGCCAGGTGCCTGGATGTAGCGCAACTGGTCGGGCGTGATGGAGTTGAAGCCGAACACGTTGACAGGGATGCAGCCCTGGGCACGGGCATTGGGGTCGATGCAGATGGCTTCGGTGGTATTGCCGTCGCCGTCGACGTCATTCAGGTCCGGCACGGCTTCCAATGCCGAGCGGAAAGTCAGCACGTTGACCTGGCCGGCATTGACCTGCGACTCCTTGGTTGCACCGTAGCCGATGTAGGTGTCGTAATCCCAATTGCCAAACAGCGTGCCCTTGGCGCCTGTGACCACACGGAAGGTGTCACGGTCTGCGGCAGAACCGCGGTTGCCTACCTCGCTGAGGCGGCGCGAGAAGTAGTAGTCGCGGGCACCGTCACCGTCGGTGTCGGTCATCTGGGCCAGCAGGCTGGCCGGAATGCGGGGGTTGGGGACCAGGGAACCGTTGACCAGGAACTCGGCCGGCACCTGGCCACTGGTGCTGGGGTGGGTGGCTTCGCTGTCAAACGGGAACGGCTCCAGGCGGGTGCGTGTCTGGGTCTGGGCGTAGTTGGCCTCGATGTAGGCGCTGTGGTTCGCGTGGAACGCCAGTTCGCCCTTGGTGGCCATCACAAAGCGCTCGAGCGGGACGGCAATGGTGCGCCGGGCCTGGCGGTTGAAGCCCGTGGGCGCGGTGGTGGCGTTGCCGTTGGTGCTCCAGCCGATTTCGTTGCCAACTGCGTCATACGTGCGGCTGGTGTTGCCAACGAAGAAACGACCTTGCGGGGCGTAGCTGGACCGGAAGCCGTCGGTGAAGGACAGCAGGTCATTGCCGTCGCCCGTGAGGTAGGCGGTGGGGATGTCGTCAAGCGGTGCGCGCTTGTTGGAGAACACCGCGCCCTGCTTCGTGTAGCCAAAGTGCACCATGATGTTGGACTTGCCGTCGGCGCCGTTGGCGCCCATGGTCAGCGACACCTCGTCACGCTTGTCGTCCTTCTTGGTCGACTGGCCCTTGGACACGTCAAACACCATGCCGTTGAAGTTTTTCTTCATGATGATGTTGACCACACCGGCCACGGCGTCAGAGCCGTAGGTGGCCGAAGCGCCACCGGTGAGGATTTCAACGCGTTCGATGAATTCGGTGGGGATGGTGTTCAAGTCCACCGCGCTTTCACCAGGCACACCCGCCACATAGCGGCGGCCGTTGACCAGCACCAGCGTGCGGGCCGTGCCCAGATTGCGCAGGTCGACCAGGGCCACACCGGCGCTGGAAGTGCTGAAGTTGGAGTTGGTGCGGCTGATGGCCGGTGTACCCAGGGTCGGGTTCTTCAGCAGCAGGTCTTGCAGGTTGATGGCACCGGACTGCGCGATGTCTTCAGCGGACAGCACCTGCACGGGCGATGGCGACTCGGCGTTGAGCGCGCGGATGCGCGAACCGGTAATTTCGACGCGGTCGCTTTGGGCCAACGCAGGCAGGCTGGTGAGCACCAGGCTTCCACCCAGGGCCAGCAATGCCGCTGTGCAAACCTTTGATTTCTTGAACATGAACCCACTCCTCTATCGGACGGTTGATTGGATAACCCAGCAGCACAGCAAGTCTCGTACCCGTCTGAAGACGGGCCCGCACAGCGCATGCGCAGCCATGTAACTCCATTGTCAGCGCGGGGCTATGGGCGCCCCTTCGGGAAAACCCATGCCGGCGTACGCCGCGCGGCAGCGGCCGAAGGCGCCCGTCATGCCGTTTTGCCGGGCGCGTGCGGCATTCCAGCCCATGGGCTGCCGGGGCAGCCTGCATCCGCGTCAGATCCAACTGCAGGAAACCTGTTGGTAAGCGACAACAGGCGCCGCACGGTTCAGGTCGGCATCACGTCAAACGCGATGCTCAGCCGCGCTTGCTGGTCGGTGAAGGGCGTGGTGCCATGCCAGCACATGGACGGAAACAGCACCAGTCGGCCCACCTGGGGCTGTATGAACCGGCGCGCTGCCTGCTCCAGCCCGACATCGATGTCGGGCTGACCCAGCTGCAGCCAGCCGGCACGCTGCTCGCCATCGACCACGGCAGGCGGCACGGCCACATAACAGGCCGAGCTGATCCAGCCGTGAGGATGCACATGGTTGGTGTGAAAGCCGCCACTGCCCAGGCGCGACGACCACGAGTCCGCGTAGCGCCAGCTGCTTTGGCGCCGGCGCAGGAAAGGGTGTTCCATATCTTGCGGCAAGCCCTTGATGTAACGCCCGACCGCTTCGGAGATGCGTCGCTTCAGTGCATCCACCAAAGGATGCTGTTGTTCGAAGATGTCACCCAGCGTCTGCGTGCCGTTTCGCAAGGTCTGGTCCACCGGGGCGCGCCGGTCGTGGTGCAGGGCCGACAGCTCTTGCGTCAGCTGTTCGCAGAATGTCTGCATGCTGTCAAATCCCGGCGGCGGCGGCAGGTCGTGAACCTGCACCAGGCGCTCGCAGTCATTCAGCCACGCCTCCCGAGCGTCGCCCATCACGCGCCAGGCCAGTCCCAACAGCGACCACGCGTACTGGTCCTCGGCTTGCATCGACAACGCAACTTGCGCCTCGCGCTCGGCCGCATCGGGCCTGCGCGCCATCAGCAGGCTGCTGGCCAGGCTGGTGCGCAAGTCGGGGTTGAGCGGCGCCAACAAAACAGCGCGTGCCTGCGCCGCCAGGCCTTCTTCGATCTGACCCAGGCGCACCAGGCAGCGGCCCAGGCCGTCGTGGAAAGCGGCCTCGTGCGGCGCGCGCGACAGCGCTTGTGCGTAAGCCGATTGGGCGTCGGCATAACGCTCGGCCCGCCACAGCAGGTTGGCGTGCACACCGGGTGCGACGGCGGATGCTGGATGGTCGGCTGCGGTTTGCAGCAACTCGCCTTCGAAGTCCGGGTCGCCCTGGCGCCAGCGCAGGCGCGCCAGGTCAAGCAGGGCCAGGCGGTGCTGGGGCTCGCGCGCCAAGGCCCGGCGGTAGGCGGCTGCTGCAGCTTCGAGCTGACCCACGCTCTGCAGCGTATTGCCGTGGTTGTAGTGGGCATCGGCTGCGTCCAGGCCCAGTGCCAGTGCGCGTTCATGCGTGTGCAGCGCTTCGGTGTGGCGGTGGCTGCGTTGCAGCAGCGTGGCGCGGTTGTGCAGCAGTGCGGGTTTGTCGGGTGCCAGCTGCAGGGCGCGATCGACGGTGATCAACGCCTCTTTCAGCCGGCCCTGGTCGCCTTCGATCTGGGCCTGCAACTGCAGCATGGCGGCGGTGGGCTGCGGCGAGTGGGCCAGTGCCGCCCGCACTGCCGCCGCCGCGCACGGCAATCTGGCTTGCTGGTGCAAGGCCCGCGCGCGGTTGTAGTGGGCGTCGGCATAGGACGGCTGAAGCGCCAGCGCCTGGTCGAATGCAGCTTCGGCCTCTGCCGCCCGGCCCACGCTGAGCAGCAGGTTGCCCAGGTTGTTCCAGACATGCGCTTGGCCCGGCTGCACCTGCAATGACTGGCGCATCAGCGCTTCGGCCTGCACCAGGTCGCCTTGCCTGCGCAGCAGCAGACCCAAGAGCTGCAGCGCCACCGCGTGCCGCGGAAACACCTGCAGCGCTTGCCGGTAAGCCTGCTCTGCTGCTGGGCTATCAACGGCCTGATGGTGCGCAAAGCCACGCTGCACCCAGGCATCGGCCTGGGCTTCGGAGGGAGTCTTGGGTGGCGGGAAAGCGGTGGCCATGGCGGGCGATTTTTACTCCGGCGCCTGGCGGCGATAGCGCCTTCGAGGCCGGCGATGGCAAAAAAAAGGCGGGCCGAAGCCCGCCTTTGCTGGTACCGGAGATCCGGCAATCAGAACTTCAGCGTCGCACCCACCGTGTAGGCACGACCCACGATGTCGTAGTACGCCGGGAAGGTGTTGCCGCTGTTGGTGCCCGTCGTGCCAATGGTGCTGCCCACCAGAGGCGGCTGCTTGTCGAACAGGTTGGTCACCGACAAGCGCAACTTCAGGTTTTTGGTCAGGTTCCAGTCCACCGCAGCATCGATGTAGTCGTAAGCCTTGATGGTGGAAACGCCAGCCGGAAACACCGTGCCGCCCGGCTCTTCGGTGACCTTGCCCACGTGGCGCCAGTTGTACTGAACCACCCAGTCACCCACGCTCCACACCGTACGTTGCGTAAACTTGGACTTGTAGTTCGGCCCGCCCGTGCTGCTGCCGTAGTAGCCCAGGTAGTCCAGCAACGGCACACCGGGGATGGTCTGCTGTTCGAACTTCGTCACCTGGTTGAAGTTCAAGCCCAGGTCCAGACGGCCGGCCGCCGGGCTCAGGCCCAGCGTGCGCAGCGGCAATCGGTAGTTCACCGCCAGGTCATAACCTTCGGTCCAGAAGCTGCCCAGGTTGGACTGCGACACCACCACACCAGGTGCCGAGCCGCCATTCAGCGTACCGTCCACCGGGCTGCGACGGATCAGGCCGCACAGCGAGTTGAAGCCCAGGCCCGGGTTCAGGGCAGCAAAGTAGCAGCCGTCCAGCACCTGGCCCGAGGTGGCAGAACTGACCTGCTTCTCGATGGTGATCTTGTAGAAGTCCAGGCTCACGGTCAGGCCCGGCGCGAAGCTGGGCTCGAACACGAAGCCGATGGTCGTGGTGTCGGCTTCTTCAGGCGACAGGTTCGGGTTGCCACCGGCCACGACGTTGATCTGGCTGGCCGA
>JBBRCN010000092.1:0-15695 GCA_038204775.1 Burkholderiales bacterium | reverse complement strand
GCTCCAACGTGCTGTAGGGCACGCAGAAATGCACCGTGCCCGTGGTCTCGCCGATTTCCAGCGTGAAGCTGGTGGCCACCACGATTTCGCTGGGTGTGGCGATGCTGGCGAACTGCGGCTGCATCTCGCTGCGCTGGTATTCCAGCTCCACCGGGTAGATGCCCACCCAGGCCTTCTTGTATTCGGCGGTGATGACCTCCACCAGCCGCAGGATCACGCGCAGCTCGGTGGGGCTGAAGTCGCGGCCCTCGATGCGCGTGTGGTACTTGCCGATGCCGCCGTACAGCGCGTCGATGACCGCGAACACCAGGCTCGGGTCGCACACGATGAGCCCGTTGCCGCGCAGCGGCTTGACGTTGACGATGTTGAAGTTGGTGGGCACCACGATCTCGCGCAGGAAGGCGCTGAACTTCTGCACCTTGATGCCGCCGATGCTCACCTCCGGGCTCTTGCGGATGAAGTTGAACAGCCCGATGCGGATGTTGCGCGCAAAGCGCTCGTTGATGACCTCCATCGTCGGCATGCGGCCGCGGACGATGCGCTCCTGACTGGCCAGGTCGTAGTCGCGGATGCCCGTCGTCGGCGTGTCGTCCTGCTCGAGCTTCTGGCTTTCACCCGTGATGCCCTGCAGCAGCGCGTCGACTTCGTCTTGCGAAAGGATCTGCTGGTTCATGCGAGAACAAAAGTGGCGAACCGATCAAGTCGGCTGCGGCGCCAGGGTCTCCCTGGCGCACGGAGCGCACCCCCCCCGGGGGGGTGCGAGCGCAAGCGAGCTTGGGGGCTCACGGTCATTGAATGATGAAGTTCGAGAAGTGAACCGCTTTCACCGGCAAAACCGGCGCGGCTGCCTTCTTCTTCGTCTTTCTCTTTGCCGCCGCTTCGTCTTCGCCTTCGCCTTCCGCCGCAGGTGCTTCGTCTGCTTCAACCTCGTAGCCCAGCGCGCGCGAGGTTTCCTTGATCACCTTGTTGGCCAGTTTGACCTTGCCGTCGCGGCCCATCAACTCGGCTGCGGTACGGTCGGCCAGGGCCAGCAGGATGTTGTTGCGGATGGCCGGCATGTAGTTCTTGATCTGGTCGCCGGTCTTGAGGTCGTCGATCTCCAGCGTGATGCCCACTTGTGCGTAACGCTCGGCATCGCGGTCGGCCAGGTTGACCGTGAAAGGGTCCAGTGGCACGAACACCGGCACCGCCTTGGGGTCGTGTTTGGCCACGGCCTTGACGGGTGCGTCGCTTTCACCGCCCTCGGCGGCATCGGCTTCGGCCGTGGCCTTCTTTTTCAGCATCAGGACGGCCGCGCCGCCACCACCGGCCAGCACCAGTGCCACCACGGCAATGATGATCATCAGCTTCTTCTTGCCCTTGGGGGGCGGGGCGGCTTCGGCAACGGCGGCGGACATGCGGGCTCCTTGATGCGGGGCCAACAAACAGCCGCGCCCGGGGCAGACCCAAGGGCGACGCTTGTCGGCGTGTGAAGCTCATTATTGAGAGCGCCCTGCCCGGGCGATGCCGCGAAAAGGGGGCCTAAGACCGGCTGATCTGAAGGCCGGCCAGCGGGTGCCGCTGGCCAGACGGGTCAGGCCACCAGGTCGACCACACCGCGGCGCTGGGGCAAGCGTGTGGGGGTGAAGGCCATTTCGTTGCGGCTGTCGCGGCCCGCTTCGCTGCGATCGTTGCCGCCGCGGTTTCCACTTTCGTTGCCACCTTCGCCACGGCCATCCGCGGCTGCCTGCGCGTCCTGGCGAGGCTGCTCTGACACACCGCCGCCCGTCAGCGTGAGGCCTGTTTCGCGCAGCTGACTGGCCAGCTGCGGCATCGCCTGTTCCAGCGCCTGGCGCGTCTGCGCGTTGTCTGCGCTGAGGTGCACCATGGCCATCTGGCCATCGATCTGGATGCGCACCGACACCGGCCCCATCTCGGCCGGGTTGAGGTGCAGGCGCGCGTGTTCGACGCCGTCGCGCACAAAGGTGCTCAGCTGCGTGCCCAGCTGTGGCGCAAAGTCGGGGCTGCCAGGCCGTGCCGGCAAGCGCGCTTCGGCGGGTGCCCAGGGGCTGCTGCCAGGTGCGGCGGCCTGGGCCGCGCCTGCGGACAGGGCGCTCAGGACAAAACCACCTTCGCCAGCCCCGATGTGCCCTTCGGTGGCTGTTGGGCCTTGCAGGGACGCCGTGGCTGCCGAAAGGGTGTCGACCTGCAAGGCCTGTTTTTCAGCGGCGCCGGCCAGAAGCTCCTGCAGCTGCCGGGTCTGCGGCCGGGCATCGCTGCCCTTGTCGCTGCCCTTGTCGCTGCCGCCGCCCTTGGCATCGGCGCCGTCCGTCAGGCGTTGCGCGGCGACGCTCAGCGCGCCCAGCAGGCTCGCGCTTGATGCACCACTGCCGTCGTCGGCCAACTCTGCAGTTGCGTGCGACGCAGCGCCACCGGCTGCGCCAACCGCTGCACCGCCGGCTGCACCCCCGCCTGCACCGCCGGCTGCACCAACGGCTGCACCAACGGCTGCACGGGCCTGCGCCAAAGCGGCTGCGCCCTGGGGCACCAGCAGTTGAAGCTGGGCTTGGGACTGCAGCTGGGCCAGCAGGTCGTTCACTTGTTCGCCAGCGCGGTCTTTGTCGCTGGTGGTGGCCAGGTCCGAGCCCGCCTTCACGGTGGATCCGTCCTCGGCCTCGGGCAAGGAAGAAAACTGTGGCTTGCCGGGCAAGGTCCGGGGCGCCTTGTCGGGGCCGCCGGTGGGCCCGTTGATACGCCCCCGTGACGCGGCGGTGCGCTCGGGTGGTGGCGCCTTGGCTTCGTCCAGCGCCTGCGAAAACGCGCCAGGCGCAGCGCCGTCGGCTTGGCCTGAAGACGGCGTGGCTGGCGCGCCCGATGGCGCGGGTGAGGGCGCAGCGGGCAGGACGGGTGAGAAGGGCAGCGAGCTCAACATGGGGCCGTCCTGTAGATCGTGGGTTGGGGTTGGGATGCGCGGCTAAAGCGTTGGGCGATCACAGCGCCGCGGCGCGGCTCTGTGCGCTGTCGCGCCAGTGCCGCTGGGTGGCCGCTTCGTCGCTGCGGCTCTGTTCCTGCCGCGCCTGGCCGCGCTGCTGCTCGGCCTGGCGGCGTTCCATCAGCTTGCGCACGGCTGCGACCCGCGTTTCGCGCTGCAGCAGCAGCTGGCGTTGTTGCTGCAGCTGGGCTTCGGCCGCTTGCAGCACGGCCGTTTGTTGTGCCAGCGCCTGGTCCAGCCTTTGTGCGAAAGCGCGGTGGCAGTGCAGCAGCTCGATGGCTGCGGCGCGGCCGCCGTGACCCGGCGCACGGGCTTCTGTGTCGCTGCGGTAGTTGTGCAGCTGTTGCCACTGCTGGTGTGCGCGGCGACTGGTTTCTTCGGCCTGCTGCACCCTCGCCAGGCTGTCGTCGCGCTGGCGTTCGGCGTGTTCGAACAAGGACTGCAAGGCTTGGGTCATCGCGGCTCGGGTTGTGGCGCAAGGGCCGGGGTTGGGCGTTCAGTCAAGGTTCGATCGATCATCAGCCGACCATCAGGTGGCCATCAGACAGCCATCAGGCGGCACAGCTGGGCCCGGCTCATGTCCAGCAGCGCCCGTTCGTGCATGTCCTGCTGCAGCAGCGCGTTCATCTGCGCCTGCAGACGCACGGCGGTGTCGAGTTCGGCGTCGTGTCCGGGTGCATACGCGCCCAGCTGGATCAGGTCGCGTGCCTTGCTGAGCTTGCTCATCAACTGGCGCATGCGGCGCGCGGCCAGCACGTGTTCCTTTGCGGCCACGGCGGTCATCACCCGTGACACGCTGCGCTCGACGTCGATGGCCGGGTAGTGGCCTCCTTCGGCCAGGTCGCGCGACAGCACGATGTGGCCGTCCAGGATGCCGCGTGCCGCGTCGGCCACCGGGTCTTGCGGGTCGTCGCCCTCGCTCAGCACGGTATAAAACGCGGTGATGCTGCCCTGGCCGGCCAGCCCGTTGCCACTGCGTTCCACCAGCTGCGGGAGTTTGGCAAACACGCTGGGCGGGTAGCCCTTGGTGGCCGGCGGTTCGCCGATGGCCAGCGCAATCTCGCGCTGCGCCATGGCATAGCGCGTCAGGCTGTCCATCAACAGCAGCACGTGCTGGCCACGGTCGCGGTAGTGCTCGGCAATGGCGGTGGCGTAGTGCGCACCTTGCAGCCGCACCAGCGGCGGTGCGTCGGCTGGCGCGGCCACCACCACGCTGCGCGCGCGGCCTTCAGCTTCGAGGATGTCCTCGATGAATTCCTTGACCTCGCGGCCGCGTTCGCCGATGAGGCCGACCACGATGACATCGGCCGCCGTGTACCGCGCCATCATGCCCAGCAGCACGCTCTTGCCCACGCCGGTGCCGGCGAACAGGCCGATGCGCTGGCCGCGGCCCACGGTGAGCAGGGCGTTGATGGCACGCACGCCGGTGTCCAGCGGCTGGCGCACGGGGTCGCGGTCCATCGCGTTGATGGGGCGGCGCACCATGGGTTCGGGGTGCACGTTGGCGATGGGGCCCAGGCGGTCCATCGGCTGGCCGTGGCTGTCCACCACACGGCCCAGCAGGCCGTCGCCCATGGGCAGGTGCAGGCCACGGTCTTCGCTGCGGCGCCAGGGGTGGTTTTCTGCACCGAAGCGCGGCGGTGTGCGCGGCGCTGCGCGTGGCACCACACGCGCGCCGCTGCTCATGCCGTGCATCTCGCCGGTGGGCATGAGGTAGGCGCGGTCGCCGTTGAAGCCCACCACTTCGGCCAGCACCACCTGGTCCGGCCGCTGACCGTCGGCATGGATCTCGCACACCGACCCGACCGGCACCCGCACGCCCGCGGCTTCAAGCACCAGGCCGGTGACGCGCAGCAGCGTGCCCACCGATTCCAGCGGCTGCGGCAGCTGCGCGTAGTCCTGCAGGTCCGACAGGTAACGCGTCCAGCGTTGCGCGCGGGTGTCCAGTCGCGTCGCCAGCGGCACCTGCGGTGTGGCCTGGGCAGCCGATGCAGCCGTCATGTCGGGCTCTGGCCGTCGCCAGCCGAGGCGTCCAGCGGCAACTGCGATCCCAAGGCGGCTGCGGCCTGGGCCCAGCGCTGGGCAATGCGCGCGTCGATGGCGCCGACATCACTTTGCACGAAGACACCACCACGCGCGATGGCCGAGTCCGCCTGCAGGCGCGCACCGCGCGCGGTCAGGGCTTCTTCCGCGCCTTCGGCCACCAGGGGCAGGTCTTGCGGATGCACGTGGACAGCGATGTGGCGGGCACTGTGCATCACCGCATTCACGGCTTCGGAAGCCACCTTGGCCACCAGTTCAGGACGCTGGTTCAGCTCGGTGCGCAGCACCTGCTGCGCCAGCTGCACGGCGGTACGGGCCAGGGTCTGCGCCATCTCGCCGTCCAGCGCCAGCAGCTGGGCATCGAAGGCATCGAGCAAGGTGCCGACCTGTGCCGTGGCCTGCTGCGCAAAGTTTTGTTTGAAGTTTTCCAGCGCGGCCGTGCCGTCGCGGTATCCATCCTGGTAGCCCGCCTGGCGGGCGGCCGAGACACGCAACTGCCACTCGGCGGCGTCGGGTTCGGTCGGTTCGGCAACTGCTGCAGCAGCACGCGCGGCAAACGCAGCGCGGCCACCCTGGCTGGCCTTGCCGCCGAACGCATCAGGCTGCCAGCTGGCAAAGTCGCCCAGCTCTTCACGCGGGATGAAGCGGGTGTAGGCATTGCCGGCCTTGCTGCCTGGCGGCGCCGGCACGTTCTTGAAGGAAGTGGGCTTGCTCATCGCGGGCAGAACACCACGCACAGCGCATCAAGTGAACGCCGCGGAACCGGCTCAGCCGGGCCGCGGGCGGTGCTCCCCTGGGGGGGAGCACCGCAGGCGCTCCGGGGGGGGGACCTATACAAACTGCTCATCACCGCCTCCGGCCAACACGATCTGGCCTTCGTCGACCAGGCGGCGCACGATCTTCAGCATTTCCTTCTGCTCGCTTTCCACCTCGGACAAGCGCACCGGGCCGCGCGAATCCAGGTCTTCGCGCAGCGTTTCTGCGGCCCGGGTGGACATGTTCTTGAAGATTTTCTCGCGCAGCGCCGGTGTCGCACCCTTCAGCGCAATGACCAGCGATTCGCTCTGCACTTCCTTCATCAGGGACTGGATGCCCTTGTCGTCGATCTTCTCGACGTCATCGAAGGTGAACATGTTGTCCATGATCTTCTGCGCCAGGTCGTTGTCGGCCTCGCGCACGAAGTCCAGCACGCTGGTTTCCACCGCCGAGCCCAGCATGTTCAGGATCTCGGCCGCGGTCTTCACGCCGCCCAGGCTGCTCTTCTTGCTGCGGTCGCCACCGGCGAGCACCTTGCTCATGACCTCGTTCAGGTCACGCAGCGCGGTGGGCTGGATGCCGTCCAGGGTGGCGATGCGCACCATCACTTCGTTGCGCTGGCGTTCGGTGAACAGCTTCAGCACCTCGGCCGCCTGGTCGAATTCCAGGTGCACCAGGATGGCCGCGACGATCTGCGGGTGTTCATTGCGCAACAGCTCGGCCACGCTCTGCGGGTCCATCCACTTCAGGCTTTCGATGCCAGTGACGTCGCTGCCCTGCAAGATGCGGTCGATCAGCAGATTGGCCTTGTCCTCGCCCAGCGCCTTGCGCAACACGCTCTTGACGTATTCGTTGCTGTCGGCCACCAGCATGCTTTCGTTGGCGGCCACCTTCTCGAAGGCGTCCATGACACCTTCGACCCGTTCGCGCGTGACCGCCCGCATGCGTGCGATGGTCTCGCCCAGGCGCTGCACTTCCTTGGGCGCCAGGTGCTTGAACACCTCGGCCGCCTCTTCCTCGCCCAAGCTCATCAACAAGATGGCCGCGTTCTCCAGCCCTTCGTCGTCCATCGAAGCCGAGGCCATCAGTCGCTCCAGCGCGCTGCGCGCATACACACCGACTCCCAGGCCTCGCGACCCAGCAAACGCCACGGAACCGGCTCTGCCGGTGCGCTAGCGCTGCCCCCCTGGGGGGGCGTTACCCGGACACAAAAAGTCCTGAGGACTGTTGGTGCCTGGCAAAGGCCAAGGCCTCTGCGCCTTGGCGCGCCGAAGGCGCTCCGGGGGGGAGTCATACCTCGCCGTTCACCCAGCCACGCACGATGCTGGCCACCGCTGCCGGGTTCTGTTTGGCCATGGCGCGAGCCGACTCCACCCTGGCGTTGTGCATGGAAACCGATGGCGCCGGCAGCGCGACCCGTTCATTGGGGCTGCTGGGGTCGCCCACCACTTCGCTGAGCTGCGTGCCGGGCTCTGGAGGCGGTGGGGGTGCCAGCATCGAGGCGAGAGCGGGCTTGATGAGCTTGAAGACGATGACCAGGGCCACCACGGCCAGCGCCAGCGGCGCCAGCGCGCTGCGCAGCAGGTCCAGCAGCCAGCCCTGCTTCCAGATCGGGGTCTCTTCGGCGGCAGGTGCGGCTTCCACGCGGAAGGGCGCGTTGACGATCTTCACCACGTCGCCACGTTCTGCGTTGAAACCGATGCCTTGCTGCACCAGGGCGGTGAGCTGTTCGATTTCTTTCTCGGTCAGCGGCACGGTGCTGGTCTTGCCCCTGGCGTCGGTGCTGGTGCGGTGGTTGACCACGACGGCGGCGTTCAGGCGGCGCACGTTGCCCACCGCAGCCTTGGTCACGGTGACGGTCTTGTCGACCTCAAAACGGGTGGCCGCGTCGCGGCGCGTGGCGTTGGCGGCCGCAGCCCCAGCGCCTTGTGCACCTTGCAGCGCCTGCGCCGCGCCGTTGATAGGTGCTTGCGCCGGCACCGGCGGCTGGTTGCTGGTGGCGCCGGGCACACCGGCGGCGTTGGCGCCACCGGGCTGGCTGGATTCTTCGGTGCGCAGCTCGCGCACCGCCGGTTTGGCCTCGGCGCCCTGGTTGGGGCCGTAGGCTTCGGCGGTCCGCATGACCTGGCTGAAGTCGATGTCGGCGGTGATGCTGGCGCGCACGTTGTCGCGGCCCACCACCGGTTCCAGCAGTGCCAGGACGCGCTTCAAGTGCCCGGCTTCAACTTCACGGCGGTACTGCAACTGCTGGCTGTCCAGACCGTGCGTGGCTTCGTCGTCGCCGGGGCCGGACAGCAAGGCGCCGGTGCTGTCCACCACGCTCACGGCCTTGGGTGTGAGTTCGGGCACGCTGCCCGATACCAGCTTCACGATGCCGGCCACCTGGCCGCGTTCGAGCGTGCGGCCACCGTGCAGCGTCAACACCACCGAAGCCGAAGGCTTTTGCTGTTCGCGGAAGAAGCCGTTCATCTGCGGCAGCGCCAGGTGCACACGCGCCGATTTCACCGATTCCAGCGCCTGGATGGTGGTCGTCAGCTCGCCTTCGATGGCGCGCTGCATCTTCATGCGTTCCTGGCCCTGGGTCTGGCCGAAGTTGTTCTTGTCCAGCAGTTCGTAGCCGGCGCTGCCCGAGCCGCTGCCCGACGGCAGTCCGGCCGATGCCAGCTTCATGCGCAGTTCATGGACCCGGTTGGCGGGCACCATGATCGTGCCGCCCCCTTCACTGAAGCGGTAGGCCACGTTCATCTGCGTCAGGCGCTCGATCACGGCACCGCCGTCCTTGTCGCTGAGATTGGGGAACAGCACACGGTAGTCGGCGTCGCGAGCGCTGCTGAACATCAGCACCAGCACCGCCAACAGCGCGGCCAGGCCCAGCACGGCGCCCAATTGGCTGCGTGCCGGCAGTTGCTGCCAGCGCTGGCCCAGGCCGGGGGCGGCGGGCACCAACGGGATCAGGGCTGAAGTTGTTGCGGTCGTGGTGACGGCGTTGTCCATGTGGGTTTGGCGGGTAGGGGCGAAACGTCCTGTACTCAATCGCCATGTTGGCCGGGCGGCACAAAAACTTCAGCGCGAGAAAGCCGGCAAACAGGCGCCTGATCGGGCCCTGGGCGGGCGGCCCGCCACCTAAAGTGCAAACCGTGTTGTTGGCAGCGGCTGGCCCCTTCGAAGGCCCTGCCCGAGCTGGCGCCCGAGGTCCCCCCATGAACGACATGCGCATCCAGAGCTTCGATTTCCAGGCCGCCGTGGCCCGCGCCGGGCTGCGGCCCGACGGCATGCCACGCACCGACGGCGCTGCAGCCGTGGGTGGTGGTTTTCGGGCTGCCATGGCCGATGCGCTGAAGGACGTGAGCCAGACCCAGTTCGAGGCTGGCCGCCTGCAGCGCGAGGTGTCCTTGGACAACCCGGCGGTCAGCGTGGAAGAGACCATGGTGGCCATGCAGAAGGCGCAAATCGGCTTTCAGGCGACGCTGCAGGTGCGCAACCGGCTGGTGCAGGCTTACAGCGACATCATGAACATGCAGGTGTAACACCGGGCTAGATGGGTCTCTCACCTAGGTGGGAGAAGCGTTTAGATGCCGTTCAGGTATCATCAGAACTACATGGTTGATACCAAGGGTGATACCTGATGAAGACCGCCACCAAGCCGCCCGCCACCGATGCCGGCATCGGCCGACTTCCTGCAGTCCGGCAAGAGGTGCTGGTGCCGTTCGGCCAGTCCCTGTATCTCAAGCGCAGGCCGAACGGCCGGCAGTCCTGGGTGCTGCGCACCCGCATGGGTGGCTCGTGGCAGGTGCGGCAGCTGGGCGACTGGCCGACCGTCGGCCTGCATATGGCTCGCCAGCGTGCGGAAGCTGCCCGGACCGATCTCGCCCTGCCGCGCGAAGACTCAACCGTCAAGGCAACGCTGGATGCGTTCTGCCGCGAGTACATCGGCGTGCGCTACCGCACAGAGGACGCCCAGAAGCAGTCCGCGTCGTTGCTGGAACGTGCGCTGGCCGGCCTGGCTGGCCGGAGCTTGTCATCGGTCCGGCGCATCGACATCACCCATGCCGTGCAGCGGATGTCCGACACCCCGAACAGCGCCAGCAAGACCCTGGCACTGCTGAAGCAGTTCACCGGTTGGGGCGTGGCGCGCGGGCTGCTGGAGGTTGATCCGCTGGGCGGGGTGACGGCATCCCGGCTCGGCCTGCTGCCATACAGCCCGCGCGAACGGGTTCTGACGCACGATGAACTGCGCACGCTGTGGCAGCGCACCGACGCCGATGCACACGTACTCAGGTTCTGCATGCTCACCGCGTGCCGCATCGGCGAGGCCCTGCAGATGGAACCCGCGCAGGTGGCCGGCAAAGTCTGGACTGTCCCGATGACCAAAAACGGCAAGCCGCACGTGGTGCCGTTGAGTGCTGCCGCCGCCGAACTGCTGCCACTGCCCCGGCCGGTTTACGTGTCCCTGGTCGGCCGCCTGAAGGTGGCAGGGTTGACGTGGCGCCCGCATGACTTGCGGCGCACCGCCGCCACGCTGATGCGCGAGGCAGGCGTGCCAGTGTTCGATGTTGAGACCGTTCTGAACCACGCACCGCCACAGCTGGTCCGGGTGTATCAACGGCACGATGGAATGGCGGAGAAGACTGCCGCCCTGAACACACTGGCCGAACGCGTGGCTGCCATCGTTGCGGCGGCGGTATGAGCACGCCCGACCGCGAGCAAACCGAGCTGATCCTGAGGGCGGCGCGTGAGCGCTATCTGCTGTGGCGCGACCGCGCCGCCGGCCACACGCCCGCGGATCGACGGCCGGAATTCAACGCCACGGCCAGCGCCGTGAAGGAACTGCAGCGGTGCCTGGCGCGCCTTCTCGCCCCTGCCACCGGGCTGTTGTCCGCGGTGCAAGGCGCTATGGACTATTCCGAGACGCGTCTCCTAGACCTGCGGGCGCGCATCGACCACATCGGCGATGAATTGCACTGGCTGCAAAGCAGCCTGCAGCCGTTTCAGGGCACCGGGTCGCACCACGACACGAACGCCAGCGCCTGGGTCCGCATCGTGCTCGATACCTGGGTCTTCATGTCGCACGACGCACCGTCCACGGACACGCTCAAAGACGCGCTGGAAGGATTCAACGCCCCCGGTCCCCCGGTTGTCGGCCGGCGGATTCTTGAGGCCACCATGAAGCAGTGGCGAGCAGCGCGAACGCGTCAATCCACATAAGCCGTCGCCGCTTGTGTGGGTCGCCTTTAGGCGACGAGCCGGCGAGAGTTCGCTTCAGACATCTGGAGCGAACTAATGAAACCTAAAGACACCACCCCGCCCATTTCGGCGCGTGACATCCTGTCCTGGCCCGACGGCGTGGCCCAGGCGGTGAACATGTCGGCGCCTGCGCTGCAGCGGCAACGAGCCCAGGGTGACGCGCCGAAGCTGTACGCCATCACCGAGCGGAAGCTGGTGACCACCGGCGCCGACCTGCTGGAGTGGATCCGCAACAAGGCTGTACCCACCACCTACAAGTGCCGGCCGGCAGTGCAGCGTGGCACTCGTAAGGCTCGCGTTACCGAGGCAGCGCAATGACCGCCCCAGACGTGCGAACGCCGGGCGGCAACCCGGCGAACACTGAAACCAAAAGCACCAACCAACGCCCTGATTGTGCCGCATTCCGGCCGGTAGCTCAAGGCATGAGCGACTGCGCCCGCAAGCGGCAGGCCCGGCTGCAGGCATCGGCTGCAATGCAGGGCATCGCCTTGCATCGCCTGGCTGATGGTCGCTGGCTGGCCTGCCGCTGGAACCTAACCCGCGAATTGGCCGACACCGAGGTCGAGGCCTGGCTGAAGCGCCTGGGGGTTTCGATATGAGCCCCATCGACCTGCGCCACGCCGGCGATGCACTGCACGCCATCGACCCGGGATGCCCGCGCAACGAGTGGTTCCGCATCGGCGCCGCCGCCATCGCCGCCGGGCTGACCGTCGAGGACATCGACGCCTGGAGCAGCACGGCCGCGAACTATGGCGGCGCGCGGGACGTCAGAGCGGCATTCCGCAGCGTCAAGGAGAACGGCGCCGTCGGCGTGGGCTCGCTCTGGCACGCCGCGATGGCCACCGGCTGGAGGCCGTCCAAGGACGGTGAGCAACGGCCGGCGCCAGCACCGCGCGCTGCGCCCCTGCAAGCCCGCCAGGAGCCGTCGCAGCACGCAACCCTGTCCGAGTTCGGCCGTGCGCTCTGGGAGGCTTGCAGGCCCCTTGCCGGGGATGCTCTGGCGTACCTGCAGGCGCGTGGCTGCGTGCTCCCGCCGGCCGACGGTGATCTTCGTTGGCACCCGGCTTTGAAGCATCCGCCGACCGGCACCGTCGGCCCCGCGCTGGTGGCGCTTGTCACTGACGTGTTGACGCGCGAACCGATATCACTGCATCGAACCTGGATCAACGCCGGCGGCGTCAAGGCCCAGGTCAAGCCGCCGCGCATGCTCCTGCGTGCGCACCGCAAGGCCGGTGGCGTGATTCGTCTCTGGCCTGACGAGGCAGTCACGACCGGCTTGGCCATCGCCGAGGGCATCGAAACCAGTTTGAGCCTGGCGCACGGATTCACGCCAGTCTGGGCCTGCATCGACGCCGGCAACATGACCGAATTCCCGGTGCTGGCCGGCATCGAAACACTGTTGATTGGGGCCGACAACGACCCCGCCGGTAGTCGGGCTGCGGATGCTTGTGCTCGGCGCTGGACACTGGCCGGGCGCGGGGTTCACGTCGTCATGCCAGACACGCGCAACACCGACCTGAACGACGTTTTGAGGGCGGCAGCATGAGCGGCGAGCGCGTCATGAAGCTGATCAACAAGTCCAAGCGCTTCGTGCTGCCGGCTGATGAGCTACCGCCTGAGCCGTTCGATGATGGGCTGCCAGAACCGCCCGATGACTTCGACCCCGCTGAACCGGACCGTCCGGCTGTTGCAGGCGTGACGCTTCAAGACTTTTACGCGCACATGCCGAGCCATTCGTACCTGTTCATCCCGACCCGCGAACTGTGGCCGAGTTCGTCGGTCAACGGCAGCGTGCCGTGGCCGACGATCAACGGCAAGAAGTTGGCACCCAATGCGTGGTTGGACTCGAACAAGGCAATCGTGCAAATGGCCTGGCACCCGGCCGAGAACATGCTCATCAGTGACCGCGTGCTCCAAGTCTCAGGCTGGGCGAAGCACGAAGGCGCCACGGTGTTCAATTTGTACCGTCAGCCGGAGCGCCCGCAAGGCACCGCCAGCAAGGCTGGGCCGTGGATCGAGCACCTGCGACGCGTCTACCCGGACGATGCCGAGCACATTACGAAGTGGCTGGCGCACCGCGTGCAACGCCCCGGCGACAAGTGCAATCACGCGCTGGTGCTGGGTGGCCTGCAAGGCATCGGCAAGGACACGATTCTTGAGCCGATCAAGGCCGCTGTCGGGCCCTGGAACTGGTCCGATATCAGCCCATCGCAAATGCTGGGTAGGTTCAACGGCTGGGTCAAGGCGGTGATCGTCCGAATCAGCGAAGCACGCGACCTGGGCGACGTAGACCGCTTCAGTTTCTACGATGCCAGCAAGGCCTACATCGCCGCGCCGCCGGACGTGATCCGCTGCGATGAAAAGCACCTGCGTGAAACCTACGTGGCCAACGTGTGCGGTGTCGTCATCACCACCAACCACTTGAGCGACGGCCTGTATCTGCCCGCTGATGACAGACGGCACTACGTGGCGTGGTCTCCACGGTGCCGAGAAGACTTCGGCCCGGACTACTGGACCGAGCTGTATCAGTGGTTTGCTGACGGCGGTGCAGGGCATGTGTGCGCCCATCTGGCAGGGCTCGACCTGGCAGGGTTCGATGCGAAGGCGCCGCCCCTGAAGACGGCAGCATTCTGGACGGTAGTCGCGGCAGGCGCTGCGCCTGAGTCCGGGGAACTGCGCGACGTGATCGAGGTCTTGGGCACGCCTGGCGCACTGACGCTGAAGATGCTGATCGACGGCGCGAGCGCGGAACGGCTGTTTCAGTTGGGCGATGAGCTTGCAGACCGCAAAACACGCCGAGCAATCCCGCACAAACTGGAGCGGGTGGGCTACGTGCCAGTACGCAATCCAGATGCCGACGACGGGCTTTTCAAGGTCAACGGCAAGCGCGCAGCGGTGTATGCAAAGCGCTCGATGACCGTATCGGAGCAGGTTCGTGCAGCCCGCCGCGTTTGAGCCGCTGGTCAGTTTGGTCAGTCTGGTCAGTGATCTTTCAATGCACCTGGCCAGACTCTCACGCACACACGCTTTGCAATTCATAACCGATTTTTACACTGAATTAAAGGCTGGCGGACTGCATTGCAAATTCACTGACCTGACTGACAAAACTGACCACCCGGCCTGGTCGACCCATGAGCACGCCAGCGCGCACGATGGCTCAGACCCCCTTCGCGGGTCCTTCCTGTGGAGTGCCAGGCAAGGGTAATCCGGACCCCATTGATTCGGTAGTGCAGCCCTGGGGCAATAGTCTAGATTTAGACTTTCATCACATTGGAGTCTAGAAATGCAAGTTCGAACGACAGACCTGGCCCGCGCCCTGGCGTGCGACCCGACCTTGATTTCCCGCTGGGCACGGCGTGGCATGCCCGTCGATTCGGTCGAGGCTGCACGCGCCTGGCACGCGTCCAACATCCGTAGCCGTGTGCGTATCGGAGCCCCGCCGCCTGCAGAGCCCGCCAATCGGCCCGCCAAGGGCGCCAGCGGCCCCGCCGCGACCGCCGCCGCAGCGGCTGGGGGTGCAGTAGCACCGAGCGACGAAAACGTCTCAGGCGACTATCACGTCTTCCGTGTCCGGCGAGAACGTGCCGAATCCGGCATCGCTGAAATGCGCGAGGCAGAAATGCGCGGGGAATTGATCCGCCTGTCCGCTGTGAAGAACGCGCTGGGCATTGCCTTCGCAACCGCGCGCGAATCTCTGCTGCAGCTGCCCAGCCGCCTGGCGCCTCAGCTGGCCGGCGAGACCGACCCGGCCACCATTCAGAACCTGCTCTACGTCGAGATTCACCAGACTCTGGTCCAGCTGTCCGGCGCCGGCGACCGCCTGGGCAAGCCCACCGACTCCTCCACCACCACCGAAAAGGAAACCGAGTGAATCGCAACACCGAAATTCATCAGAAGTATTCCGCCATCCTGCAAACGCTGGCCCACCCGATTGGCCGCGACACGCTGAGTCGCATCCGCAACCAGCTGGTCGCGGCCGATGAGAAGGGGGCGGCCTTCGTCGCGGTTTACTCGCCGGAAACATGCACCTGTTTCACGGCAACCGTTGTGCATGGCCAAGTGCTCGGCTGGTCTCTTTTCGGCGCAAAGGATGCGGACACCGCACAGCACGGCGCTGAAGCGATGCACGCGGCCGTGAAGGAGTCGCTCACCCCCGAAGTGATGGCCGCTGCAGCCGCCGCCGCCGCCTTGACTACCGCAGCGAGGCGGCACTGATGCGCGCGGCCTACTTCATGTACACTCGCCATCGTCGCGAGCTAGTGACGACCATGCGCGATGCGCCCGCCGAGCTGAACAAGCCGGCCCCCGCATCCAGCGCACTGGGCCACCAGCCATCAGCGGGCATTGCCCGACTTGCCAACGTCAAGCCCCGGTTTCGGGTGCCTTTCGCTTCCGGCTGGTCGGGCTTTTTTGTTGGCTCGGTCGGTCAATCTGGACTCACACCATGACCCCGAAAACCACGACACGCTTCTTCAAGCTGGAAGCCCGCGCGAACACCGGCGACGAGTACGACGTGAGCCTGGCCAGCGAGTACCCCGTGGACCGCGGCGGGTACATCGAAGTTCTGGACGTGTCCACCGGCGCCGTTGACCTGGCCCGCGCCGTGGACGGGCTGCCGCTGCTGTCCGACCACTCACGCACGCGCCTGGGCCGCATTCACGCTCTGCGGGTGCAGGCCGGA